>NZ_CP171148.1:4985000-5315000 GCF_043099725.1 Nostoc sp. C110 | reverse complement strand
ACAGCCCATTCCGAAGCCGATCTAGCTTTTGTAATGGCAGCCTTTAAAGAAAGTATTGCCGAAATGCAGTCTGCTGGCTTTTTGTCTGCACCGCCCATAGAAGTAACAAACAGCGAAGTTACTAATAACAGCCTACGTAATCGTCCTCCGCAACCTAATGCCAAATTAGGACGCGATCCCCAAGGCAACCCCGCCTGGTATATCCCCGATACCGAGCGACCTGGGAAATATTTACAAGTTGCAAGTGTTTCCTAAGTGCTTTAAAAAATTGGCGTTGCTGATTGCAAGTATGAAGTCATATCAAAAAATGTCAATTCCTACTCCAATTCAGCAACACCAAAAATTCACTGTGTTTGCAAATATTAAATACTCATCGATTAGGGCTTTTTATATTAACTGATAATCTAATTAAACCTAGTTCAAGTAAACCCTAACAAGATAATAGTAGAAATTAGAAGCTAAACTTTTGACAGATTTGATATAGCAAAATGATTTTTATAAATAGTGTGGGCAATGCTCACCAAAACCATAATTGGGTGAACAACTTGTATTTCAAAAATCTCATAAAACCATCAAGATTATCCTAAAAATATCTAACTGTTTATATTCTTGAGATAATTCAATGCCAAAAATATCAATGTATAACCAAATCAATTCGCTCACCGCTCTGCGCGGTATTGCAGCTTTGGTTGTTGTTGTACATCATTTCTCATATTACACTTTACCTAAAACTGGTTCAACTTTATCAGCATATAGCAATTTTTTTCGTAATGGATATTTGTGGGTTGATTTTTTCTTCATTCTGAGTGGTTTTATCATGACCCACGTTTATATTGAAGATTTTTCATTAAAAGTTAATTCATCTAAATATCGTTCATATTTATTGTCGCGTTTTGCCAGAATTTATCCTCTACATATATTTATTCTATCTCTATTCATCGGATTAGAAATTTTAAAAATATTTCTACTAAATAATTCTGCTTTTACTGGCAAATTTAATTTAACTGCCCTTTTTGCTAATATTTTCCTTCTCCAAGCATTCGACTTAAATTGCCCACCTTTATTTTGGTGCGATACTTATTGGAATGAGCCAGCTTGGTCAATTAGTGTAGAGTTTGTTATTTATTGCGTATTTCCATTTCTCTTATTTTTGTTATTACGAAATAACGAGAAAAATGATTTAAAAATTTATGTTTTTGCTCTCTTCAGTATATTATTACTAATCGCTTTTACCCGTGGAAATTTAGATAGTATTATTGGCATACCTTCCATAGCTAGGTGCGGGCTAGAGTGCATACTCGGCATTATAACTTATAAAATTTATCGCAGAGGTAATTATAGAAATTATTTTAATCTTAACTTACTAGCAATTATAGCTATAACTTGGATAATTCTGATTATGAATTACTACTGGACTTATTGGCGTAGTCTTCATGATTGGCTAATTTTACCAGCTTTTTCTCTCCTAATTTTAGCTGTATCTATCAAAAATAATAGTGTAATATCAAAATTTTTAAATTCAAGGTTGATGCTGTATTTCGGGACTATATCTTACTCGATTTACATGGTTCATTGGTTTGTTCAAGAATTGTTAAAAACATTATGGATTTATAAATTCCACCATGCTTTTGGCAAAGGATTCACAGAATATGGAGCCTTGACATCTTTAGGAGTATTTCTTATGATTATCATATTGGCTGCATCATTGACATATAGATTTGTAGAGGTTCCGATGCGTAATTATTTAAAGTCTACAATCTTGGCTAAACAATGAATTTAAATGCCAATGCTTTTCCAAGAAAAAATTAAATTTTACTTTGAATAAACTGAGAAAATAAGAGAATTTTATGAGCTTATTACCTGTAGATTACCAATCCAGTTTAACTGCGGTTGATTTTGATCCATTTGCAGATGGAGAATTACTTCTAACCGCCCCTGCCACAGAATCACAAAAAGAAATCTGGGCTTCTGTACAAATGGGGGATGCTGCCAATTGTGCTTATAACGAGTCCCAATCTCTGCGACTAAAAGGCGAACTTGATGTCAAAGTTTTCCAGTCTGCGGTGGAAAAGTTAGTACAACGTCATGAAGCACTACGGACAACTTTTAGCACCGATGGCAATACACTCTGCATTGTTGCTTCTCGGCAAATTGAAATCCCTATTATTGATCTTTCCAGCTCAGAACCACAAGAACAACAGGAAAAATTAGCTAGTATCTTGCGGCAAGAGGTAGAGCAACCTTTTGATTTGGAACATGGGCCGCTATTTCGGGCAAAAATTGTCAAATTGCAGGCGCAGGAGCATCTAGCTACTTTGACAGCCCATCATATTATTTGTGATGGTTGGTCTTGGGCAGTGCTGATGCCAGATTTGGGTAAACTTTATTCTGGCTTGCAACAGGGTATTGTT
This sequence comes from Nostoc sp. C110, assembly GCF_043099725.1. Classification (GTDB taxonomy): domain Bacteria; phylum Cyanobacteriota; class Cyanobacteriia; order Cyanobacteriales; family Nostocaceae; genus Nostoc; species Nostoc muscorum_A. The sequence goes on along the minus strand of NZ_CP171148.1, from coordinate 5,312,589 downwards.
CCTGAATTAGAAGAACCAGACAATTTAAGTGAATATGCGATTGTGCAGGAAGAAGAGGCGGATAGTCCAGAAGCGATCGCCACAGAACAATATTGGTTGGAACAATTCGCTGACTCTGTACCTGTTGTAGATTTCCCCAGCGATCGCCCCCGTCCACCACTCAGAACCTTTAATGCTGCCCGCGAAGATTGGCATTTAAGTCCCGAACTAGTTGCTAACCTCAAACAACTAGGGACAAAACTCGGTTGTAGCTTTATGACTACTATCCTGGGAGGATTTGAGGTTTGGCTGCACCGTCTGACGGGACAAAACGACTTGGTTGTTGGTATTCCAGCCGCCGGACAAGCTGCGTTGGGGCAATATAATCTCGTAGGGCACTGTGTAAACTTATTACCATTGCGTAGCCAGATTGATGGCGAAAAATCTTTCAGCGACTATTTGCGATCGCGGCGATCGGCTGTCTTAGATGCTTACGATCATCAACAATTTACCTTTGGTAGTCTGGTCAAAAAATTAGTTTTGGCACGAGATTCTAGCCGTATTCCCTTAGTTCCCATTACATTTAATATCGATCAGGGTTTAGACAGTGATAAACTCCCCTTCACTGGGTTAGAAGTAGAATTTTTCTCTAACCCCCGTTCCTTCGAGAATTTTGAACTCTTCATCAATGCTACGGAATTACGTGGTCAGATGACCCTGGAATGTCAGTACAACACTAATTTATTTGACGCTGACACTATTCGCCACCGGATGGCAGAGTTTGAAACTTTGTTATTGGGTATAGTTGCTAACCCCAATCAAAGTATTGCTAAATTGCCAATTTTACCAGCAGTAGAGCAACAGTTATTAGCAACATGGAACCAGACACAAACAGACTATCCCCAACATAAATGCATTCATCAGTTATTTGAGGAGCAGGTAGAACGCACCCCTGATGCTGTGGCGTTGGTATTTCAAGAACAACAACTTACTTATCGAGAGTTAGATATTCGCGCCAACCAATTAGCGCAATACCTGCAAACATTAGGAGTAGGTGCAGATGTTCTTGTGGGAATCTGCGTTGATCGCTCCTTAGAAATGGTGGTAGGTCTTTTAGGGATTCTGAAAGCAGGTGGAGCTTACATCCCCCTAGATCCGGGGTATCCGCAAGAACGTTTGGCTTTCATGCTTTCAGACACCCAGATCAAATTACTGTTGACCCAAAAACAGTTAATTAACAAACTACCTGCTCACGCAGCAAATGTAATTTGTCTAGATACTGACTGGGATACTATCAACCAAGCAACGCCAGAGAACTTAATTAGTAATGTCAAGGCTGACAACTTGGCTTATGTAATGTACACATCTGGTTCTACAGGTCAGCCCAAAGGTGTTAGTGTTATCCATCAAGGTGTAGTTAGATTAGTCAAAGAAACTAACTATGTAAGCATCACTAACAAAGAAGTTTTTCTGCAAATTAGCCCTATCTCTTTTGATGCTTCAACTTTTGAAATTTGGGGTTGTTTGCTTAATGGTGGAAAACTAATAATATTCCCTCCCCATACGCCATCTTTAGACGAATTAGGGCAATTTATTCAGCAATATCAGGTGACAACCTTATGGCTAACGGCGGGTTTATTCCATCTAATAGTTGATGAAAAAATTGATGCTTTAAAACCCTTACGTCAACTGTTAGCAGGTGGCGATGTTTTATCCGTTACCCATGTTCAGAAATTTATCAACACAGTAGAAAACTGTAAACTAATTAATGGTTACGGTCCGACAGAAAGTACAACTTTTACCTGCTGTTATGAGATTACAGCACCACTAAAGCCAGGGGCTTCTATTCCTATTGGTCGCCCCATTGCTAATACCCAAGTTTATATATTAGATTCCCATTTACAACCCGTCCCAATTGGAATCACAGGTGAGTTGTATATTGGTGGCGATGGTTTAGCACGAGAATATTTCAATCGCCCGGATTTGACTGCTGAAAGATTTATTGCCAATCCCTTTAGCTCAGATTCTCAATCACGCTTATATAAAAGTGGAGACTTAGCTCGCTATTTGCCAGATGGAAAGATTGAATACCTGGGTCGGATTGACAATCAGGTAAAAGTGAGCGGTTTCCGCATAGAATTGGGTGAAATTGAAATTGCACTTTTGCAATATCCGGCAGTAAAAGAAGCGGTAGTAATTGTTCGAGAAGATGCTCCTGGTGAGAAAGTATTGGTTGGTTATTTTGTAGCAGAAACTGGTCAAGATAGCCCGCAAATAATCTCCGAGTTACGTCGATTCTTAAAACAGCAGCTTCCTGAATATATGGTGCCCAAGATTTTTATGGCACTGGAAGCCTTGCCGCTAAATGCTAACGGCAAAGTTGATCGTCGGGCACTACCAAAGCCTGATTCTTTCCGTCCAGAACTGGAAGCAAATTATGTAGCGCCCCGCACTCCCATTGAGCAGCAGATTGCAGATATCTGGACACAGGTTTTAAATGTCAGGCAGGTTGGGATTTACGACAACTTTTTTGAACTAGGTGGATATTCTCTACTAGGAATTCAAGTGGTTTCTCGATTGCGCCAAGCCTTGCAAGTAGAAATTCTCATGTCCAATTTATTTGAATTGCCAACGGTAGCAGATTTGGCTGAACGAGTGGAAACTCTGCGTTGGGCAACCCAAGGTGTTCAGGCTGCTGATAGTGAAACCGCTGATGATTATGAAGAAGGTGAGCTATGAAAACATTAGATGAACTACTCTCTGAACTACGTCAGCGCGATGTCAAACTTTGGTTAGAGGGCGATGCCTGCGGCGGGCATAGCCAACGCTTACGCTATCGGGCAGCAAAAGACAGTCTCACACCAGAATTGCTCACCGAGTTAAAAACTCAAAAAGCCGAAATCATCAACTTTCTAAAACAAATTACTACAGCTGCCAGTTCACAGATTCCCCCAATTGTCGCTTGTGAACGAAATGGCAACTTGCCGCTTTCCTTTGGTCAGCAACGGATATGGTTCCTGCATCAATTTGAACCTAATAGTTCCTCAAATAATATGCCCGTTGTGGTGCGTTTTACGGGGAATCTCAATGTTGCTGTTCTAGAGGAAAGTTTAAGAGAAGTCGTCCGTCGCCATGAAGTTCTGCGGACAACTTTTCCCGCCGTGAATGGCAAGCCCACTCAAGTCATTGCCACCGATGTTTCCTTGACGCTGCCAATAATTGACTTGCGGCAAGTACCAGATGAAAAAAGAGAGGCTGAAGCTCTCCTACTGGCAACTAAAGAAGCTCATCAACCCTTTGATCTCGCTAATGGGCCGATTTTGCGGTTGCTGCTACTGCGGTTGAGCGATCGCGAGCATCTGCTAATCTGGAATATGCACTGCATAGTTTGTGATGGAGCTTCTTCCGATATATTTTATCAAGACTTCACTACCATCTATAAAGCATTGTCGGCGGGAAAAGCTTCTCCCTTAACTCCTTTACCAGTGCAGTATGCCGATTTTACCAATTGGCAATATCAGTGGCTCCAAGGAGAGGTTTTAGAGTCACAGGTAAACTACTGGAAGCAAAAGCTAGAAGGCAATTTACCGATCATTGAGTTACCTTACGATCATCCGCGTCCTCATGGTGTGCAGACATATCGAGGCGATCGCGGTGCCCTGCTGCTATCAAAGACGCTGAACCATGCTCTGACAGACCTGAGTCAAAAATGGGGTGTTACCCTCTTCATGACTCTCCTGACAGTGTTTGAGCTATTGCTCTACCGTTATTCTGGACAAGAAGACCTACTGATTAGCTTTGCAAGTGCAAGTCGGGGACAAGTAGAAACCGAGCGGCTGATTGGATTTTTCTCTAATACTCTTGTAATGCGGGGTAACTTAGCAGGAAATCCAACTTTTCGACAATTGTTAGACCGCGTGCGTAAGGATTGCTTAGAGGCTTATACCCATCAAGACTTACCATTTGAGAGACTAATTGAAGAACTTAGACCAGAACAACAAAGTCGGAACAGTTCGCCTTTATTTCAAGTAAAGTTCTCCCTCAATCCTCCTTGGTCAAATGGTCGTGGTATGGGAGCATTGCAACTACCTGATTTGACTATTACTTCTCTATTTGGTTACATCTATCATGGTAAAACCAAATACGATCTGACATTAGTCTTGCGGGAACAGGATAATGGTCTGGGCATGGTATTTGATTACAATGCCGAGATGTTTGATGCCAGTACCATAGAGCGAATGTTGGGACACTTCAAAACTTTACTTGAAGGTATTGTTGCTAATCCCGATCAGCCGATATCTGAATTACCTCTGTTGACAGCACCTGAGCATCAATTATTGGTTGACTGGAATGGCAAACAAGCTGATTATCCCCAGAATACTTGTATCCATCAATGGTTTGAGGCTCAAGCTAAACGAACTCCAGATAATATTGCAGTAAGTTTTGAAAATCAGCAAGTAACCTATCAGGAACTCAACCAGCGTGCAAATCAATTAGCCGACTATTTGCAAACTCTAGGGGTAAAATCGGGGGTACTCGTCGGTCTTTACGTAGAGCCTTCGCTAGAGATGATTGTGGGGCTGTTGGGTATTTTGAAAGCTGGGGGAACTTACGTATCCATAGCTCCGACATCTGGGCAAGATAGTCTGTCTTTCATTTTAAAAGATGCCCAAATATCCATAGTGTTAAGCCAAAGCTCATTAGTTGAGAAGTTCTCTGAGCATCAGGTACAAGTTATCTGTTTAGATGATGATTGGAAAGGTATCGCACTACACACAACAGAAAATCAAGATTACTATACCACAGAGCAGACTATCGCCTGTGTGATGTATGTGTCCGGCGGCAATGGAAAACCCAATGGTATAGCCATTACCCACCGTAATCTCGTCACCCACAGCCTAGCAATCAGTGATACTTGGGAGTTGACCCAGAGCGATCGCCTCCTACTTTTACCTAGTATCACTTACAATTCTTTTATAGAATCATTGTTTCCCACTTGGATTGCTGGTGCTACTGTAATTCTCCAGTCTCAAGAGCTACAATCGACAGCGCAGTTTTTCTCATTCATTGCTCAACAACAGATTACCGTTGTTAATCTACCTACGTATTTTTGGCATCAGTTAGTTAAAGAGCCGTCTCTATCTCCACAAACCTTGTCAGTCAGCTTGCGCTTAGTCGTGGTTGGTGGTGAAAAAGTCTCACGTAATGCTTATTTAACTTGGGTAGAAAAAGTTGGCAAGCAAGTACGTTGGCTTAATGGCTATGGATCGCTAGAAACAACTTTAACCGCCACGGTTTACGATCCGGCAACTGCCACTGAAGCCAGTAACACTCGGTCAGAAATTCCTATCGGAAAAGCGATCGCTAATACCCAAATCTACATTCTCGATCGGCGATCGCAACCCCTGCCAATTGGCGTTACTGGCGAAATCTACATCAGTGGTATCGGTGTTGCACAACGCTACTTTAACCGTCCCGAATTAACATCTGAGAAATTTATCCCCAATCCCTTTAGCAGCGAATCCGGGTCATACCTTTACAGAAGTGGCGACTTTGGACGCTACTTAAGTGACGGTAATATTGAGTTTATTGGCCGCCGAGATAATCAGGCTAAAATTCGCGGTTTTCGGATTGAGTTGACAGAAATTGAGGCAATTTTGGATCAATATCCAGGCGTGCAGAATGCTGCGGTGATTGCCAGAGAAGATGTTTCTGGGGACAAACATTTAGTGGCTTATCTTGTCCCTAAACCAGACGAGACGATTGGGAGTGAGCAACTATTGAGTTTTCTCCAGCAAAAGCTACCTGAGCATTTGTTGCCTACCTTTGTCATAGTTGATTCTCTGCCGTTGAATGCTAATGGTCAAGTTGATCGTCAAGCCTTACTTGCTCTCAATCCAACTAATATTGAAAGAGAAAAAATATTTGCTACAGCAGAAAATCCATTACAACTTCAATTAACAGAAATCTGGGAAAATGTTTTAGGAGTTCATCCGATTGGAATAACAGATAACTTTTTTGATTTGGGTGGACACTCACTGCTGGCAGTACGTCTATTTTCTCAGATTGAAAAGATAGTAGGCAAAAATCTAGCTCTATCTATCCTTTTACAAGCTCCAACTATTGAGCAGTTAGCTAATATTCTTGAGCGAGAAATATGCTCAAAACCTGGGATTGCGGCGATACCAACAGCTGATGTCAAATCTGAAACATCAATTCCTTGGTCATCTTTAGTAGCTATTCAGCCCAACGGTTCTAAGCCTCCTTTCTTCTGTGTACATGGTTTGGGTGGAGAAGTTCTACGTTTCCGTGAATTGGCTGTGCATTTAGGATCAGATCAACCATTTTATGGACTACAACCACAAGGGTTAGATGGAAAACAGCTTCCTTACACCCGAATTGAAGACATGGCAGCGCACTACATTCAACAAATCCAGACTATTCAGCCCCATGAGCCTTATTTAATCGGTGGATACTCTTCTGGGGGTTTAATTGCTTACGAGATGGCTCGGCAATTGACCATACAAGGTAAGGAAGTAGCTTTGCTAGTTCTATTTGATACTTATGGCTCAAAAAATACTGAATCTCTATCATTGCAAAAGCCAGCCTCTCGTGATTGGAAGAGTCTTTTAGCAATTGCATCTAACTATCTTATTGATCAGGTAAAAGGAAATACAGAACGGTTTAAGTATCAAATCAAAGAGATACTTTGGCGGTTTGTCTTTCACTTTCACTTGATTCTTGGTCGCCCCTTGCCTTACTCCAACCGGAAATACATGGTGGAACATGCCACTATACAAGCGCTAAGAAAATATGTTCTAAAAGTTTACTCAGGTAAAGCAACCGTATTCCGAACAGAAGATGGTCTTGTAGTTGGACAACGAGAGGCTGATTCCAAAATGGGTTGGGGTAAATTGGCATTAGGGGGAGTAGATATTTATGATATTTCTGGGATTCATAATTCCATTTTTAAAGAACCCCATGTACGATCTGTGTCTGAAAAAATGAAGTCTTGCATAGATCAAATTATTGCAGAAAGTAACTCAGTGAAGTAAAAAACTTAACTCTATAAGCCAGATAGAAAGACTGTTTTGCTTCTCAGTTCTGACTCTTTAAACTTCGTTACCTGATCAATACCTTTGCCAAAACAAGAGTATGAAGAGAGAGGGCGCTCTGTAGTAGAGTTGTTGTCTTCCCAAACGACAACTCAAAAACTACAATTCGCCCATGTTCGACATCCTATCACTCTTACAATGCCTGCTACCGCAGATAAACGCTACAACAATGCGGCAGTTGAACCAAATAATCCTGGCCATGTTAGCGATGAGCGGACGAGTCACGATGTTGGGAATCTCTCGTTGGACAAGCACTGGTGGCAGTTATCGGACAATGTTGAGATTCTTTCATACAGTAATACCTTGGGCGACGTTATTTTGGCTATTTTTCCACAAGCATTTGTTCCGTGCAAATGAAGTGTATTTGCTTGCTGGAGATGAAGTTGTAATAGGTAAATCAGGAAAACAAACTTATGGGATGGATAGATTTTTTTCGAGCCTGGTTAGCAAACCTATATCAGGGCTATCTTTTTTTACATTATCATTAGTAAGTGTGGGGCAAAGGCACTCATTTCCAATACAGATAGAACAGGTCATAAAGAGCGATATAGAAAAAACTAGCCCGTCACCAACCAAAGAATTAAAGCAGAAAAAGAAACGTGGGCGACCAAAGGGGAGTAAAACCAAGAATAAAACTCAGGTAGTTCTCACATCTGAATTACTGCGAATTCAGAAGATGATTAAGTCATTATTTAAGTTATTAGCTAAATTTATTCCTCTGACTTACTTAGTGTTGGATGGTCATTTTGGGAACAATAATGCCTTGCAGATGGCTCGTCAACTTAAGTTACATATAATTTCTAAGCTTCGCTACGATTCATCACTATATATACCTTATCAAAATCCTGATCCCGATCAGCGCTCACGTCGTAAATACGGAGATAAAATTGATTACGATAACATACCTAACAAGTATTTATGTAAAAGTATCATTGATGAGGATATTCAAACTGATATTTATCAAGCAACTTTCCAACACATTGAATTTGCCCAAGCTCTGAATGTAGTTATTCTAGTCAAAACCAATCTTAAAACTCATGCTTGCAGCCATGTGATTCTATTTTCTAGCGACCTGAAATTGTCATTTGAGAAAATAATTGACTACTACAAGCTGCGCTTTCAGATCGAATTCAATTTTCGAGATGCCAAGCAATTTTGGGGATTGGAAGATTTTATGAACTTAAGTCAAACTGCTGTAACTAATGCTGTTAATCTAGCATTCTTTATGGTCAACTTATCCCATCATCTTCTCGCGGATTTTCGTCTCCTTAATCCCGACTCCGGCATCCTTGATCTTAAGGCTCATTATCGTGGTTTTCGATATGTTCGTGAAATTTTAAAAATGCTTCCCGAAATGCCTGAGCCTATTTTATTAACCCAGATTTTTGCCAAGCTTACTTCTTTAGGGCGTATTCATCCCGTTTCTACAGGCATTGAACCCTCGTAAATTGGCTAAGGTATTGCTGATTAAAGTTATTTCTGAATTCTGTTTTAGTGATAGCTTTCCAACCTCATCTCACTTGCGGGATGGGGTTGTTTTATTTGCGGGTAATAAATAACTTTCACTGGCGGCTTGATATATGTGTAAATGCGATACTTGAGTGTCAGTACTGTCTAATATTAAGTACGAGTAATTACTTAGGCAAATCAAACAATCTCATCCCAGTTGTGAGATGAGGTTTTTTTATGTACAGCTATTAATGAGACTCAATATGGATTAAACTAGTGAATTTACTGAAGGCAATTATTGTCTTTCCTTCATAAATTTAATAGTTGATTCCTCTAGGGTCAAAATAAATCTTCACCTTTGATTTTGCAGTTAATATTTTATTCAATTAAGCTACCAAAAAAGTAAGAGATAATTCTTTCATAAATTCGGGTATGGCACTGTTTAACAAGGAAAATTCACTATCCTTGGCCATTAGTGATTTTGTCAATCCCTATATTCAAGAAGATGTAAAAAATAATTCAGAAATTTAAAGTTTTTTTTATTACATAATTTTTAACTAGGGTATTTACTTAGGAAGGCATCTGTGATATTTTCATGTTGATTATCATAAATTAAAATATGAGACACTAAATTTAACAACCGCCTTTATGTATCTTGGTTTGATGATGAATATCCATCTTGCATATTTGCGATGCTTAAATATTGATTTTAAGTTTGTATAAATTATGTGTCGTTAACCAAGTGATAACTTGTCCTCGATCTATTTACATTATGCTTTGGTTTGAGAAACGCATAACAATCGTAACCGTGTGATATAAATACAGCTCTGAAATTAGACGAAACTATCCTCTGTACTATTACATATTTAAGCACCTGAATGGTACAGAAGTCTTGCCACTACTAGCATAAAACCAAACACTACCACTGTTAGTAAAAGAGATACTCCCTAATATTTTCGACTGAATTCCTCACTTTTAGTTGTTTTATATGACTTATATTAAGAACACTTTTCCCGAATTTCTTACTACCATAGAAGGGTTTGAACAGTTACCCGATGGAGCGATCGCGAATCTATCAGAACAACTGCAAGCCTGGCGCTATCGCATAGGTCAAAAAATCATTGGTAAAGAAAGTCTCCCGGAACGCATCACCATTATTTATGAGGGACAGGTGCGCCTCTTGGGATACGATCCCCAGACGCAAATGCCAATTACCCTAAAATTGCTGCAACCTGGAGAAATTATTGGTGAAATTAGTTTGTTGCGTGATGTTGCCTGCGAGACTGCGATCGCCTCTACCGAAGTAGTATGTTTAACCTTGAGTGCATCGGCATATTTTAGTTTTATCGCTTCATACCCAGCTTTTGCCGAAGCCCGCAAGAATCGCACTTATTTAATAGAAGTTTTTGATATTCTCGCCTCCTATTGGCAAAAGCAAGCGATCGCAACTTTAAATCTCAGAGAACTTACAGAAAAAGCTTTACCACAGGCAAAAATCCATTATTTACCTCCAGGAAAAACTGCATTTAAACAACTGGATAGCGCAAGAGCCTGGTTTGTAAGTGGCGGTGGTACAGTCACGAATTTATCACCTGGCGATCGCCTAGAAGCAGACGACGACCGAGACAAGATCCAGGTTATAGGTCAAAACCCTTCACGGTTGGTTGGTATTCATCCGTCAGATTTGATCTTAGAAGATAGTCATCAGATAGTATTGGCGGTAAATAACACCCAAGTAGATAGCCAAGATGAAGATGTATTAGATATTCCTTACGCATCAGACGAAATCGTTCCCCAGACAGTCCCCGATACCTCAACGAGTTCGTCAAAACAAAAATACCCGTTTTTTAGTGGTAAGGGAGAATTAAATACAGCCTTCGCCTGCTTCCAAATGATCGCGAAGCACTTAGAAATACCGTTTCGTCGAGAAGTGGTTCGCCGGATATTAACTGAGCAAGTCAAACGTCAGGGTCTTATATCGTTTCAAGTTACTGCTTACCTGGCAGAATTAATTGGACTCAAGGCACAGTTAATAGAAATACCAGTCTCCTCAGTAACGCGTATTCCTACACCGGCATTGATTCGCTATGGTGATAATTTTGCAGTTTTATATGCGGCAGATGCAAATACCGTGGTTGTTGGTGTCCCATCCAAAGGAATTGTGCGCTGTAAACCTGCTCAATTGGTTGAACAATTAGATGTTGATCCAACCAACTTTCCGCCCCAAGCTAAAGTATTACTGCTCAGTGCTACCAACCAAACACCCCAAGAACGTTTTAGTTTAAGGTGGTTTCTGCCATATTTGTCAAAGCACCGTCGAGTGTTGATCGAGGTTTTTATCGCCTCCTTTTTCGTGCAGTTGGCAGCTTTGGCAAATCCTCTGGTAGTTCAGTTAATTATCGACAAAGTTATCACTCAAAATAGTATTGGCACATTACATATTTTGGGGATTTTACTATTAGTAGTCGGATTATTTGAAGCAGTACTGACTACCTTACGAACTTACTTATTTGTCGATACCACTAACCGGATCGATATGGGTTTAGGGTCGCAAATTATCGACCACTTATTACGTTTACCACTGCGTTATTTTGAACGCCGACCGGTGGGTGAACTTTCCACTCGCATCAACGAATTAGAAAATATTCGCCAATTTTTGACTGGTACTGCCTTAACAGTGGGATTAGATGCTCTGTTCTCGGTGGTGTATATCGGTGTAATGCTGATTTACAGTTGGCAACTCACCTTGGTAGGCTTAAGCACAATTCCTGTGTTTATCGTGATTACCTTAATTGCTTCTCCCACCATTAGTAGACAGTTACGTGCTAAAGCTGAACGCAACGCCGAAACTCAATCTTATTTAGTGGAGGTGATGTCAGGAATTCAAACCGTCAAAGCGCAAAATATCGAATTGCGATCGCGCTTTTCTTGGCAAGAGCGTTACGCTCGGTTTGTCGCTGCTGGTTTTAAAACGGTTGTAACTTCTACCCTCGCTAACTCCACCAGTAACTTTCTCAACAAACTCAGCAGTTTACTGGTTTTGTGGGTAGGAGCTTATTTAGTACTGCAACAAGAATTAACTTTAGGCGAACTAATTGCCTTTAGAATTATATCGGGTTACGTCACCAGCCCAATATTGCGTTTAGCTCAACTCTGGCAAAGCTTCCAAGAAACAGCCTTGTCTCTAGAACGTTTAAGCGATATTGTCGATACGCCACAAGAAGGAGAAACAGACCGCTACAACATACCCTTACCGACGATTAAGGGAGCAGTAAAATATGAAAATGTTTCCTTTCGATTTGGGACGAGTGGCCCTCTGCAACTTTCCAACGTCAACCTCGAATTTGCGCCAGGAAAATTTATTGGCATCGTCGGACAAAGTGGATCGGGTAAAAGTACGATGATGAAATTGCTGCTGAGACTTTACGAAACTGAGTCCGGCAGAATTTTGATTGATGGTTATGATATTGCCAAAGTCGAACTTTATTCACTGCGACGACAAATTGGCGTAGTTCCCCAAGAAACATTGTTGTTTGACGGTAGCGTTCAAGAAAATATTGCTCTGACGAATCCCGATGCGACAACCGAAGAAATAATCGAAGCGGCTCAGGTTGCGTGCGCTCACGAGTTTATTATGAACTTGCCCAACGGTTACAACACGCGCGTGGGAGAACGGGGTTCTGCACTTTCAGGTGGACAACGACAAAGAATTGCGATCGCTCGTTCTGTTTTACAACGACCAAAATTATTAGTTTTAGATGAAGCAACTAGCGCCCTAGACTATCCCACAGAACGGCAAATATGTCTCAATTTAGCCAAAGCATTTAAGGGCGATACAGTATTTTTTATTACCCACCGACTAAACACCGTCAGTAATGCAGACATGATTGTTGTGATGGATAATAGTAGGGTTATAGAACAAGGTAGCCATCAAGAATTAATGGCTACTAAAGGTCATTATTATTATCTGTATCAGCAACAAGATGTGAATTTGTAGTTAGTTATTATTGGCGGCATAGCATTACATAATTTGAACAGTGTCCACCCAACAACAAATCCAAAATCTAAAATTAAAAACCCAAAATCGTTATGACTCAACTTAATGGGAATCACCACAACGGCAATCAGAAAAACGGTAATCAGAAAAATGGAGTCAAGCAAGATTCACCGGTACTTACAAAACAACAGAAAGCTGCTCAAGAGTCTTTAATTAACTCAAGTAGTGAGGAATTTGAGCAAGCAATTGTCTTGCGTCAATCTCCAGTTTGGTCGCGGGCAATTATGGTAACTCTCATGGGGTTAGCCTGCTTTGGAATTACTTGGGCTTATTTTGCGAAAATTGAGCAAGTAGTGCCAGCAACAGGTCAATTAAAGCCGCAAGGAACAATAAAAGAAGTTCAGGCTCCTGTTAGTGGAGTTGTGAAAACAGTTAATGTGAAAGATGGACAAGAGGTAAAGTCAGGGGATTTATTGCTGACTTTTGATTCCATAGCTACTGTTGCCGAATTAAATTCTTTGAATAAAATCCGTATTGCATTAATTAAAGAAAATCAAATTTATCGGCGACTAATGGGGGCAACTACTGCCGGGGGATCTGAACTGTTATATTTGCGCGGTAATTTGCCACAAGAAACTGCTTTTTTGCTGAAAAGTCGGGTAGCGTTAGTAGAAGAAAATGACTTGTTACGGACTCAATTAAGAAATTCTGGTCGAGATTCTACTTTAGGAATTGATGAGCAACAACGTCTCCGAGTTGCCAAAAAAGAATTAGATTCTCGTTCTGCTGCGGCGCAGTTGGAAGTAGAGAAAATCAAAAAACAACTAGCTCAAAATAAATTTAAGCTGGAAGATAGTAAAGCGAGTTTAGCCATTCAACAGGGTATTTTAGATAAACTGAAAATATTATCAGAAGAAGGTGGTATTTCTCAACTTCAGTATCTCAACCAGCAACAAGAAGTCCAAAACCGCACGGCGGAAGTAGCACAACTAGGTGAGGAAGAAAAACGCCTCCAGTTTGATATAGAAAAGGGTCAACAAGAATTAAGCAATACGGTGGCTGTTTCTGATAAAAATGTTTTGGATAAGATAGCTGATAACAAACAGCGTATTGCAGCAATCGATAGCCAATTCATGAAAGTTATCTTAGATAATGAACAGCGTTTGGCAGATGTCAATAGTAAAATCTCTCAAACACAGTTAAACGTTAAGTATCAAGAACTTCGTGCGCCCGTAAGTGGAACAGTTTTCGATTTACAAGCAAAAAACCCCGGATTTGTAGCGAACCCGACGACAAAAATGCTGCAAATTGTCCCAAAGGAAAACTATATAGCTGAAGTTTTCATCACTAATAAAGATATCGGTTTTGTGCGAAAAGGGATGAAGGTAGATGTTAGGATTGACTCTTTTCCTTACAGCGAATTTGGCGATATAAAAGGGGAAGTGCTGGGTATAGGATCAGACGCATTACCGCCAGACCAAACACATCAGTTTTATAGATTTCCGGCAAAAATTTCATTGGATAAACAATCTTTAGTAATTAAGGGTAAAAACGTCACATTGCAATCAGGTATGTCAATCAGTGCCAATATAAAAGTACGCGAAGAACGGACTGTGCTTAGTTTATTTACTGAGTTGTTTACCAAGCAAATTGATAGTCTTAAAGAGGTACGTTGAAATAATTCGTAATTCGTAATTCATAATGACGCTCTCTGCGCGGACATGATGTGATGGAGCGATCGCCCTCTGAAGATTATTCTACAGATAGCGATCGCCAAATATCTAATCTAGTCGCCCCATATTTGCTCTAAGCTAATGCGGCTACCTTCTCTAACAAGCCCTGAAAGAGCCTTAAGCCATCACTATTGCCCAGCATCGCGTCAGATGCCCTTTCTGGGTGCGGCATCATCCCCAACACATTGCCCTGGCGATTGCAAATCCCAGCAATGTTGTTCAGTGAACCGTTGGGATTCTCGCCTTCATAACGAAACACGACTTGCCCGTTATCTTCAATTTCTGCAAGAGTGGCTTCATCCGCGTAGAATCGTCCCTCTCCGTGGGCAATAGGCAAAGTGATAACTTCACTATTGGTATAGGCTTGCGTCCATGAGAGATTGGTACGCTCAACTTTCACAGGGACGCGATCGCAAATAAAATGCAAATCTCGATTTCTGGTTAACATCCCTGGCAAAAGTCTAGCTTCAGTTAATACCTGAAAACCATTGCAAATACCAATGACAAATTTACCCTTTTGAGCGTGTTCAACAACCTGTTGCATCACGGGTGAAAAACGTGCGATCGCACCGCAGCGCAGATAGTCCCCGTAACTAAAGCCACCAGGGATGATGACGACATCCAAATCAGCAATGTCTGTTTCTTGATGCCAAACCATACGAGTTGGTTGTAAGAGCAAATCTCTGGTTACATAAGCAACATCGCGATCGCAATTAGAACCTGGAAAAACAACAACACCAAATTTCATGATTGGGGATTGGGGATTGGGGAATGGGGAGTGAGGGGAGGCAGGGGGCAGGGGAGACAAGGGGACAAGGGGACAAGAGGTGAGAACTTGAAACAAGTTTTTCCCCTTGTCCCCAATTCTCCTTGTCCCCTTGTCCTCTTGCCCAATGCCCTAAAAGACTCCCGTTTGGGTTTCGACCTCAATTAACTCAAAGCGGTAATTTTCAATTACGGGATTTGCTAGCATTTGGTCACAAATGCGATCGAGGTCTTGACGAGCTTTCTTTTCCTCAGTCGAGGTGATGGTGAGTTCAATGTACTTGCCAATCCGCACCTGGTCAACGTTATCGTATCCCAGTTGCTGAAGACCGGATTGTACAGCCACACCAGCAGGGTCTAAGACTGAAGGGCGAAGCGTCACAAAAATTTTGGCTAGATACTTGGTTTGCACGGCTTTTGCTGAATGCTGCGATCGCTATACTATAACTTTCTGTTCCAACTGAGTGAAAATAAGATTACGAAGCAGTTAAAGTTAATTGATCAATTAGCCCATCTAACAGCTTCAACTACAGTGGCATATTTAAACAATTGTCTATGAGAGCTATACGCACCCGCAGTCAAGAGCGTATTTTCAACCTGCTGAAAACCATCAAAAAAGGCATTTCCGCCCAGGATATTTACGTAGAATTACGTAATACAAATCAGAGTATGGGTTTAGCAACAGTTTATCGTTCTTTAGAAGCCTTAAAACTCGAAGGCATAGTACAAGTACGGAATTTGGCTAATGGTGAAGCCCTCTATAGCCTAGCCCAGCAAGACAAACATCACCTTACCTGCTTGCAATGCGGTGTCTCAATTCCGATTCATCAATGCCCCGTGCATGATTTAGAAGAGCAGTTAGAATCTAGCCATAAGTTTAAAGTTTTTTACCACACCCTAGAGTTTTTTGGATTATGCAGCCAATGCCAAGTAAATCAAGCTGAAAAAGGTTGTCAGTAGATAATTGTGATTGTCTCGTTCCCAGTCTGAGACTGGAAACGAATTTTGAAAAGGGTTTTAAACTTAAGTTAATACCAATGCCACTCCCCACTCCTCATTCCTAACTAGGGCGGTTATTTTCTAACCCTGGTATTTGCTTAGAAAACAACTCGTTAGAGTCAACCTGACCATTTGAGATAACGGAACGCATACCCTCGAAAGCAGCAGGGATAGTACGTGGATCTATAAACAAGACCTTGCTGCTATCACTTTTACCAATTGTCGCGCCCATATCCAGATAGCCCAAAGCAAACAGAACTTCCACTGCTTTATTGGCATTGGGATTAGTCTGGAGTTTTTGGGCAATAATGTCTGCTGATTCTGCGATCGCCTGCGCTTTCAAAACTTGCTGCTGACGTTCCGCTTGAGCTTTCAAAATGATCGCCTTTTGTTCAGCTTCCGCTTGCAGAATTGTCGATTTTTGACGAGCTTCCGCATCCAGAAGTTGCGCGTCAGCTTTACCTCTGGCGCTATTGACAGCAGCTTCGCGTTCACCCTCAGAAGTTAAAATTGCTGCTCGTTTGCGTCGTTCTGCCGACATTTGCAATTCCATCGATTCTCGCACTGCCTGAGATGGAATAATATCTCGCAGTTCTACCCGTGTCACTTTCACACCCCAAGGATCGGTAGCAACGTCCAAATCCCGTAGCAAAAGTTCACTAATGTGAGAACGAGCAGTAAAAGTTTGATCCAACTCCAGTTGCCCCATTTCAGCGCGAATTTGAGTTAGCACCATATTTATCATTGCAGCCTGGAGATTTTCTACCTTGTACCAGGCTTTTTCCATATCCACGATGCGCCAGTAAAACACTGCATCTACCTCAATGCCAACATTGTCGCGGGTGATACACTGTTGTGGAGGAATATCTAAGACTTTTTCGCGGATAGTTTCTTTGTAGACAATTTTATCTATGAAAGGAAAGATCACGTTTAGTCCTGGTTCCAGTTTTTTGTTATAACTACCCAATCTTTCCACCAAAGCTTCATTGCCCTGATTGACGACTTTCACAGATCCCGCGACGGCAGAACCACCAAGGGCTAAAAGTACGAGCAAAAAAAACTGTTCCATTGTGAATCTCCTGATTTTTTAAGTATTAAATGTTAAAGAGAGTAGGAAATGGACGAGATGGGGAAATAAAGAAAATAACCAATTCCCCATTCCCAATAACTAAGAATTCAACAAATTTTCTGGTATCACAATCAAAGTAGTACCCTCTCTCCTAACCACATAAACTCTTTGATGGGGTGCTACAGTAAATTTGTCATCGTCACATCGTGCTTGCCAGGAATTTCCCTCATACAATACCCGCCCTGTTTTACCAGGCGGAATTTCTGTTAAAGTTTCGGCTATGACTGCATCCTGAATTTTTGATTTGCGTCGTCGTGGTTGCAAAAACCGACGAGAAAGCACGATTAGGAATGTGGAAAGTAATAGCCAAACTACAACTTGCAACCATACATTTCCCAAACCCACTCCAGACAGCAGCGCCACCACAAAAGCGCTAATTCCCATCATGAAGGCGACAAACGCCGATGGTAAGAACAGTTCCATGAGACACAAAACTGCTCCCGCCAGAAGCCAGATTAAGGTCAAACTTGGCATAGTGCCATCCTAGACTCTACATTGACGTAAATCCATTTCTACGATTAGATACAGCCAGACGTAAGTTATTTACAGAAAGCAAAACTTGGTCTTTTTACCAATAATTTTGATTACTTTCAGTAACCAGGTGTAGCTAGCGGTACACAAATCCAGTCTATTCTAGCCTTCAAGCCATTGCCAGCTAAATGTAATCGAAATTCATGAGTTGATTGGTTTTTAAATTTATACTTTTATGATTTCTACTCAACTGACAATTTATTGTATAAATCCAGGCTGTAATAGCCCCATTAATCCTATTGGAGATCGTGTTTGTGCAAGTTGCCAAACTCCCTTGGTTCACCGCTATCTTTGGGCTACTGGCTCATTGTCTGCTCAAATTACACCAGGCACAAAAGTAGCAGATAGATATGGGGTAATTACTCGCCAGATTTGGCTGGATACTCAACCGGGACTACCACCAGATGTCCCTGAAGAATTACCGAAGGAAGTAATTCCTTATCTACGGTTATATCAAGAACGGTTACATCTGCCCCAAGCTTATGGGTTTGCTAGTGATGGTGAGGAAGATACAACTGATATCCTCTTATTGGAAAATGTGCCGATAGATGACACAGGAAATATCTATCCAACTATTGTTGAGGCTTGGGAGCAAGCAACGGCGGTACGACAAGTTTATTGGCTGTGGCAAATTCTTCAACTTTGGACACCTTTATCAGAACTAGGACTTAGCCGCAGTTTACTGGTGGTAGACAACTTGAGAGTCCAAGGTTGGTGTGTGCGACTGTTGGAACTCTACCAAACACCAGAAGATGAGAAGCTGAGTTTAAAAAATCTGGGGGAGTGTTGGCAGTTTTGGGTAGCTTCTGCAAAGACATCAGTAGCTAAAGGGTTGCAAAACATAGTCCAGGATATGTGTGAAACGGAAATTGAGTTGGATGATGTTGCTACTCAACTCAATGGTTTATTACTAGCATCTGCGGCAGAATTGCCACTAGTTTTGAAGGTGGCAGGTTCTACAGATATTGGCCCAATTATGGCGCAAAATGAAGATGCTTGCTACCCGAATACTTTGAATAACTTAGATGAGCCTTTATTCTCCCACTTGTCAATTGTTTGCGATGGCATTGGCGGGCACGAAGGCGGCGAAGTTGCCAGTAGATTGGCAGTGCAGTCTGTAAAGTTGCAAATTCGCGCCTTACTAGCGGAGGTTACAGAACAAACTGCACTTGTATCACCAGAGTTATTGCAGGAACAATTAGAAGCAAGCTTACGGGTGGTAAATAATGTGATTTGTGCCCGCAATAACGAACAAAAACGTCAAGGTAAAGAACGTATGGCTACAACCATTGTCATGGCGTTGCAAGTTCCACAGCGAGTACAGACAAGTACTGGGTGGCAATCAAATAATACCCATGAACTTTACTTGGCTAATGTTGGCGATAGCCGTGCCTATTGGATTACTCGCAACTATTGTCAGCTACTCACAGTAGATGATGATGTGGCGACGCGAGAAGTCCGCTTTGCCAAAAGTTTGTATCGAAAAGCATTAATAAGAACAGATGCTACTGCCTTAACTCAAGCGTTGGGAACAAGAAATGCAGAATCTTTACGTCTTAAGATTCAGCGATTTATTGTGGAAGAAGATGGCATATTACTACTGTGTTCTGATGGGTTAAGTGATAATAACAGGGTGGAACAATATTGGCAAGATTATGCAATACCCGTGTTAAAAGACCAGATGACAGTTGAAGATGCTGTCCGCAACTGGATTAACTTGGCAAACGAAAAAAATGGGCGTGATAATACGTCAGTTGTTCTCACTCATTGCCGTGTTTCTCCCGAATACTTAGTACCTGTGACTCCGGCGTTGCCAGAAGAAATCATAGAAGCAGAGATACAAGAAGAACAAGAGGAATTAGAGGAACAAGAGAAACAAGAGGAACAAAAGGAAGAAGAGGAGAAACAGGAACAACAGGAACAAGAGGAATTAATTTCCTTCACAGAAAGTTCGCAAACTTTGCTAGATTTGGATCTAGATTTGGATCTACATTTAGATACTTCAGAGGAATCAGTTACAAGCCCAGAAATTCCACCAACCTTAATTACAAAACCTAATCGGGGTAAACGCTTGGTAATGCTGGGGGGAATATTGGCGTTGCTTGTAGGAGGTACAAGTTTAGGATTATTTGCTTGGTGGCAAATTAATCCTCAAGGATTCCAGCAAATGTGTCGGCAACTTCCTCAAAAAGTGCAGCAATTGTGTCCACCGGGGAATTAGCTTGCTAATTTGAGAACATTGAAGAAGAATTCAGAAGTCAGAATTCAGGAGTCAGAATTAAGATGTTCGTAAGCGTTGCACTATAAGCTTTTTCGGTCACAATCCATTCTGTTATCGGTAGCGGGGCATTTAGCCCATTCTGAATCCTGACTCCTGAATTCTGTTGCGATAAATAATCGAAAACGCGAAGTATCCTTAAGACGCTTCGCGTTTATATACTAAAAAGATTGCCTAATTACTGGACGTTCGCTCATTTTGACCTTGTGAGTGAGAATTATGTCTTACAGGGCTTAAGTTCAAGCTCATAAATGGATTCAGGGATTTTCATCAATAAAAGAATCTGTTTTTGAAGCTGGTTAATAGGGGTAATGAAGACCGTAGAATCAGGGAGGAAGTAAAGAGTTAGGTGACAAAAAGCCTTAAGCATTTGTTCGGCAGAAGGACGAGGAGTTTTTCGTTTGGGATTGCCATCATAAAGACCTTGCAAAGAATCTTCAGCTTGTTGAAGTGCCTGCCTGACAACAAACTCCATAAGGGTAAAAACGCGCAAAGCAATGTTTAATAAAAACATCAAGCCAGTGATTCGGTTTTGATTCTGGAAGTAAATCGGTAAAGCAGGCAAAGAACCCCTTTTAAAGCGATGAAAACCGCGTTCAAGAAGCCATTCGTCTCGGTAATACATTACCGACTCAGATAAAGTTAGCTGTTCGGGAGGTGCATTAGTTACGTACAATCGCCAACCAGCCAAAATTTCTGCTTCAACAATTGCACTATCAATTTTCTCAATTTGGAGTTGAAGCCGTGTCGAAGTAACCTGTTGTTGTAGAGTATTTTTTGAGGGTCGTCCTCGTCTTTGATGGCGAGTTTCTGTTCGTGTTTGTTCTGTAATCGTAGTTGAGAAAAAATCAGTAACGCGATGGCGTTTGAGGATATTCTCAACCTTATAAGTAAGCACATCTAGCTCGGTTCCTGGTTTATTGGCTAATTTCTCCAAGGCAAGTTGAGCTTGATTGATGCGTTTGTTTTGACTATCAATCGCTCCTAGAGCAAGCTTGTGGGAATAAACTACCAAATAGCGTTCGTGCCAACGAACCCATTTATTTGTTTCTGGATTTAACCAAAACTTACCCAACTCAACCTCAAAACCTTTACCAACAGCAGTTTCTTGTTCTTCTTGTTGGGGTAAACGAATATCGATGATTTCTGTTGATGATTGTTTTACCCATTGTTTGAGCAATTGGGGGTTTTGTCCGCTCATTGGCAAGGGAACACAGTAAAATCCTCCATTTAATGCGATGTTGGCACGGGTTGAGATCGAACCAGCCTTACAGTCAGCGATGAAGACAAAATGTTTGTGCCCAATTACTTTTTGTATCTTTTGCCAGGTGGGAAAATATAAAGGGTCATCGGCTCCATTGCCTTCAAGAGTGGCGCTGACTAAGGGCATTCCCATCGGGTCGAGCGTTGCTAGTAACTGACGATATTGCAATAAGTCTGGGCGTTTATCTTTGGAGTAGCCATGACGCAATAGATTGTCTTCTAGATGACTTGTGTTTTCATGATTTACACTGAAGCTTGTTGTGTCTGTGCGTGCAATTTTTGTCGGTAATTCGTATGCTCTAATTATCTGCCTTCCTAATTTAATTTCTATTTCTTGTCTAGCAAGTGATTGCTTGCCTAATTCTTCTACTACCCTTCCCAATCGGTCATCACTGACATCTTTGTTTCCTATCGACCACCCCGTTGTCAATTCCAAAATCTTTCGATGTGTTTCTACCCATTCTTCGACTGCACATAACCGATGGTCTGATTGAGTGATTATATACGTTAGTAATAATACACTCAACTGCCCGTAGCTCATTCCTTGGTGGTTTCCGTGCGGCTTCTTCAGTTTTTGGTCGATATGTTTGGCTATCTCTATCTGAGCAAGCCATTTAACTATTAATGGAATATCGTCTATCCGCTCGGAGCTTATTTTTACTTCTGTCTCACTCATCGATGCACCACCACCTGACATCATCCTCTACTCAAACTACCCCCAAATCCACTCTCATCAGGAGTTGCTTCAAAAATCCTCTTAATCATTACCCCTCAAGGAATTAATTCCTTTGACTGCCTTAAAATCAGCGAACGCACAGTAATTAATTGTTGTCCTAAGCTGCAACTTTTTCCTCAAATGGCTTAAAAGTTTTTTTGCTAGCGCCGCAAATCGGACATTCCCAATCATCAGGAATTTCTTCAAAAGGTGTACCTGGTGCAATCCCAGAATCGGGATCGCCAGCAACAGGATCGTAAATCATACTGCATTGTCTACAAATCCATTTCCGAGTTTTAGGATCTTCACCCGCAACTCTAGTTGCTGTTTGTCCTCCGTTTAATACTTCTAAGGCTTCAGCATAGCGATCAGCATGGTAATTTTCGATGAATTTTAGCAAGCCAAAACGGTGTGCAGCTTCTCGAAATGTGTTGGCATGATCGGTAGATTCTTGAACTTGTTTGAGAAATTCTTCAGCCGCAGGATTGTCGCGATCGCGTTGGGCATCGGCGGCAAACTCTGGATACATTGTAGTATATTCATAAGTCTCGCCTTCAATTGCCAAAGATAAACAGCGAGATATAATTTCTCGTTTTTGTTCATCAGTTAAAGCAGCCGCATTTTCTACCACAAGTTCTGGATGCAGCAACTTAAAATGTGCAAAAGCGTGTTCGGTTTCTTGATCTGCTGTTTCTTTAAAAAGTTTCGCCAAGTCAGTAAACCCAAGTTGACGGGCTACGTCAGCAAAAAACAGATACTTGCGATTTGCCATCGATTCACCACCGAAGGCAGCTTCTAAGTTTTGAAGTGTAGTAAAGTTGGACAAATCCATAATTTTGGATGACAGGGAAGTGATATTTAGTACGAAAACACAGACTCTACAACCGGATAAACTAGGCGTTCTTTGTATAAGCTAGAAACGGTTTATACAAACTTTTTCAGCCCATAATTTAGCAATCCGTTTTGTTAGCTGCTCTTGGACAATTATATTCGAGTAAAAAGCTCGAATGAATCGGAGTAGCAGTCTAATTTTCGCCTACCCTAACAGGACTAGCAATGCCCAGGTTACTAGCTGAGGTTTTGAAACGGAGAATATCGCGTTTATGAGGCAATACGCTTGGGTTAAGGGCTACTGGCAAAAATTTT
Organism: Nostoc sp. C110; assembly: GCF_043099725.1. Lineage (GTDB taxonomy): Bacteria > Cyanobacteriota > Cyanobacteriia > Cyanobacteriales > Nostocaceae > Nostoc > Nostoc muscorum_A. Next base: position 5,289,490 of record NZ_CP171148.1, on the reverse strand, counting down.
GGGTTTTTGAGAACCGATAAATCTCCGTCTCTACAAGTGTTTTGAGTTTATCTGAACTGTATTGGTTGATGAGGAGAGCTTTAATTATCTCATGCGATTCCACCGTTTACACGGATATTTTGCCCAGTGATCCATCTGGCTTCATCGCTAGCGAGAAAGGCTACTACATCGGCGATTTCTTGCACATCTCCCAGCTTGCCAAAAGCAGCCATTTGAGCCAAACGATCTATCTGTTCTTGGGTTTTGCCTTCTCGGAATAGTTCTGTATCGGTAGGGCCAGGAGAAATAACATTAACTGCGATCGCTTTTGCACCCAATTCTTTAGCTAATACCCGCGTGATTTGTTCAACAGCACCCTTGGTTCCGACATAAGCGCTATAAGTTGGCAGCATCATCACCGTCGTTGATGACGAAAAGTTGATAATCCGTCCCCCTTCTGATAGGTGTTGCGCGGCTTGTTGGCAAGCAAAAAAAGTACCTTTGACATTAATAGCAAAAATCGCATCGAAATCTTCTTCACTCACCTGAGTAATTGGTTTATAGAAGGCGATTCCGGCATTGTTGACCAAAATATCGACTTTACCAAAACGCTCAAGTGTTTGCTCAAACAGGCGTTGGATGTCGGGTACTTTGCTAATATCGGCTTGGATAGCGATCGCTTCTACTCCCAACTTTTCAATTTCTGCAACAACTTCCTGTGCTTTGGCTGCATTACCCGCATAGTTGACGACAATAGATGCGCCGTTACCAGCTAATTTTAGTGCGATCGCTCGTCCGATTCCCCGCGATGCACCAGTGATAATTGCAACTTTCCCTGATAAAGATGCCATAGATTAATCTAGTTTTATTTTGGATCAACAAAGTGATTATCTGCTGTTAAAGTACTGTACTAAGGTTAAATTTTGTCATTTGTCATTTGTCATTTGTCATTTGTCTTTTGTCTTTTGTCTTTTGTCATTCGGTTATTAATCTCATGTCCTCCACTTGCCAAATGCTTAGTAGAGACTCGATTAATCGCGTCTCTACCCACTTCCCTTAATTAAGATTCTGGAACGATCGCAGCGCCATCTCTAAGATTGAGCAACCCTGAGATAATAACTTTATCTTCTGGTTGTAATCCTTCAAGAACTTGGTAATTATTACCTTTGATTTCGCCTAGCTTCACGCGCTTTTGTCGAGCTACTTGTTGAGATACACCTTGGGGAGATGTTTCGGTTTCAACTACATACACGAAAGTGTCGCCACCTACACGAGTCATTGCAGTTGTGGGGATTAAAATTCCGGGGCGCTGATTCCAAAACACTCTAGCCCTTACCAATTGATCTGCACGTAGCTGACCGTTAGGATTGTCAAAAAGTGCTTTAATCAGTATCCCTTGTGTTTCGTTATTAGCAGTAGGCGCAATGAAAAATACTCTACTTCTACCCAGCTTTTGACCTTGTGTATTCATTACTTCCACTGGCATTCCCTTACGCAATTGCGGCCCTTGCTGTAGTGGCACAGAGATGTTGACTTCTAAAGGCCGATTTTGCGTCAGATTAACTAATTGTGTGGAAGTATTAACTAAATCACCTACTTTCACAGCCATGTTGCCAACAGTGCCGCTAAAGGGAGCGGTAATTTTGTCAGACTGGATTTGTTGTGTTTGAGTATTTACATTAGCTTGCTGTAAGGTTTTTTCAGCCTGCAATATATTGGCTCTTTGGGCTTGAATCCTAGAATCAATTGCATCAAGACTAGTTTTAGCATTGGCAAGTCGATCGGCAAACTGATTGCGAGTCTGTCGAGACACGGCTCCTTGTTCAGCTAGAGTGGAATATTTTTCGTAGTTTTGCTGATACAATTGCACATTCTCAACGTAGGATGATCGTTGGGCTTCTAGAGATTTCAGTACAGTGCGGGCAGTTTCCAGTTGCAATAAAAATCCTTGAGGCGCAGCATTGTTAGGAGCGATCGCTGCTTGTGGTGTACGATCTACTTGGATAATTGCCGCTCCCTCGGCTACTGGATCTCCCGATTTCACAAATATTTGGCTAACTTGACCTTGAATCCTCGGCTGGAGGATGACTGAGCGCTGGGATTTTAGGCTAGCAATAAAATCTGAACTTTCCTCAATTATGCCGCTTTGTACTGTAGATACTTTGACTCTTACCCCTTGAGGTTGAGCGTTAGTAGTTGAAGGCGCTGAATTTTGCGGAGTGAGCAAACGCCAAACGAGAGCTGTTCCGCCCCCTAACAATAGTAGTGCTGCTAAAAATAACCAAAGCCACCGCCGTTTTCCAGAAGGTGGCTCAAATGAGGTTTGTGGAGCTTTTTCTCCAAAATCAGTTTGAGGCTCAGGGGATGTCATGGCTTATGAGGATAAGGAACAAATTAACTAGAATTCAATCAAAATTTCATCTGTTTATATTGAAATTACTGATTTAGCATGAGGTTTTGTGGCAAATTATGTGTTACCCCATCCAAATATACAGTTTTGATGATTCTGTCTTAATCTACCGAAAGGTTAATCCGTTCCTTAAAACCTATGCAAATCTCAATTTTTCCTCAAAAGGATAGATATCGTTATGCCGAAACTATGCAAATAGACTTGCACATAAGAGAACTTCAACAAATAAATTGTCGATATGCACAATAGACATCTCCAAAAATTAAATATGCGTTAACCAGAACCCTTGTAGAGACGTAGCACTGCTACGTCTCTACATTCTTTTTCGGAGATGTCTAATTTATCAATTGTGCCTACATCATTTTTTTAGATGTCTAACCAGCACCTTTGTTCAACTCACTGTAATCACTGTTCCCGCACTCTCATTAGCCAATCTATCCACCGCACATACAGCATAAGTTCCCGCTTGTTGAACGGTAGCGAAGGTTGTGCCAGCAGACAAAATTCGCTGAATTGTCCAAGTATCGCCAGTTTGCCGATAAAGTGTCCAAGAACGAACTGGTTGATTATCTCCAGGCTGCCAACTCAGTTTGCGGTTATTGACTTGTAATCCAATGGGTGGAGGGGGTGGCGTTGTATCTTGCCAAGGCAAAGTTGGCGGTAGCGCAGGTTTGTTATAAAGCAGACTTTGGAATTTATCAGCAATGCCCTGACTATTTTGTGTCAAAACACCGAGATTAAAGAAGATATTCCCCAGTGATAAACGTCCTGCTTGGCTACGACTAATTTTCACCTGCTTTTCAATCTCATCACTCTCTCGACTCTTGTTGCTTGGTTCTGTGAGATTGTTACCAGCGTAAACGTGTCTTTGCTTTGTATTTACCTGTGTCCACCACTGTAGCAATGCTGAATAACTTTGTTGTGTTTGATCTGTGCGCCAGTAAAGTTGAGGTGCAATATAATCAATCCACCCTTCTTCTAACCATTTTTTCGAGTCGGCATACAACACATTGTAAGCATCTAACCCATTAATGCCAGCAGGTTGTCCGGGGCGATAAATCCCAAAGGGGCTGATACCAAATTTCACATCGGGTTTGGCTGCTTTAATTCCCTGCCAGAGACGTTGTACCATTTTGTTAACATTGTCCCGTCGCCAGTCGCCAAGGTTGAGTGAACCACCAGCTGCTTGATATGCAGCATAAGTTTTGTTATCAGGGAAAGGTTGTCCATCGATGGGATATGGATAAAAATAATCATCTAAGTGAATGCCATCAACATCGTAGCGCTTCACTACATCGAGAATTACGTTGTAAGCTCTATCTTGAACTATTTTCAATCCTGGGTCCATCCAACGTTGAGTTTTCCATAAATAAACGCTTTCTGGATTAGTAGCTGCTATGTGGGGACGTACTGTTTTAGCTGGGTCGGTGGAAGTGCTGGCGCGGTAAGGGTTGAACCAAGCATGGAGTTCAATATTATGCTTGTGACATTCTGCGATCGCAAACGCTAAAGGATCATAAAATGGTTCTGGTGCTTTCCCCTGAGTTCCTGTAATCCAAGCACTCCAAGGCTCTAATTGCGATTCATATAAAGCGTCTCCCTCCGGTCGCACCTGAAAGATAAGGGCATTGAAGTTTAGCGCTTGTAATTTAGTAATAATCTCAGTGAGTTCAGCTTTCTGTTGAGCAACAGAAAGTCCCGCCTTAGAAGGCCAATCACCATTCCACACAGATACTACCCACGCCCCTCGGAATTCCCGACTATGATTTACCCTAACGCTACCGACAGGTGCGGGTGCGGGTGTGGGTATTGGTGTTGGTGTTGGTGTTGGCGTTGGCGTTGGCGTTGGCGTTGGTGTTGGTGTTGGTGTTGGCGTTGGCGTTGGTGTTAGTGTTGGCGGCTGCACTAAGTAACTAGAGGCAATTTTTTCTGCTTTGCCTAAATACACCAAAGCTTGATAAATAATTACTGCTACATCTGCACGGGTAGCTGCAAGATTGGGATTGAGTAATTTGATATTTGGGAAACTAACCACTAATCCAGCACTAGTGGCAATAGCTACCTGATTTCTCCCATACGCAGGAATCTGAATAGAATCTTGATAAATTTGTGGGAGTGTTGAGAGGAGGTCTGGTTTTATCTTGGTGGCAATTTCTAAGCCCGCTACCAAGGAAATTAAAACTTCCGCCCTAGTAATTCGCTCGGCGGGGCGGAAACTTTTATCAGGAAACCCGCTAATAAATGCTTTTTCGTAAGCTGTTTGAATGGCAGCTGCTGCCCAATAATTTATGGGTACATCCACAAAAGGTACATATTGCCGCTTCTTGGTAACTGTGCCAAATGCGTTGGCGATGATGGCGGCAAATTCAGCACGAGTGAGTGAGTTATCGGGTCGATATGTGCCATTCGGCGACCCACTGACAATACCACGTTGGGCTAAGGCTGTAATAAATAAGCGTGCCCAATGGTTTTGGATATCCGAGAAGGGAGTAGCAATAGATACCATCGTAGATTGCAGCTAGCTGGCCTTGATTTTGATTTCCTTAGTTAATTTAGCAATTTTCTTGGCGTAGGCGTAGCCCAACCTAGGCATCGCTGCTACAATCTCTTATTTAACTTTCACTACTCAACAAGTTTGGGAATGGGTCATTAGTAATCGTTTTTCCCCATTCCCCATACTCTATCTACTAAGTAGGATTTGCTGCTTGGTCAGGAGGATTTGAGGTAGAACGCGCATTCAATGACAGCATTACGCGTGAAATGCCAGTGAAAATAATGCTGACACCAACTAGTGTGCCAAGAAGCCAGGGCGCATTGAAGGGCCACTGGAACCAAATCATTGCACCTAAGACCAGTGTAATAATGCCATCACCTAGTATCCACGTCCAGTTCTCTTGGGGACGTAACCGGAATGCCAGAATTAACTCGAATGTGCCTTCAGTTACCAAAAAGGTACCAAGCAACAGAGTCAGTGTGAGAATACCTGTAAAAGGATAAACAAACAGCATTATACCCGTTGCGATATAGAGTCCGCTCAATAGAAGTTTCCAAATAAAACCTCCTTCGTGGCGGGTTTGAGTGGCATAAACTAGTTTTGTAAATCCAGCGAAAATCAAAATCACCGCAATCCAAGTCTCGGCGAATAGGGTGGTGAAATTAGGCGCTGCGATCGCAATCACCCCGAAAACACTTAGGAGAACACCACTTATCAGCGCTCCATTAACATCCTTGTTAATATTTCTAGAAACGTCACTTGTCATATAAACTTTTCCCTAACTCTACAATTACGTTAGGGAATTTCTCAGTCACAGAATAGAACCCTAAGATAGACTCATGGGTATTAAATTTCAGCAGGAACTAGCTATCATAAGAGTTCTGCAAGACTGCTTAGGCGTTCATAAACAGAGATGAGGCGATCGCCTTCAAGTTCAACAGAAGTATTAGGATAATTCTGAATGGCTCCAAGAAGCGTAACTTCACCATTTTGTTGAATAGATGTACTTAAAGCACTTCGCAGCGCCTGCTGATCTAGTTGTCCTGCGGGGGGATGAACTACTTCACCAATTTGGTTAACTAAAATTGGCCCTGCCCAGCTTGACAGTAAGTTATTTAAAAAGGCAGGATCGGCTTTTATTGGTGCTTTCAGTGCCTTACGAGCTACTTCTGGGTCTTGTTTGGCTGCCTCTAAATAAGCTTGTAATGTGGGGGTAGTCTTGCCTGTTTCTGTAAACTGACTTAATTCTTGAACAGAAACTTGCCCCTGAAAAGTACCATACTTTAAAACAACTTGCTCGGCGGCATTAGCATTAGTAGTTGAGAGGAGAACAAAAGCACCTACGCCTAAAGCTACTGTTTGACTGAGTAACTTAGTAAATTTACTATTGTTTAATCGATTGAAAATTTGAAAAATCTGCATTTTATCGAACATCCTAATGGTGTGGAGCGTACATAGTGCTAGAGATACATAATTAGGGGTGTACATCTGTACGCCCCTATAGCCAGTTTATTTGCTGCAAAATTTTTTTGGAAATGGTGTTATCAAACTTGTTCATTAGACGAAGCTAATGAGGTAATATTGACTGATCTTCGTCTAAGGTTGGTGCAGGTATACCCAAATGCTTCCTTGCTGATTCTTCAGCTAGCTTTCGGTCTTGCTCGTTCTCGAACTGGCTCTCATCTAACAAATGAGGGTTTTTTGCCGCTTCATCTCGGCTTGGTTTATAGCCATTTTTCCACTTATACTTCCAGTCCATAATTTAAAAGGCAGATATACTGCGATTTGATTACCTAGTTCTTCATCGTAGGCGTTTAATGGAACATGACACTCCTACTATAGGTTGAAGAAGCTCATTCTGAGGGTACAAATTTAACATCATCTTAAAGTAAGAATACTCTATTGCCGAAGACTTGATAGATTAGCACACTGATAATAAGTTATCAATGAGACTTCAAGAGCAAGCAACACCTATACAATACATTCACTATTATTTAATCACTGTGATAGCAAATCCTCTTTGCTGAGGTTGTTGTTTACCAGATATATCATTTACTTGCAGTCCAATTTCAGGTGGGAAGGCTTGATTGACTGCAAGCTTGATTGAGCCAACTGGCTTAACATCATTGCCGTATGGCAGAAGTCTCACTTGAATATTTTCTCCCTCTACTCTCCAACTCAAAGTAGCAGATTCTCCTTCGTTGAGAACAATATTTGGTTGTTCACTACCGTTGATTGTAAAAGAGACTATCTTAAATGGTTTTGGTAATATTTCAGTCTTTGATTCAGCCTTTTTAGAACTAATTTTGCTACTCTCATTGTTAGGAAAAGCTTTTATTTCAAACGCGAAGTATCCGGTTTTATTTGCTACCAGAGGAATATTTCTACATTGCAATTGTTGATTTTGTTGTGTACATAGCTTTTGAAGTTTCGGGTCAGTAATATTACCTTGGTTAAATTTATAAGTAATTGGTTCCCCATATGCTGTACCATCATCTGCACTACCAGCAATTTGAACTTGTGCTAATAGTAATGGACGTGCAATTGTCCAATTTAAAAGAATATTTTGACCTTTTGTATATTGTGGTTTATCTGTTTGAAAGTTAATAACTTCTGCTATTGCTTTATCCCTAGATTCTGATTTGGTCGGTTGATAGTCATAGTCTTTGATAAAATTATTATAAATTAAAGATATTAAGAATCCAAAGACAAACATTGCTGCAATACTTATGAACAACTTGTTTTCCAAATTAGCAATTTTTGATATAGTTTCTATTAAAAAGGATTTATTCTTTTTATATGGTAGAGTTTCTGATTTTTGAACTGGCTCCTTATGTAATTGATCAGGTAAATTTGTATTAGTGAAACTAGATAGAGCGTTTGGGTGCAAACCTTTTATTTGCCCTTGGTCTGTTGGAGGTTCTGACCTATGAACCGTTTCTCGGACTTTCCAGCGCAAATCGGGATTCAATTCAGGGTGATTTGCTTCTATTTGTCGAACAACTTTTTCTTCAATTCGTGCTACTTCTTCATCCCTAATTTCTAAAACGTGTTGATATCGTCTTAACTCTTCACGAATCTCTTCTGTTAATGGGTACTGATGCTCAATTGCTTGAATCAGTACTTGCTCATACTGCTGCAATTTTTGTTGATATGCCTCTCTCTCTGCTGTAATTCGGGCTGTAATTGGGTCAATATCTTCAGCTTTTAGACCTAAGAGTTGCTGCTGTTGCCACAGTTGGTTATGTTTTGCTTCGCTCAAAGGATATTCCTGCTGTACTGCTCTTATAAATGCCTGCTCAAACTGCTGTAACTTTTGTCGATATGCCTCCACCTCTGCTCTAAGGCTGTTTTCAATTGCAGCTAAATCCTCATCTTTAAGTTGCCATTCCTGCTGCATTTGTTGCAATTGATGGCGAGTAGGTTGACTTAGGGGATACTCTTGTCGCATTGCTTTAGCTAACGACCGCCTATAAAGTTGCAGGTGTTGCTTATATGCTTCAATTCTGGCTTTAACCTGCGCCTCAATTGGCATTGTATCCTCATTCCTCAGCCCCAAAATTTGCTGAAGATTCAGTCGTAGCATATTGAGATCATCTTCAGTGAGAGCTACTTGCTGCTGGAGTGCCTCACTAAAGTCCCGCTCATATTGCTGTAACTTTTGTTTAAATTCCTGACGAGCAACTGCTAACATCTCATCTTCAATTGCAGTTGCTTCTATTTCGGATAGTCCCAAGCGGCTTCTGAGGGCATCCAAAGTCTTGCGACCCACAAAAGAAACATCGCCACGGCTACTATATCGCGCCACTTCTTTGCGATACTTCTGCTTGGGATCACCTTGCGGAACTTTTGTAAGTCGAATCTTAAAACCTTCTCTACTTGTGTAGATTTCGGGCTTCATCGTCGGCTGTATTTCTCTAACTTTTCTGCTAGCATACTCATGCAACTCGTCAATTGAGACAACCCCATCTTCATCTAGGTCTGCCGCCCCTGTTGTTATTCCTTCAATCAAATAACGGGTATAAATTGAGAGGTCTGACCCCTGCTGCTCAAAAGAATATTGAGTTGAACTGGATGAAGTGAGAACAGCCCGCCCCTCTCCTCCTAATTGCTCACGGATATTTACACTGCCGTCATCTTTGGCTGATAAACCTTCGGCAAAAGCACCACTAAAGCAACTATCCAAAATGACAACTTGCCGCTTAGAACGGCTGCGGCTCATGCTTTCATGGACAACACTCGCTGCTACTGCCGATGAGCGAATTAAATCACCTCTGGGAGTTTTGCGTGTGGTGCGGGTTGCTAAAAACAGTCTGCCAGTGTCATCTTTAATGCCATGACCGGAGAAAAAGAGAACTAACAGATCATCTTTTTGACGATGGGCAAATAGATTTTCGATAGCTTCCTCCATATCTTGGCGCTGGGGATTTTTTAGCACCATAATATCTGTCTCAGTAAAGCCACCCATTTCTGGGTGTAATAGCACTTGCTGCATCGCTTCGACATCTTTTACAGCACCTGGTAGCGGGTTCAAACCAGGCTCATACTCACTTACCCCAATCAGCAATGCTACCTTAACCATTTGAGATTCTCTATCCTGCTACAAATTTCTGTGCTGCCTCAATTGCTGCTTCTAACTCTTGCCGACTACTGGCTTTGACTTTGAGTTTTTTGCCATTGGCCTCAATTTCTAGTTCAATGGTTTTGTTGCCAAGGCGATCGCCTAAAAATCCCATCAGTGCTTTAATATTCTTAGCATTCACCTGCGTTGTTAGCCAACCCACAGCTAGCCCTGTAAGTGACTTGCTTCCTTCCGGTGCTTCTGCTTCACGGTAAAGACTAGCATCTTCTACTTCATCCAGTTCCAGCATCTGTTGCAATAGTCTCTGCGTTTCGTCTTGCAGTTCATCGTCATCTAAACCAGGCTCTTGCAAGGCGATGGTAATCTGGACGTTGGATGTACTCGCCATTTTCAACCTCTAAATGTGGTTAATGCTTAAATTATCACAAGTATCTTATACAATCCAACTAGTAATAATTTCGGTCTGGATTGTCGTAAAATAAGAATTTTGACAATATACATAGGGCGCTATGAGTAGTAAGAATGCTGCAAAGTAAAAATAGATACTATTGTTAACCACAGCAAGCTAGGCTTGATTTGGATTTACTTGGTTAATTTAGCAATACGAGAGCGTAGGCATCGCTGATGGGTGCCATATAAAAAAATTTGACTTTCTCTTTTTGGTGTTTTCCGCAAGCAAAATAACTTTTGACTTTCTCAAAATGCTTGAATGCTTTCTCAATACATAACTCGGCGAGATTAAAGAAGAACTCAGAAGTCAGAATGGGCTACAACTGGCATCTTATAGAGAAAATATGCAGTTGACAAAGCCTCTCGTAGAAAAGGCTTTACGCTAAGGATAAAAATTACAAAATTTAAGTCTAAAGAAATAAGCATAAAGTTCACCTTACTATGACTAAATGTGTGTACACAGAATATTAACTCTCAATCAATATCTCTATAGATAGAAATAAAAGAGCTAATTTTAATAGAATTACATCTGTAGACTCACGCAATTTAAACTAAAAAAGCTAATACTAAAACATAACTTTACGATCCTATAAGCTGGTTGTAATCAAAATAGAAAAAGTAGTACAAACAATGGCAACTTCTACAGACCGCGCTCAAGATATTCACAAGCTGCATGAACTAATCAAAAATATTGATTATGGTATGTTTACCACAGTCGATGATGATGGAAGTTTGCATAGTTACCCCATGTCAAAAAGTGGTGAGATTAACTCTGAAGCCACACTCTGGTTCTTTACTTATGCTGGTTCCCATAAGGTGACTGAGATTGAACAGCATGAGCAGGTAAATGTTAGTTTTTCGTCACCCGAACAGCAGCGATACGTTTCTATTTCAGGTAGATCAAAACTCGTGAAAGACCGCAACAAGATGCGAGAGTTATGGAAGCCAGAACTTCAAACCTGGTTTCCTAAAGGATTGGACGAACCCGATATTGCTTTGCTTAAGGTGAATATTAACCAGGTGAATTATTGGGATAGTACATCGAGTTTTAAACCACAAACAATTAGTTTTTAACACCATCACGACTTTAAATAATTTGTAGTTAATAATTACGAATTATTTAAAGTCGCGTAATTGTTGGAAGAAATTAGCAAAGAGTAAGGAAGAGGCAATTCACATTACCTACGAAGCCATTGACACATGGATAACGCTTGGGAGCATAACTAGCATCGTAGTGAAGAGTGGATGGAAGAGGCGTTGCAGGGACGACGAGATAAGGTTTTTTTGATGACGAAGGTTTGCACCCAAGAACGCGATCGCAAAGTGGCAATGCAACAACTTGAAGAATCACTACGTCGTCCCAAAACTGACCACCTCGACTTGTGACAAATCCACGAAGTTGTTTACGATAACGATCCAGAAAGGATTTTTCGTGCCAACGGAGCAATTGAAGCTCTGGATCAAGCGAAAAAGTAAGGAAACGAAATTTATGCCTTACCAAGAGATTGCAGACTTACCTGATTCAGTCAAAGATCACTTACCCAAGCACGCCCAAGAAATTTTTCGGGCTGCATTTAACAATGCTCAAGAAGAATATGATGAAGAGGAGCGTGCCTTTCGTGTTGCTTGGAGCGCTGTGAAACGCGATTATGAAAAAGGCAGCGATGGGAAATGGCACAAAAAGCCAGAATAGCTCGATTCGTATTCAGCAGTTTTATTAATTTTGCACAAAAAATCTTTGTTAAAAAGGAAATCCTTATGAATTACCTTGTTGCAGTTTTACCAGATAGAATACAAGTAGAAGCCGCTTACTCTGCTCTGGAAAAAGCAGGCTTGCCAACTTCACAAGTGAATATTTTAGGCGATGGTTATTTAAGTGCTGATGAATTTGGAATGATTGATCCCGATAAGCAAGCCCGTAAACAATCAACTCGGCTCTTTGGGGGGCTTGTAATCTTTGGATTTGTTGCAGGTTATGCCTTTAACCATCTCACAGAAGTTGAACTATTTCCCCAGTTTGCTCGATTTGGCAATGAATTTCTTGCTGGTATATTAGGAGCGATAGCCGGTGCTTTGGGGGCTGCTTTAATTGGTCGAGGAACCGGCATAACAGTTGACAGTGGCGATGCTTTACCCTATCGTAACCGTCTGAATGCTGGTAAATACCTAATTGTAGTTACCGGAAATGAGGATTTAACACGCGAAGCTATGCGTGTACTGCGTCAATTTGAACCAGAGAATATTCAAGGCTATACAGACTATTCACAAAAGAGCAAACTTGTGAGGAATTAAGTATCTACATCGGGTTCAACGCCGAGCGATCGTAGTTGTGCAATCAACCGTTCAGCCCGTTGTCTCTCTTGTTCAGCCCGTTGTCTTTCTCGTTCAGCCCGTTGGCTTTCTCGTTCAGCCCGTTGGCTTTCTTGTTCTGTAGAAGTCAATAACCAGTTGAGAGTCCCATCATACCACCGTAACCACGGCTGTTCTACATTTTGATACTGTCCCTGCCATACACCCAAGCCTAATTCTAATTCTGGTATCCAGAAACGTGGCTCTGAGAGTCCTATCTCAGCATAACTACCACCTTCCAATTTAAATACCCTAAACTCATACTTGTATCGATCAAATACTACATAATAAGGAACACGTAGAATCCGTTCATATACTTCCCATTTTCCTGGTGGTTGCTTGATATCCCGCAACGTCTGTCCCAAGTCTTCCTTTTCAGTAGCTGGAGACAGCAATTCAACCACAATAAAAGGATGAACTCCCTCTTGCCAAACAACATAACTTAAGCGTAAATCTCGTTGTTCGTAGAGACGGGAAACACCTAAAACAGCAAACCAATCTGGTCGCTTATGCCACAGTGGATGGCGCGGATCGTAATAAAGATTCAGATCGCTAGCAACAAATATCTCATCACTAGGATAATTCTGTGGACGAAAGGTTTCGTCTAACAAACGAGGTTGCAATAAATGAAACTGATCGGGTAAACCAGGCTCCTCTGGATCTTCACTGGGAAGATCATACATGGTCGGCAATACATCTTTTGGCGATCGCGGTGGGTCAGTTTGATACATCATAAAACAGTCGTAATGATGAAACTCTCAGTTCTATTATGATTCAATTGTTTTTGAGTAAATCGTTTTCATACATGAAATCACCAACGCCCGATTTTGGATTGTGAATAATTCAATCTAAAATCCAAAATTTAAAATCTAAAATTCGCTCTCAAGCCTGAGTCTCTTCAAATAAGACTAAGCCATACTTCTCGCCAGTAGGCAAAAAGCCAATTTGTTGATAAACTGCTTGGGCTGCTTGGTTATTATCACCTGTAAATAGGATGGCACGTTTTACTAAGAGCGATCGCGCATCTAACAACGAGCCTGCTACCACACTTTTGGCATAGCCTTTCCCCCGCAGCGCTGGCGGTGTCCACACTCCACCAATTTGCACAATATCAGGTAGGCTAGCATTGAAAGCAGAGTAAGAAGCTAAAGTATCTTCTGCTACTAAAACCCAATGCATACCCATATCTTGACGTGCTTCAATTATGCGATCGCAAGCAAGTCTTAAACTTGGAGTATCGGTTTTTCCTAAAGCTTCCACGTTATAAGCAACGCACCATTCGCTAAGTAATTCCAGCTCTTCGGGATGTGGCAAACGACACTGCACCTTTGCAGATGCTAAAGCTTCAGGTATTTGTAAGTCTTGTAGTGCTAGAGAAAACAATATCTCATGTTCATCAAGCTGAGTTGGTGTGTTGCTAAGTCCCAAAATGCTTTTTGTCGCTTCAACTTGTGCTGCTGGGCCACTAATTCCAGAAATAGCACGTCCAGATTGTGCCACAACTGCTTGCACCACCTCTGGCAAATATACAGGCGCTTGGACTATTATCATCCCATTCCAAAAATGGGCTGCAACTGCCACTATACTTTCATCTAAGTAGGCTGCTACGTAAGTTCCTTGAAATCTTGCACCTTCATCAAGCAGTCCCGCAGTTCGCCAATTAGAGCGCAAAAACATAGAAGTATCAGCGTGTTGCAAGAGAAATGCTTCTAGCGATACTTCATCTCCAGGTTGCAGAGTTCTCAAAATAGCCACAAAAAACTCCTGAATATCCAATTCAGTTTACAGAATAAGCGGTTTCGGCAATAGTAGTAATGCCCTTGTGAAGTTTGTTCTAACTCTGACAATTCAGGTCATCTCTAAAAGTTTACGAAAAATCTAACCCCCTTCCCAACACAGAAAGGGGAAAATTCAAAGTCTCTCTCCTTTTAGGAGATAGATTTAGAGAGAGGTTTTCTAGATACTGTAAAAAGCCAGATTCTAGTTATACAGCAGATTGTAGCTTGGTGAGGCACAGATAATCGTAGGGGAAATTCATGAATTGCCCCTACCCATGTACTTCATTTACCTGAAATACGTTGTATATAGTACGCAGAAAAGATCCCCCTAAGTTCTAACCGCAGCGATATCTGATGACAAAAAGTACTATTGAGTGTACTATTTGCTGCACAATCGTATATTCCATGCTAAAAAGTGAATGATAAATACAAGTACGAAGTTGAATATCTTGGCAAATTTCCTCAAAGTAATTCATAGATATTCACTACTCCTATTCAACAGCTATAAACATTAGAAAAAAATTGGAGATAAAATGGTTTTTAATCAAAAAAAAACTGAGAACGATTGGAATTTCGATGAGAGTAGGACACTGATACAGGCACTTATAAAAGATTTCTACAAAAATAATTTAAATAATTTTGCAGATCCAACTAAACAAGAAGAATTAGTTTCAGCAGGCAAAGAAATATCCCAAATAATTATCTTGTTTAATAGACTTCAAAAACTCATCAATAGAAACGCGCCACAAAAAATTTGGTGGGACGAAATACCGAGAATATTGATACCTGATAATAGGAATACAATTCAAAGAGAACTGACTGAACTCTCGAAAGCTTTAATATTTGCCATAGAAGCTTTACGTGAATCTTCATCGAATATAAATATCGCCCAGGCAATTAGATTTGATGTTGAACAAATTGTTTGCAAATATGAACATCCTATAACAGGATTTATCATCAATCCATTTCTATCAGTTCATCGTTCACCATCAACGACGACTAAAGTAATTTTTGGACTTATAAGTGCTGTGTTTATATATGGAGGAATTACTTCTTCTTCTATCGCAGGACTTTGGATGTTCTCAGAAATGATTAATTCTTATAATAACAATAATTATAATATTAACAAGAATTTTTTACAAAGCGAAATCAAAGAAATTCAAAAATATACAGATAACCGAGTAGAAGAAATTCAAAATCAAGCTGAAACGAAAAATCAATCTGACAACACAAATTCTGCATCGGCAGATGATGTTAGTAAATTAAAAACAACCAAGGGAGAAATCAAAGAGTTAAATATAATATCACAAAAAAATGCAGAGTTCAAGAGTACAGAATTGACAATTCTAAATAGTAACCTTGCCGAATTAAATGCACAATATAGCAAAAGGCAATCTGTAAATCAGAAGTATAATGAATTTCTTCTCCAACTCAGTTTAGCGATTTCGGCAGGAACATTAGGTAGTATTATAAGTATTTTAATTAGAATTGAAGAATTTCAAAAAAAGAAATATTCTGATCCACTAACTCCATTTCTTGTTGGCGCTTTTAAACCAATGATTGGAGGAGCTTTTGCTGTTTTATTTTTAGCCTTAATTAACTCTGGGCTAATATCAATGTTTATTAATCCCAGCATCTTCAAGCTAAATCCAACTACGAATCAAGAATCATCTCAAGACCAACAAAGGGCTTTGATTTTTGTAATAGCATTTGTTGTTGGTTTTAGTGAACGACTTGCAAAAGATTTTATCGGTAAAGCAGAAGAAATAGCAAGTGGAAACCGAGAAAATCCTGAATATAAACCAGTTACTAATGAATTATCAATTGATGTAGATAGTTTAAATATGCCAGAAAAGAAATCAGCTAACAGTGCAGTTATTTTAAATACACTGCCGCAGCAAGTAGATAGTAGTGATTCGCTAAATGGTGCAGATGATTTAGACCTTAGCAAAGGCGATCGCTAATCTCAACAAAATCAAGGATTATTGGTGTTGGGTTTCGTTCCTCAACCCAATCTACGCTTATAAGTATGAGGAAGTTCATGAACTTATCTTTGAGAGTGGTTATTTGATACAAAGTATTAATCGCTCCGAAGAAATGGCAGGAATTCGCCAAAAAATTATTCCACCGTTTAATTTATATGACCAATGGCATCTTACATGGAGAGGTAAAGACGGTTCGTAAGTAAGATAATCCCAAATCTAAAATTTAAAATCCAAAATTGAATGGCAAATAAACGCTTCTATCACATTGGCTTTGGACAAGACGATTTAGGTTCATCACCTCCCAGTATTGCCCTATTATCTGGCGATCCAGAGCGATCGCATCTAATCGCCCAAACTTATTTCCAAGATGTGCGCGTGTTGTCAGAAAATCGCGGACTCAATAGCTATGTAGGATACTTACCAAATGGTTGCAGCATCTTATCTGCTACTAGTGGTATGGGTGCGCCTTCATTAAGTATTGTGGTGAATGAATTAGTACAAGTAGGAATCCAGCGAATTATTCGCATTGGAACTTGCGGAGCAATTCAACCTTATATACCAGTTGGTAGCGTTATTATTAGCAGTGCAGCATTGTGTCGCCAAGGTGCAGCAAATGATATTGCACCTGTGGAATATCCAGCCGCAGCCGATCCGTTTCTGACAGTCGCTTTAGTTAAAGCTGCGCGAGAATTAAAGGTTGAACATTACATCGGAATTACGGCATCAGTTGATACTTTTTACGAAGGACAAGAACGCACTGATTCAGCAAATCCAAATTTAATGCGATCGCTACATGGCATCACAGAAGAATATCGGCGCTTAAATATCTTGAATTATGAGATGGAATCCGGCACACTATTCAAAATGGCAGGTGTGTATAATTTTGCTGCTGCTGCTGTTTGCGGTGTAGTTGCTGGGCGTACTGTGAGTGAAAATATCATCTTAGAACAAAGGGATATTGCTGTGAAAAATGCGATCGCAATTGCTGTAAATGCAGCAGCAACCTTTGAGTCAGACAATTAATATTTACTTGATAAGTTAACTCTCAGTAGTTTCATCATGTCTTCACCCAATCTTTAATTTTTCACTCAGTAATTATAGCTAATATAGCTTACATAACAGTAATCTCATATTCTAAAAAAAGATAGAAAATCACCATAACTATCCTAAAAATAAACACTTAATTAAGCTATTAAAAGTAAATATTGTAAGCAATTTAGATTTTAATAAATATTTAAAAAATGGAGTGAGAGCTAATATGAATAATATTTTTAGGTATGGGATTAAAACCATGACTTCAACTGTGATGTCTATGACGAGCTACGCCTACGCACTAATCCCAACGCTGATATTTTTAGCATTCTCTCATCGAGCAACAGCAGACGATCCAGGAGCATGTTACATGGTAACGTCCTCCGGTAAAACCGTTGGATTAGAAAGACTTTGTGGCAATATAGCCGCACCTTCAGACGACAGAGTTTTTCGAGTTTCAATTAAACGCCGCTTTGGTGGAACTCCTGTGATTGACGTTACCTTCAATGACAAAAAAACCTTTGAAATGATTGTAGATACTGGTGCTAGCGGAACTATTATTACTCAAAGTATGGCGAATACACTTAAACTCCAGACTACAGGTACAATGCAAGCCCAAATTGCCGATGGTAGCGAAGTAGAATTTCCAACCAGTAAGGTAAAATCTATTGCAGCAGGTGGAGTTACAGCCAATAATCTTCAGGTAGCGATCGCACCCAAAGCCAGCATCGGCTTACTGGGCCACGATTTCTTCGGCAACTATGATATTAAGATTCTGGAGAGAGAGGTCGAATTTCATCACCGCTAATGGTTGGAAGTAAAAACATAGAAACATGACTAAGCTGATTGAATACGAAGAAGCCAGCGATGAAATCCGGGCAGTATATGACGACATCCGCATCACCCGCCAGAATGACTATATTAATAACTTTTGGAAAGCCATAGCTAATCATCCCCCTACCTTGCAACGAACTTGGCAAGCGGTGAAAGAAGTGATGACTAGCCCCGGTGAAATTGATCCACTGATGCGAGAACTAATTTATATCGCCGTGAGTGCGACAAATGGCTGTGAGTATTGTATCGCCTCGCACACAGCAGGAGCGCGGGCCAAGGGGATGAATGATACCATGTTCGGGGAACTCATGGCGATCGCAGCTACTGCCAACATGACCAATCGCCTCGCCAACGGCTATCAAATTCCGGTGGACGAGAGATTTAAGACGTAGGAATGTAGCGTTGTCGATCCCTGCTTCAGATCGGGTTTAGCAGAATTATTGACTATGCCAAAGCTTCAGGTTAACGGGATTGATTTGTTCTACGACATTAAGGGAACGGGTGAGCCTTTGCTATTAATAGCTGGCTTCCTTTGCGATCATGCCTATTGGTCGTTGATTATGCCATCGCTGATTTCGCAGTATCAAGTTATTCGCTTAGATAACCGAGGTATGGGGCGAAGTTCCGCTCCCGAAACCCCCTATAGTCTGAAGCAAATGGCTAGTGATGTAGCAGCATTGCTCGATCATCTTGCGATCGATAAGGTGCATCTAGTAGGTCATTCTATGGGTGGTCAGATAGCTCAAGAATTAGTGTTAGCACATCCTCAAAAGGTGCAAAGTCTAATGCTGCTTTCGTCACTTGCAAAGGGTGACGGATTATTCAACAGCATCATTGAGACTTGGGGCGAACTCTGCGCTAATGTAGACCTGAAACTTTATGAAAAAGTTGTATTACCCTGGATATTTACAGATACCTTCTACTCGATTCCTGGCATGATCGAAGGTCTGATCGAATTTGCAATCAGATATCCTTTCCCGCCAGCAACTCATTCACTCCATTATCACAGCCAAGCCATGCTTGACTTTGACACAGCAGATCGCCTTCAAAAAATTCATTGTCCTACCCTAGTTCTAGTTGGCAAACAAGACATTCTCACTCCCCTAAAGTTTTCCCAGCAACTTGCTCAAGGCATTCCCGACGCTGAACTTGTAGTTCTCGAAGGTGGGGGTCATGGCTTCTTAATTGAGTCGCCGGATACTGTGATTTCAGCCATGCTAAACTTCCTGCGGAAATTGAAGCCAGCCTATTTCTAATTTACAAAAAAAAGCTGTAGGTTAGTGAGTGATTTATCACTCACTAACCTACACTTATCTCAGTATTTGGAATTAAAATTAAACCTCTCGTACCGCGTCTGAAAACACAAATCCATTATTAGCGAACTTATCATCAGTATCAAAATACTCACCAATCACAGGCAAGAAGTGGTCATATAGTTTCATTGACTGTAAACAACTATTGATACTAGAAGCTGCTAAATTGTATGCTGCAATATTTTCTTCAACAACACTCAATAATCGGCGATTATTAGCGATTTTCTCTTCAGCTTCTTGTTGCAGTGTTTTCTCTAAATAAGCACGCGCCTGTGGATATTGTTGCAAAATCTCATCTGCTTGCTGATCTGCCATTGGTAACAACTGAGTTTTGAGCGTTT
The DNA here is from genome assembly GCF_043099725.1 of Nostoc sp. C110. Lineage (GTDB taxonomy): Bacteria > Cyanobacteriota > Cyanobacteriia > Cyanobacteriales > Nostocaceae > Nostoc > Nostoc muscorum_A. The sequence continues at coordinate 5,269,943 of NZ_CP171148.1, read as the reverse complement.
GGTTAATAGTTTGACGGAAAGATTTACGAATAGTTTGCGAAACTTTTGGCTCAAAATCTAACTTCAATAATTGCCTAATTGCTGGTTCTGCTTCTACGATACTTTCAGCATCGTAGCTTTGAGAAGTTTGTAATAAAGTTTGGCGAAATTGATATATAGAAAAAGTGCCTTCATCATAAAATCTCGGACTTTCTCGCACGAAGCGATCGCACTCTACACTAGCTGCACTCACTAATGCTTGAGTAACCTGCTTTTCTATAGTTCTGATCTCTTGTTCAATGCCGCCATCACTATCTAATAAACGATACAACTGGCGATAATATTCTGACTTGCGAATCTTTTCAATCAATCGCTGAAAATAATTCGCAACAACTTGCTGAGATGACTCAATCAAAATATCTTCTAACTGATTTGCTAAGTAATAAAATGCCTCTACTAAAATAGCAATTAAAGGTGCGGTAGCATTGCGAGGATGGCTAATTGTTGCACGTTGATAAGCAGAAGCTACAGAAAAAGTATCTAGCAATTCATCTAAACGGCGAATCATTCGTGATTGCAATTGTCTAAAATCTGCTTCAAAAGCATCGCAAGAATTATTAATTATTTGGTTAACTTCTTTTGTGATATGCTCACTAAATTCTCTGCCGATTTGCTGGAGTTGCTGATTTAGGCGTTGCAACTCTTGCTGCTTCATACTCTCAATTTCTTGGGGTTGACTATCTAAATTACGTTGTACACTCTGATAATGTTTTGTCAGTTTAATACAAATATCTTCCAAATCATCAGCAAGATTCTTAAATAATTGGGGACGCTTCTCTTCTGTAAGATAGCGAGTAATGGCTGTGCGAAATTCTTCAGTACCACTATCTTGAATTAGCTTTTCTATCAGTTCATTTCCCCAATCTCCCAAAATCCGCACATAATTTTGATTTGGGGTTTCATAGCCGTTAACAGAGACACGAAATTTAGTGGTAGATAACTTTCCTGAATTTACGCAGTAGTTGTTAAACGCATAGACAAATTGTGGTGTTTCTTCTTTACCATCTAAACCTTTTATACTCTCTGCAAAAACAGAATCTAAACCAAATCTATCTAGTTGATTTGTCTGTTTAATCTGACTCCCGTAAAATCCTAATAATCCACTTGTTTTATAAACTTTGTTTGAATTGCCAAATTGTCCGCTAATTAAATCGTCTAATCTTTGTCGTAGTTGGGTATTGTACCAAGTTTCATCGATGCGGTTGAAGACATAAAAAACGCGATCGCGTACTCCCCCATTTTGCCGCATTAATTCCAAAAGTTCTGTTTCTTCTTTTGTCATATCACCCGCCGAAGCAGGTTTTAGCACACACACCACCGCCGAAGTATCAGGATGTTGAATTTTGGTATAAGTTAGTTGTGCATCTTTCTCTACTGGTGCATCAATGCCAGGGGTATCAATAATTACGTTGCCGTCTTGTAACAGAGGATGATTGCAATAATATTCTATTCGCTTCAATACTGCACTATTGCTACCACGACGGGCATATCCAGCCGCTTCCTTGAGGTTGGAAAAGTTAAATTGCTCCATTGAGTATGTAGCATTATTAACCGTGTTGATGCGATCGCGGTTTGCCATATATCCCTCTACCAACAACATTAATGCCTTCGCCTGTTTTGCACGTTCTGATTTACTCTCACCACCCTCCTGCTGAATAATCGCGTCACAACCTTGACGTAGCAAGGTAATTACATCAGCTTGGTTAATATTAGTTACTGTCTTAAATCCTAACTGCTGACACAAATAAACTGCTTGTTCCCGAATTTCTGCTTCACTTAAGAACGTTAAAACAACACGTTCTTTATCTAATTCTGCATACTCGATTTTGCATTCTGTACCTGTAGCGTGTCCTTCTGCACTGTAAAGTAGTTCTCTCTCCAATAGTGCATTGATTAGCATTGATTTACCAGCACTAAATGCACCTGCAAATACAATCTCAAACTTGGGAGAAATCGCTTTAGTTAAGGAAGTTTGTACAGGTGTAATATCTTGAGAATGTAGCGTTGATTCTTGCTGTAAAAGTTGTAATATCGACTCAACTTGCTCTTTCAAATTTTTGCACTGAAGCGGTAAATCTGACATATTCAGCATCCTGACAATATTTATGTATATGTTAGTTACATTTGTTGTCTTGATGGTTCAGTAGTATTTCTGAGATATTTGATGCGATTTAGTTACTGGGTATCACCTAACGCACAAAGATCGTGTCTGGTTAAAAACTTATTAGGCTGACATGAGAGAAGTCTGATTACGACGTTGGCGAGGCCAACTCATCCGCCTCGCTGTAGTAAATTTCAACTAAGCTAATCGTCAAGCATTTTTCCCGAATGATTAGCTTGTAGTAAAGGCTACTTTATGGTGAGGCTTCGCACCCTACTTTTATGCCAATACGGTTCATTAAGGGGCTACTGGCAAAAATTTTGGGTTTTTGAGACGCGATAAATCGCCGTCTCTACAAGTGTATTGACTTTTATGCAACTTAAATTGACCTGTTTAGCCTGAATTTCAATAAAATTAAAAAAATCTGTATATTTGAATACTTTTTAGGAATTTTTTGGCAAATGTCATGTTATTGTAACTTTAGCAAAGCCTTGCTCAGTCAATTCAGGGAGTCATGATTATCGAGTGGTTCATTCATGATCGACGGTAAAAAAGTTCGGTTGAAATTAAAAAATTATTGGTTTAAAACCTTTGGCAGATGGCGATCCTGCCCGCTAACCTGTCCAATAGACAGACCTCATCATCGGCATGTTTTTTGGAGTTGGATCGGTAGTTTTTTAGCCATAACTGCAACGTCTTACCTTGCTGCAAAAACTAATTCTCCTTTGCTGATGGCTCCTTTTGGTGCTACGAGTGTCTTGATTTTTGGTGTGCCTGACAGTCCTTTGGCTCAACCCCGCAATGTTATTGGGGGTAATCTTTTAGCTGCTATGGTGAGTCTGATAATTCTGCATTTTCTCGGTGCTTCTCCCTTGGCAATGGGAATGGCTGTTTCTAGTGCGATCGGAATCATGCAGCTTACCGGAACTCTACACCCACCTTCGGGTGCTGTTGCATTAGTCGTCATGATGACCAAACCAGACTGGCAATTTTTGCTAACACCTGCCTTTGAGGGATCGATGATTCTAGTGCTATGCGCTGTGATCTTCAATAATTTAGCGGAGGAAAGGACGTATCCGAAACACTGGTTATAGCATTGTCTCGGGAGCATCTCACTTTTATTGAATATTGCTCCAGTCGTTGGTTTAACAATTCCAATAAATGATGCGATCGCTCTATACTTTGAGGACGGGTTCAGGAGCTTTTTGTCGAATAGGCACTTGAATTATGAAATTACTGCCTTGCCCAAGGCTAGAAAAACATAGCAATTTCCCACCATGCTTTTCCGTAATGATTTGGTAGCTGATTGCCATACCCATGCCTGTTCCTTTACCTACAGGTTTGGTAGTAAAAAATGGATCGAAGATCCGGCTTTGAACCGATTCTGGCATTCCTTGTGCATTATCAGCGATCGCAATTTCTATTGATTGTGAATCAACTAATGAAGTTCGGATAGTAATTTGACTGGGATTTTCCTCTATCTGTTGAGAGGTACGCTTGATATCTAACTCATCAAGGGCATCCATTGCATTTACCAGAACATTCATTAATACTTGGTTGAGTTGACCAGGATAACATTCCACTTGCGGCAAGTTGCCATAATCTTTAATAACTTCAATTGCTGGACGGTCTGGTTTCTCTTTAAGGCGATGTTGCAGAATTAAGAGCGTACTTTCGATACCTTCATGAATATCAACTGCTTTAAATTCTGCTTCATCCATACGCGAAAAATTCCGCAGCGATCGCACAATATTACGAATCCTCTCAGTCCCCATTTTCATTGAAGGCAGTATCTTTTGTAAATCTTCAATGAGAAATTCTAGATCGATTTCCTCTGCTAATGCTTGAATTTCTGGGTCATGACTAGAATAGCGTTTTTGGTAGAGATAAATCATCTGTAACAAGTTTTGAGTATATTCATCCAAGTGAGTAATATTGCCGTGAATAAAGTTGACTGGGTTATTGATTTCATGGGCAATACCTGCTACTAGTTGACCCAGACTAGACATTTTTTCACTTTGAACTACTTGTGCTTGGGTACGCTGTAATTCACCCATCGCTGTTTTAAGTTCAACAGTCCGTTGTTCGACTCGCGCTTCTAGTTCGGCATTACTGTTTTCTAAAGCAATAAAGGATTCCCGCAATTGCCCTGCCATGTGATTAAAAGAGTGACCAAGAGTGTTGAGTTCATCGATATTCCCCTCTTGGAGTGTCTGTTGTAAATCACCAAATGCTATTGCCTGGGTAGTCTGATTCAAGCGCAAGATAGGATGTGCAATCCAGCGCGAGGTAAATATGCCAACCGTCGTTGCTACTATCAGCGCCCCAAAACACAGCAGGATGCTAATTTGGGTGTTGGCATAGATTTGCGCCATGTAAGTTTTTTCCGGAATACCAACTACCACTAACCAGTCCAAACCATATTGGTCACGCCAAGGCACAATATGCACGTATAAATTTTCTCCTTGAACATTAACTTTCAGTTTTTGGGTATTGGTAATGGACTGAAAATCTGGAATACGCTGCTGAAGCTGCTTGGCAATGCTTTGTAGCACCGGATTGGGGCTGTCGATCGCTTTAAGGCGTTTAATTTCGTTATTGACTACGGTAAAAGGCTTTTCTTGAGCAGAATTGGCAACCAACATACCATCACGCTCCATAATAAAAACTTGTCCGAAGCTGCTGACATTTAATTTTTGTAAAAATTCACTGAGTTTCAACAGGTGAATTTCAGCCCCCACAACACCAATCAGTTTTTTGCTGGCATCATAAATCGGACGGCCTGCCGATGCCACAATATAAGGGGGATAAGCAGGATCGTAATAAGTATAAATGCGAACCCAGATAGGTTTCCCGGCTTTCACAGGTTCAGTATAGGCAAGTTCATTGACGGTATCCCAAGTACTGGTCGTCATCACTTTGGTTGGGTTGCCATCATTATCTGTTAAGTAAGTTTTCGTATTTTTCGGCAGGCTTGGTGTTTTGATCGCATTATCATCGATTGTCACCGTTTTGCCATCATAACGGCCGGCTCCAGTTCCTTCCCCAGTTGCTAGGTTCAAGCTGATAAAGGTTAGGTCATAGGCTTGCATTTCGTGCCAGAAGTACTTACCAACCTTGAGGCGATCGCGCACATTCAGCAATCCCATGCGAATTGCATCCGCATTTAACTGGATAACTTTATGAGGAATCGATAGGTAAGCATCTAAATGTTGATTTACCTCACCACTGGTTCGCTCCATCAACTGATCAGCTAAATCGTTCACCGCTTTCTCGCCATTTTTAAACGACAGATACCCGACCAGCCCCACGATGCCAAAAAGTTGCAATACGAAAGGAACGACCAGAACAAGCTGTAATGAAAATGCACGGACTTTGCCAGATGGATGTATCTTCATGAGTGGTAAATCTTGGTTCGCCCAGGTCTTTGCTTAACCTAGATTACCCATTAGCAACTTCGGACTATCAAAATAATGTTGTGTTTAATTAAGAAGTAAATAACTAATAGGCAATATCTCTGTTTACAATTCCTCAACTTATTGCTATTTAACTTAATTGTACAAAATAGTCTTTTTGCAAAAATCAAATTACTGAAATAGTTAGAATTTAGGCTACTTTCTAGTATAAATACTAATTTCAATTAACTTAATTATTTAGTTATTTTCAGTGCCTTTACTCAAGATTTATAAAGTTACAAAAGTTATTTTGGCTATATAAAATGTCAGTTTTGCGTTAATTTATAGCAAATTTTAAAGCTAGATTGGCATTCAGAAAATCTATAATAAAGGACTAAAATTTTAATGGAATTTAATCACTTAACAAAGCAGCTTAATCAACTGCTAGCTCAGGATTATGTGGCATTTAGCATTACAGAAAATCCTGTTGTAAAAATACTTAGTCAGGTAAGCTTTGCTCAGATTGCTTATGTCATGCAGCAATATTCGATTTTTCCAAAGGAGTTGGTGGGTTTCACAGAGTTAGCAAGACAGAAAGCCCTGGCAGCTGGATGGAACAGTGTAGCCCAAGAACTCAAAGAAAATATAGTTGAGGAAATGGGTAGCACAACTGGAGGAATCTCTCATTACACACTTTTAGCTGAAGGGCTAGAAGAAGGACTGGGCGTTCCTGTGAAAAACACAATGCCGTCAATAGCTACATTCAAACTGCTGAGAACTATGCAATCGGTATTTGATAAACAAATATACTATGTGCTTGGGGCAATCTATGCGATCGAGGCAACCTCAATTCCAGAATTAACTCTAATCGTGCAACTTCTAGATTGGTTGCTGGAAGGAGCAATGCCCAAAGATTTGGAATATTTCTTCAGCAAGCATTTAAACGAGTGGGAAATTGAACATGAAGCGGGCTTGAGAACATGTCTGGCAGCCTACATACAACCCGAAGAATTTGGAGAGTTTGCAGCAGGGTTCCGAGCAATGATCGATGCAATGCAGACCTGGTGGCAGGAATTAGCGCAAGAGGCAATCTCATCTGAGGTTGTTCTGAGTACAGCGATCGCTCAACACCACTGATTAAATAGAACTTAATACTATGAATATCTTCACCCATCCATCATTTGTGGATGAAACTCCTAATACTAATAAACCAAAATTTGGACTACCTGGTGATTACTACTTTAGCGAGCAAATTTTTGCTTATGAGCAGCAAACTATCTGGCGTAACACCTGGCAGTTTGTAGGACGTGAATCTGATTTACCTAATCCTGGGGATTATTTAACTTGCCAAGTTGGCGATCAGCCCATGTTCGTGATTCGAGATAATAATGGCATATTGCGAGGGATGCACAATGTTTGTCCGCATCGCGGAGCGCAGATGTTGCAAGGGCAGGGTCATTGTCAACGGGTGCGTTGTCCGTATCATGGTTGGAATTTCAATTATGAAGGCAATCTTAAAGGTTTACCTCGCGCTGAGTGTTTTTCCAATTTAGATAAGTCGGCTGTCTATCTAGCTAAGGGACGAGTAGAGACATGGGGCGGCTTTATCTTTGTTAACTCAGAAGCAGAAGGGCAATCTTTAGTAAGTTATTTGGCTGGATTTTCAGCTTACTTAGAGCAATATCAGCACCGTTGGCAGGAACTTCAGCAGGTTGACCACTGGTTTTATGAAGAGCCAGCCAATTGGAAATTTCCCATTGAAAATTATCTAGAGTGTTATCACTTGTCAGTTGTTCATGCCCAAAGTTTAAAGTGTTTCGATCCGAAGAATATTATTTACACTCCAACTGGGCAACACTATCAGATATATGTTCCTTTTACAGATGATGAATTTGTGAAAGATCACCCCGCTTTTTCAGGAGAACCAAGGGGACAATCTTACCAGGGCTTCATCTTTCCCAATATGATGATTAATACCGCAAGAGACAAAGTTTCAGTTTTTCGGCTGACTCCTTTATCTCCCACAAAAACTAAGTTTGAGGTTTTTATTTATCAAACAAAAGCCCAGATGGAAGCATTTCCTTATAAACAGGATGAATTTCGACCTGAATTTGAGCGGGTGTTAAATGAAGACTTTGGGGTGGTACGATCGCTACAAGCAAGTGTTCACTCCAAAGCTTATGGTGTACTTCAGCTTGCAGATATTGAATATGGGATTTCTCACTTCCATCAAGTTTTGTCGAAGTACTACCAACCCTAATACACTTTCCTCAGTATCAAGTCTAGAAGATTGATGACAATGCCCTTACGATCGCAAGGGCATTGTCGTTATGATCGCTGGATAGATCCGGTGAGGATGTCAATCAATTTTCAAGTTGAAAGGCAAACGGGCATAAACCCCCTGTGGATCGTTCATTTTTTGCAGAATCTCTACTTCCTGTTGCAATTTCTGAAATTCAGTGATGATGGGGTTAGATGGTTTGAGTTGCGCCGCTTCAATTCCTAAAGCAGTCCGCGCCTCTTCAGTTGCACGCCCAAAAAAGCGTTCTCCGAAACTGCTAGTGCGAGGATATTCTTGCACTTCCCAGTCTTCTCCTAGTTTCGCCTCTTTGACAGCATAAGCGATCGCACTATTCAAACCACCAATTTCATCCACCAAACCAATTTCCTTCGCCGCCAAACCCGACCAAACCCTTCCTTGGGCAATTTCTGCAACTTTTTGTTCTGGGAGTTTCCGACCTTGAGAAACTTTATTCAGAAACATATTATAAATACGGTTAACACTACGTTGATAAAGTGCCAACTCTTGAGGCGATTTTGGACGCGAAACTGTTTGACTATCAGCATAGGTTCCAGTCTTCACCGAATCCCAGGTGATGCCGTTATCATTGGCCAGCTTTTCACCATTAAATAGCAACCCAAATACACCTATGGAACCTGTAATGGTATTTGGTTCAGCAAAAATGCGATTAGAGTCGCTAGCAATCCAATAACCACCAGAGGCGGCTACATCACCCATTGACACTACAACCGGTTTTACCTCACGGGTTAATTTCACTTCTCGTTGCATAACTTCGGCTGCGGTAGCGCTTCCGCCAGGACTATTAATCCGCAATACAACAGCCTTCACATCCTTATCTTGTCGGAGTTTGCTGAAGATTTTGGCAAAGCGATCGCCTCCTACTTGTCCAGCATCACCTTTACCATCGACAATTTCACCCTCTGCATAAACAACGGCAATTTGATTTTTTGAGCTACGTTCTACACCCAAAGATTTGCCAGAAACTTCTGCGTAGTTATTTAGGTTAATTTGTCGGAATGTTTTGTCGTCTTTATCGCTATTTGTCAACTTTTTGAGGTCACTCACCACTTCATCAGGGTATGCTACTCGATCGACTAAACCGCTAGTCTTGGCTTGTGTGGCTTCTAGTACCGCCTGACTATCTGCGATCGCTTGCAACTGGTTAGGTTCAATTTTCCGACTTGCACTTACAGTAGTGCGCCACTCTCCCCAAACATCATCTAACAATTTCTGAGTTTGTTCGCGGTTTTCTGGACTCAATTTTTTGAGGATGAACGGTTCTACAGCACCTTTGAATTTACCCACTCGCACGACTTGCACACCAATGCCGTACTTCTGTAATGCACCCGCTAAGAACATCGGTTGTGAACTCAAACCGTTGACTTCCATCATTCCCAAAGGATTAAGCACAATGGAATCTGCCACTGAACTAAGGTAATATTCCTTTTCACTCCAATCACTGCCATAAGCCACAATCTTTTTCCCAGAAGCGCGAAACTCCTCCAGCGCTTTCCGAATTTCTTTAAGGGAGGCATAGCCGACGTTACCAGCTTGACTAGCGCTAGTTGAATCGAGGTAGATCCCAACAATTCGCGGATCGCGTCGCGCTTTTTCCAAAGTTTCTACAACTTTGCGGAGTGCCATTCTTTCATCATCCACCCCTGATATTGTGTTTTGAAACAGTTCGTCAGAACTAGGTTCGCTATCAGTAATTTTCATTGACAAGTCAAAAACCAACACTGACTTATCTTTTACATTTGGCCCTGTATCTTTAGACGAGCTAGCAGCGAATATTAGCAACAATAGTCCAGTGGTTCCTAAACCACCAAAAATAATTAGTCCTAATAATGTGCCAACTAAACTAGCAAAAGTTTGTTTGATAAAATTACGCATTAGTTATTAGTTATTGGGAATTGGGAATTGGGCATGGGGCATTGATAAAGGACAAATGGCTAATGAATGACCTACTTAATTTATTCTATGCGCTGTAAACTGCCAGAGTGCTTTAACTGATACAAGGTAGCGTTGCCAGTGCAGAATAAGACTGTGGTGATTTCGGCTATTAATACTTCAGCAAGTTCCGCAACTGCTGTTTCTGATATTGCTGCTGCTTGCAAAAAAGGCATTGCTAAACCAGCTATATCTGCTCCCAAGGCGATCGCGGCTGCAACATCCAGTCCATGACGCAAACCTCCCGAAGCAATTAAGGGCACATCTGGAGCGATCGCTCTAATAGTTGTAATGCACTCTGCCGTCGGTAAACCCCAATCGGCAAAAGTCTTCCCTAAGCGACGTTGTAAGGGATTTTCTGCCCGTTCACTTTCTACCTTTGCCCAAGAAGTACCCCCTGCACCAGCTACATCAATTGCTGCTACTCCGGCGGCAATGAGTTTGTTAGCGATCGCTGCTGATATGCCGTTACCAACTTCCTTTGCAATCACTGGCACTGGCAATTTAGAACATAATGTAGAAATCTTGTCAAGCAAACCCCGGAAATTAGTATCACCTTTGGGTTGAATACACTCTTGTAGAGGGTTAATGTGTAAAATTAGGGCATCAGCTTCTAAGATATCAACTACCCGCAGACATTCATCTAAGCCGTACTTGTAGTTAAGTTGTACAGCCCCCAGATTCGCAAATAGCAGAACATCGGGCGCATACTTGCGGACAGCAAAAGTATCAGCCACCTGGGGTTTTTCTACCGCTACTCGCTGGGAACCGACACCCATTGCAATTTTGTAATGTTGCGCGACTTGGGCCAAACGTTGATTAAGAATTGCGGCTTGTTCTGTTCCACCAGTCATGGAAGAAATTAACAAGGGTGCGCCAAGGTGTTTCCCCAAGAAAGCTGTACTGATATCAATCTCGTCATGGTTCAGTTCGGGTAAGCAAGAATGGGTGAAACGATAACGTTCCAGTCCATTGGTGATTTGATGAGACTGAACATCTTCCTCTAAACAGATCCGAATGTGATCGGCTTTGCGATTCTGAGTTTGTGCAGAGATGTTGGTAGGGGCGTTCACTGGTGGGTATGGCTAAAAGTATTTGCTTGCGATCGCTATTGTTACATTGTCTGTAACTGTATTTGTATAACAAAAATATTTATTTTCCCTATCTTTCGGGTACGTTACGCTATTGATAACAGAACCATTCCCCCATTTGGTGAGTTAATTAATATGGTTTTACAAACAGAAAAGCGCTATTACACCCCAGAAGAATATTTGGAATTAGAAGAGAAGGCTGAATATAAAAATGAATACAGGGATGGAGAAATTATTCCTATGACAGGGGGAACAACTAACCATAATAAGATTGCAGGTAATTTTTATAAAAGGTTTCCCCTGACTGTGCAAGGACAAGATTATGAGATTTACATAGGGGATGTGAAATTATCAATCCTTCGTTATCGCCTTTATACTTATCCTGATATTATAGTCATCAAAGGTAAGCCTATTTATGAGGGAACAGGTACAACAATTATTACGAATCCCTTATTAATTGTTGAAGTCTTATCAAATTCAACTAAAAATTATGACAAAACAGATAAGTTTAAATATTATCGTTCAATTCCTGGTTTTCAAGAATATATTATGATTGACCAGTATAGTTTTGCTGCGGAACAATTTGCAAAGCAAGCAGAAAGTCAATGGATTTTTAAGGAATATGAAAGTGAAGAGGCAGTTTTAGTCTTAGATTCTATCGATTTTCAAATTGCCTTGCGTGATATTTATGAGCGAGTTGATTTTGAGTTGATTGAGGAATAAAGCCCCTTCTTACATCGGAAATGGGGAAAATTCAAATGATTTTAGGACTTACGCACGAGTTACGGAATAACGTAGACACGAAGTGGCTTGCCGCAGGCTACCACAGAGGCACAGAGAAGCCAGTGCGTTGGGCGGGTTCCCCGACTTGTAGCAACTGGCGCGGCACAGAGAAATCAGAGTTTGAGAGATAATTTGCGTAAGTCCTAGATTTGTTATGCCGCGTTCATTCATGCACTGAAACTACTTCGCGTGACGCTAGGAAACCAAGGACAATTGCCACCAAGATCAATGCTGGAATGTCGCCAAAGAAGTGCCCATGTTCCACAGGATCAATCGCTGCCTGTACCGCCATGATCAGTGCATGGACAAAACTCGACCAGACGGTGAACCAGATTAAACTGAGATGCGCTTCTGGTTTTCGAGAAGCCCGTAGTAAAAATACACCGAGCGTCCCATAAATGCCGACGATCATCTGTTCGTATTCGTGTTGACCTGGTTGCCATGACCAGCCCGATGGCCAGATATTCATCAACGGATAGATCAGGAGAAAAGCAATTCCAACAACAACAAGGGCGATTGGCAAGTACCGATGCTGCTCATCCATTACTTCAACCTCACACTATTTTTCCAGGGTAGTTTCTACTAATGGAATGCCTACTTTTAATAGTATTCTCACTAGTGACACTTCAACTTGAGAGTGTTAGGAATCTTGATGTTTCTTGTGGTTTAAAGCTGATTCAAAACTGAATCGTCTGCAAAGCAATGGGCATCAATCACCCTGATTGATGCCTATTTGTTGCTCATTACGCCGTCTGTGTAGAAGCCGCTTTTGAGTCTGCGGCGAATTTTTAAGAGCAGTTGTACCACTCCTTTGAGGGTTCTCACACGCCGAAGATTGTTGTACTCATTCCACATGGGTTTGCCGCAACTGGGACAATTCTGTTGCACGCACTCTAGTACTTCAGAGGATGTCGCTTTTGGTTGAGGGCTTTTTTTTGCCATTTATACACCTCATCTTCTCTGTGTCCCCTAGTTTACTTGAATATCTGACCCTCTCTAGCAAACTTTGCGGTTCTAGTTTTTTTTTGCGTGGCATCAATAAACCAAAAAGCGATCGCCTTTCAACCAATCCTCTACAATATAGTGATAAAATTGCTTGCTCCACAGCATCCCAGCAAATGCTTGGTGCTGCACATTTCGCATATCTTCACCCAGAGGATATGGAGTAGCTCTAAAATTTATACAGGGAACGGGTTACAGCTTTATTTTCTAACATTAATGAAATTCATCTTTTAAACTTCTCGATTTGCTGCTGAAAATAGTCTCGCCAACCTGTAGGTAAAGCCTCAACTTGTACAGCGCGGTGTAACAGTTCTAGGTCGTGTGTTTCCCGTGCATAAAGTCGGGTAATATCAGCAACAGTGACATTATTTGAGTCTCGACTGATTAACGACAAAGTATCACCATTTCCGACTTGACCCTCTTGCAGCACTGAAAAGTAGAACCCAGTTAGGCGACTATCTAAAAACTGTTTAACTATATCTGCACGTCCAAACTTGATTAAGAGTTTATAACAAGGCATTCGAGGTTGAGTCACCATTACCTCTGCGCTACCGATTCGGAAGCGATCGCCAATATTAATCTCATCTTCTAACAGCCCAACCGTAGTAAGGTTTTCACCAAACATTCCCCAGGGCAAATCCATGTCAGGTAACTTGCGCCGCCAATAGTCATAATGCTCGAATGGATAAGCATAAACTGCTTTGTCTTTACCCCCGTGGACACTCAAATCAGCTTGTCTATCCCCATCTAAATTGAGCGATCGCATCATCACTTGTCCCTCAACTGGTTCTTTAAAAATCCCAGTTGTAACTGTTTTGCCCTTCCAAAGCACTTCACGGGGAAGTCCTACGTTGACAGAGATAACTTGCACAATTTAATATCTCCTCTAATAAAATTTTGTACCGATATTAAGCCTGATAGATAATATGCTTGATATTACTTGATTATCAGAGGAATTTCTTAAATATCTAACACCAATTTTGCCGTTCCAGGTTGAGAAATACAAATCAACACCGAACCCTTATCAGTTGTTGCAGTTGGTTTTTCTTGGTAAGCAACTGCGATCGCTCGTTGGCGTTCCATTACCTGTTGAGGAAGGAGTGATTGGGTTTCTGCACGTTGGTAACTTCAAATCCCACAATTTTACTGAGCGCGATGTACAGCAATTACAACTTATTGCACATCGTCTTGGGTTGATAATAGCAGATGCCAGACTTTAAACTTCGCGGGCGATGCGATCGCTGCATCTATGCGAAATTTGGTGTACAGGGCTGAAACTTGTCATTACCAAACGTATTGTCAATGCTCATGGTGAAGAATTATCCATTGAATCTGACACTGTGATCGGTACTAAAGTGAGTGTTCAATTACCTCTAGTTGTTCTTGGGAGCCTGTAAATGGATGGTATTTTTGACGGCTGGAGCAAATGAAGACAGAAGCTAAAAAGTTGACTGCTCTAATTCCTTGACAAATTAGTGGAGACTTTGGTATTACAAAGAAAGTGGTGATGAAACTCGCCTTCTGGAAAAACCAGAGAACCGCCCTCACGGCTGATAGTTTCTAGTTCAACGCTACATTAACCTTCTGTCAAAAGATAGGTAATTAGAGCTAAGAATTATCAGCCAAGATGAGGTAAGTAAGGTGGGTAAAATTTTTTTTAGAGTTATCAAAATAAGCCTAGAAACTCTCAAGAGTCTATTTTTAGAAAGACCCAGAGCAGCTTTAAATCAGGCTGATGGAGTATCTCTAATAATTAAGGTAATCAAAGATTGCTGCTTTAACAATAAAATTTTACTGAGTTACTTTCAAGCGAATATCAAAAATCACTTCAATATTGTCACATTCAAACTAGCAGAATTACTAGAGAACTCTCTTGCACAGAAGTCGTTGCTTAAAAGCTCAGAGAGTCAGTTAGTATTGAATCTTGTAAATCAGAAATACATATTTGTAATACCAATTTTCTATAATCTCGCAACAGATCAATCTCCGCGTCTGCGTGTCAGAGCGTCATTATCCGTAGCCATCTTTTGGAGAATTGGTATAACCAGCATAAAACCAGCAAATAATTTATCTGTTTTTAAAGTTATTAGGAAGATTTATTTAGTTTTAAAAAATAGTCAATTGATTGATGAAATTTTAGCTCGTTCTAGACTATATCAATCAGCAAATTTTATTAGCTGATTTTTGGGATATCTACTTCGGTTCATAAAGAGATAAAGCTAAACTTACAAAAATTAAGGTAATTTAAATATGAATAAATTACGCCAGCTAGAGCAGTTAATTGCCTTACCTCAACTCAGTAAATGGTTAATCATCTCCTTTGTCGTTGGTATTCTTTCCGGAATAGGTTCTGCTGCGCTTTTAGCATCATTGGAATGGTCAACAAATTGGCGAGAATCTCATCTTTGGATAATTGCATTATTACCACTGGGCGGCTTCTTAAGCGGTTGGATTTATCATCGGTTTGGCAAACGAGTAGAGGCAGGAAATAATCTTTTACTTGAAGAAATTCATAACCCCAAAGATATTATTCCCTTGCGGATGGCTCCTTTAGTTTTGTTAGGTACAGACCTAACTCATTTATTTGGGGGTTCAGCCGGGCGTGAAGGTACAGCTTTACAAATAGCAGCTTCACTCGCAGATCGGTTGACAAAGATATTCCACTTCAAACACGCAGATCGGCGAATTTTATTAATGGCTGGTTTAAGTGGAGGATTTGCTTCAGTTTTTGGGACTCCCTTAGCTGGAACCATCTTTGGTTTAGAAGTTTTAGCTATTGGTAAAATCCAACACGATGCACTTTTTCCCTGTTTAATTGCAGCAGTCGTAGGCGATCGCGTTACCTTAATGTTGGGTTTACACCATACAGCATATCGTCACGCCCCCGTTGTCCCCACAGTCACATTCATGGGGCTGATTTCAGCAATTATCGCTGGCGCAATCTTTGGAATTGTCGCGATGATTTTTGCCAAGCTGACTCACCGAATCAACCACATTTTTAAAGAAAAAATCTCCTACCCTCCTTTACGCCCTGCCATCGGCGGCTTAATTGTGGCATTGGCTGTTTGGGCAGTCGGAACTACAAAATACATTGGACTGGGTATTCCTACAATTGTTGATGCTTTTAACACCCAGTTACCACCGTGGGATTTTGCTGAGAAAATAGCTTTCACTGCTCTAACTTTGGGAGCAGGTTTTAAAGGAGGAGAAGTAACCCCTCTATTTTATATTGGTGCAACATTAGGCAATGCTTTGTCCTTAATATTGGCGCTACCTACACCTTTACTTGCAGGCATGGGATTTGTAGCTGTCTTTGGTGGAGCAGCAAATACACCAATAGCCTCAACTTTCATGGGAATTGAACTCTTTGGTTTGGAGTCGGGAGTCTTTATTGGTATCGCTTGTGTGGCGAGCTATATTTTTTCTGGTCATGCTGGTATCTATAATGCACAGCGCCTTGGCTCAGGCAAGTACCATTTTATGCCTGTGCAAGAAGGACTGAGTTTGGCTACTCAATCCCTAGAACCTGCTCGGACTGTGGAAAAAAAGATTGGAAAACAAATTCATTTATTCAATGATCTGCATTTTTGGGGATTTGTACACCAAAGAGAAGAAATTGAAATGCACAATTTGACAGTTTTGCGTTTGTATTTTCACTCTGGAACTCGCGTACCCCAAAAAACATTTTGGCAAAAATTAACAGCCCCCACTCTCACTTATTATTTAGCCTCCCGTGCCAAAGCTTTTGGGATTGAGCAAGTTGTAGTACACCGAGTTTCGGTGGGATTTTTAAAAGGAGATCATTTGCACCATGACCATCATGAATTTCCTCATCATAAACTCCCTCAATGCCTGGAATTAGTTGATCAAGAGGATAAGCTGCGACGTTTTCTAGATGAACATATAGATGAACTCAAAGAAGTAAGAGTTGTTTTATTACGATGTGAGGAATTATTACCGTGATAGCTGAACCATTGGTTTGGGACAGCATTTCCTTATGGAACCTTATTTATTAATCTTACAGGAGCTTTTTTGATGGGCTTTTTTGCTACCCTCATATCAAGGCTAGCAATTTCTCCTAGTTTCTATTTGTTAGTAGCAGTAGGATTTTTAGGTTCTTATACTACATTTTCAACCTATGCTTCAGATACCTCCAACCTCTTACGAAAACCCATGCCATTGAGATACATCCTCATACATTCTTCTTTTAGCTCGTTGCTGTAAGTTTTAGGTTTCGATTCACGCCGACGAATTATTGTTAAAAGAATTAAGAGAACGCCAAAACACACCCCAAGGGAGGGCAAAACTCCGCGAACGTGTTTGCGTAGAGCATTGTTTGGCTAAAATTGGTCAATGGCAAGGTGAAAAAGCTCGTTACATCGGTCTACGCAAGAATCTTTTTGATTTACGACGTATGGCGGTTGTTCATAATCTTCATGTTTTGGCTCAGATGGCACTTCAGAATCCAATCCTAGCAGGTTTATAATTTTATTGAACAGAATTCAGGAGTCAGGAGTCAGAATTCAGTTGGGTATTCTGTGCGAGTGGCGGATAGCGCAGCGTAAAGCCTTCGGCATGGCTTCGCTTAAAGCGAGTCCACGTTCGCGCAGCGTCTCGTAGAGAGCGTCTGAATAGCCGGGTTTAAGACCCCCACTAAATCTACGATTTGGTGGTCTTTAATCAGTCGCGGGTCTGAATCCCCGACTGATTTATTCTGACTCCTGTTAGCGGTAGCGGGGCGTTTAGCCCATTCTGACTTCTGAATTCTTCTTCAATTTTTTGTCAACTATTTTACTAGACTGCCTCTCTAGTACTATTGACGCGTATAACGATGTTTCACCCCAATAGGGAAATATTCAGCATCCCCCATTGGGGCTAATGTAACCTGTGGCGGTTGATATTCTGTGGGAACATAATTAGCAAACTCGCTATTTAGACGTAACAGTTGTGAAAGAATAGAAGATGCGATCGCAAGTCTTCGATCTTCACTACCCTCTACCCCTGCTCCTAACTCCACAACCACAGATAAAAATCGATTTTTATCTGCATCTTCCTTCACCTGCAAAACAAATTTACCAGTCACCCATTCTTGAATTCCTGGTTGTTCTAATCCCACCGTCACATTTTCGGGATAGATATTTGCGCCAAAATAGGAAACTGTAAAGTTAGAACGACCGAAGACATAAACGAAAGGTAGCTGATGAATACCTCTAGGTGATTGTTGAGCGTCAGAACGAAGATTTTCAAGCGGGTTAAATCCCCATTCTGCTAAAAATTGCAGCATGGCATCATAACTAATTATCCCGCCAGTATCTAAAATGTCATAACGCACTAAGGGAATACCGTTATCTCCCGAAAATAACAATCCGCCATCGTGAACTTCAAAAAAGCGAGTGAAGGGATCGTATTGTACTAGTGTGGGTAAACGTGATTCTCCAAATAAAGCTCTAGCTGCATCGGGATTTATTGCCAAAAAACGGCGAATGCAGATACTTAAAGGTGTTTCATTACCCAAAACTCCCGCATCCGCAGTGCCGTAAAGTGATGCAAAATCATAGCAAGGATTTTGGGAACCAACTCTTTCGCCAACTAAACTCCGCCATTCTTCACTAAATACTTCTCCCGCCATGACTAATTTAATCTGATATTGCTGCCACTCCACACCACGGGCGATACCAGTATCAATTACATCTTTTAAAAATGGCGGGTATCCCAACAGCACCACTTGTTCAAATGCTGAACCTAGTTCTTGGACAACTCGCAAGATTTCATCTTTGTTGTTACCAGGAGTAATTACGGTGATGAGATAACCTTTGCTAGCAAGATAACGACAGCAATTAGTGGTAAACATCCCACCTACCCAAGTGCCTAAAGTGAAACAAATCACTGCTAGGGTACGTCTGGTATCTGAATAGAAACTATCGTGAAAAATTTGTTCAAAACGTGTGGCGATTTGGAGTTCATCTGTGAAAAAACGAGGCCAAAATGTCGGTTTACCACTAGAACCTGATGAAGCGGCGATCATATCGCACCCTTCTAGTTGTCCGTTGCGGCACAAGTCAGCTAAGGGATAACTCAGTATATAATTTTGTTTAGCGATCGCTGGGAGTTTTTGAAACTCCTCCAAGGTTTGAATAGTCGCGGGATTAATTTCCCTTTCTGCTAAAAAAGCTTTGTAGGCAGGTACATTAGCCGCCACATCATGAAATAAAGTTAAAGCTGCCGAAGTTTGAGTGGTGAGATGCCGTTGCAATATCGTTTCTAGGGGGGTAGACAAAAAATCTTCAAATGCTTTAATTACTCGCTGCTGTCGTGGTTTGCAGTTCATAACGCTTGTTGTTTATCCTGAAAATAGAACCAACACTATTATTTGCTGTGAGTATTCTAGCCGTTATCTGATACCGCAAAACTCCAGTGATTTTCACCAACATAGATTTACTATAGGAACACCCATCTCCTAATGTTTGGTAGGATATCCGAAAATGAGGGTATGCCCGTTGTAGTCATCCAATAAAACATTAATTTATCCTTCAGCACCATGCAACTCTATTGCAGTAGACAACACACAAATAATGGTAGTAACCGCTTTTGTACCCATTGTGGTGAACCATTACCTCTTGCTGTGGGACAGGTTGTGGATAATCGCTATCAAATTATCCGTCATTTAGGGCAGGGCGGCTTTGGACGCACCTATTTGGCAGAGGATATAAGTCAATCCCATCGAACCTGTGTGCTGAAGGAATTTGCACCTCAAGTACAAGAACATCAAGATTTACAAAAAGCTAAAGAGTTATTTGAGCGAGAAGCCAATGTTCTGAAAAAACTCCAGCATCCACAGATTCCGCGTTTTCACGCCTCGCTACAAGTGAAAATAGGCACTAAGGATTTTTTCTTTCTAGTACAAGATTATATAGATGGTGACAATTATTACCAATTATTAGAACAACGCGAGAGCCAAGGAAAGACTTTCAGTGAAGAGGAAGTAATCACCCTACTGCAACAGATTTTACCTGTATTAGCCTACATCCACTCACAAGATGTTGTTCACCGTGATATCTCTCCCGATAATTTAATTTGGCGGCGTTCTGATAATCTACCCGTGCTGATTGATTTTGGTGGTGTCAAGCAATTGCCAGCTTCTCAAGGTTTTTGGCAGACTAAGTTGGTGGGAAATAATACTTTGCTGGGTAAAAAAGGCTACGCTCCAGAAGAGCAGCTACGGCAAGGGAAAGCATTTTTTAGTAGTGATTTATACTCTTTGGCAGTTACATCACTGGTGTTGCTTACAGGGCAAGAACCGCAAAAATTATACGACAGCTACCAGGGAATTTGGGGTTGGGGAAAACAAATCCGAGTTAGTCCCAAACTGGAAGCGGTGTTAAAAAAGATGGTAGCTTATAAACCGAGCGATCGCTATCAACGAGCCGAGCAAATCCTCAAAGATTTACCATCATCAAGTGCGACTAAATCAACTGGCAATTCGATTACCAGCAAGATTAAGACGATGGTAGTTGCTCCGGGAAGACAACGCGCCAGTGCGATTGTGAGTAGATTTCAGAACAGAACGCAAGCGATCTCCAAACCGATATCTTTCCCTCTTTGGATTCGTCCTTTTATGATGAGTTTAGGGGGAACAGCTTTAGTTGTCTTAACCGGTGCAGGTGCTTGGGGAGTAGTAAATGCAGTCATCCGCACCGTATCTTCAATTACCATCCCATCAATTTCATTACCGCAAATTCCCCAGTTCCCAAGCGGTAAACCAGGTGGCGAAAAAGGAAAAAACCCTAATCTCCAAGAAATTATCAATCGTCGCCAACAGCTAGAAATTACTGAAGGATTTTTTATTCCCTTCGTAGATGATTTATTTTATACAAAAAAACCAGAATTAAAGGGACGTAGCCTGACATCTAAACCTGAAGATGCTGGTTTACGAGATGAATGGTCTGGTATTGCTGACGATTTATTGAATAAAATAGAACAGGCAAAGCTCAGTACAGAATCTCGTCGAAAAATAGGTAAATATAGTCAAAAAGATTACGATACATGGAGACGACAAGCGCGATCCGGCCAATTGGGGAACTATACACTTGATCAGCTGACCAAAGACACAAATGAAAAATTTGATCGGTTGTTTCCTGGTCAGGAGCGTGGGAAACTGAATCAAAAGACCTTCGGTCAAATTTGGTATGCGATCGCAGCCGATCAAGTCAGTAAAGTACAATCTGGCAAGTAAGGAGACTGGCGACTAGGGAAGAATAACAAATAACAAATGACAAATGACCAATGACAAATGACCAAAATATATTGTTATAAAGGACATGAAAATTCCCCAAGTAGTCGCTTTTGTCTCCAATGTGGTGAAAAATTGTCGGGTGCGCCCATGAGTTATAGTATCCAACCGGGACTAACTTTAGGCGATCGCTATGTAATTGTGCGTCAAATTGGCCAAGGTGGCTTTGGACGGACTTATTTAGCCGAAGATGTCAACCGTTTCCGCGAACTTTGTGTTTTAAAAGAATTTTCCCCCCAAGTTCAAACCGCTTACGTTGTTCAAAAAGCAGAAGAACTGTTTGAGAGAGAAGCTAGTGTTCTCTATAAACTGCAACATCCCCAAATTCCCCGCTTCCGAGAACTGCTGCGGCTAAACTTAGGGGGCAAAGAATATCTGTTTTTGGTACAAGATTATGTAGAAGGTGAAACTTACAATTCTTTGTTAAATGCGCGGTTACAACAAGGTTTGCGCTTTACAGAGGCAGAAGTACGCCAATTGTTGCAGCAAATTTTGCCAGTGTTGGAATACATCCACTCACTGGGAGTAATTCATCGAGATATTTCTCCAGATAACTTAATGCTTCGCACTGTTGACAAACTGCCAGTTTTAATTGATTTTGGCGGTGTCAAACAAGTAGTAGCAACCGTAGCTTCCGAATATTACCAACCCGGCATGGTTGCATCTTCCCCATCACCCACCCTATTAGGTAAGGTTGGATTTGCACCCCCAGAACAGATGCAAACTGGGTTAGTATCTCCTCACAGCGACTTATATGCTTTGGCTGCAACAATGTTGGTTTTACTGACAGGGAAACAACCACAAGAATTAATTGATACCTATAATTTAACCTGGCAATGGCGACGGGAAGTAAACGTGAGTCCGATTTTGGCACAGGTATTAGATAAAATGCTATCTGCCAGACCAAGCGATCGCTATCAATCAGTTCGTCAAGTAATCGAAGCCCTCAACCCGCCCCCAGCTAACTTTCCCCCAACTCAATATCCCACCCCACCACAACCCACATCCGCCACCGTCGCCGTCTCTCCACCTCCCCCATCCCCCTCATCTCCCCCCTCTCCTTCTTCTTGGTGGACACCAACAAAAATCTTTCTAGTGGCGGGGGTGGTAGCTGGTAGTGTTGGATTAATTTGGTGGGGAGTGAATAGCAGCCGTAACGATATCGGGGAAGTCCAACCTACTCCCACAGCCAGCCCAATTCCAACCAGTAACCAACCAACCGATCCTTTAGCGCAATATTCACCAGCAGAACGGCAGCGTAAAGAAAAATTAAACGATCGCCGTCAACAGTTGGGGATTAACTCTAACTTCTATGTGAACTTGGTGAATCAAGTTTTTTGGGACAGAAACCCCAGTTTAAAAGGGCGCACTCTCAGCGATGGGACTGAAGATGAGGGTTTGCGGGCAGAATGGGATAAAACAGCCTCAGAATTGCTGGAAAAACTAGCACCCCTGAGTTCCAACACCCGCCGACAACTGGGAACTTATACAAGCGCTGAACGCGATCGCTGGAAAGTAGAAGTCAACAAAATCAACGTTGGTAGTCGTTCTTTGTATGATTTGGGAGACGCTGCATTTTTAAGTGTATTCCCTGAACAGCGTGGTAAAGATTTCCGCGATCAGCCCATTGGACAAGTTTGGTACGGTTTTGTTAGCGATAAACTCAGTGCGATCCTTTCCGGTAGCGCTTTCCAGAAACTTGTCTTTGATCCGGGCGCTACTGGCAAAACAGTCAGTGGTAATCTTCAACCTGGTAGTGGCAAAGTATTTATTGCTGGACTTGCTAAAAATCAATCTCTGGAATTAAAACTAGAAGCAAATTCCCAAGTTTTATTATCAGTCTATTCACCCTCTGGCAAAATCCAATTCTTAGAAGATTCTACCAAGCGCAGTTTATCAACTAAATTACCAGAAAACGGATTTTACGAGTTTGTCGTGGTTTCCACAGCATCGAAACCAGTAGACTATGAACTCACCGTTACAGCAGAAAATCTCACTCCTCCCCCATCGCCAACACCTACGCCAACGTCTACACCCACGGAAACATCCACGCCTGAACCTATACCTGAACCTACACCTACAGAAACCCCCACACCTGAACCTACACCTACGCCTAGTGCAGAGGTGACTCCCCAGAAG
Source organism: Nostoc sp. C110 (assembly GCF_043099725.1). Lineage (GTDB taxonomy): Bacteria > Cyanobacteriota > Cyanobacteriia > Cyanobacteriales > Nostocaceae > Nostoc > Nostoc muscorum_A. The sequence goes on along the minus strand of NZ_CP171148.1, from coordinate 5,246,851 downwards.
AATTAAAAATATCGGGGAAACACAATTAGATAAGTTGATTCGCTAAAACCTTGCAATCCCACTCCTTAAAGAGGTGGGGTGTCAAAATCCACCAGAAAACAATTTACCAACTTGCGCCAAATCGACATTTCCACCACTGATGATGACACCAATCCTCAACTCTGGTGCTGTCACCACACCTTCGAGTAAGGCTGCGGCTGCAAGTACTCCGGTAGGTTCAACGACAATTTTCAGACGTTCCCATAAGAAAAACATGGTGCGAAGAATCGCTTCTTCAGATACCGTCACCATATCATCGACGTAATGCAGCACTAAGGGGAAAGTAATTTTACCAAGGCTAGGAGTCCGCGCACCATCGGCGATGGTATCAGGATTCTTGACAGTTTGCAGGGTCTTGGTGTGAAAAGAGCGGGTAGCATCATCGGCAAGGGCTGGTTCTACCCCGATTACTTTACAATTGGGTAAAAGTGACTTGGCTGCGATCGCACATCCTGAAAGTAATCCGCCACCGCCACAACAAACTAATAGCAAATCCAATTCGCCAACCTCTTGAATCAGTTCTAAAGCAGTTGTCCCCTGTCCAGCGACTACATGGGGATGATCGTAAGGGGGAATGAGTGTCAAAGAGCTATCATCTGCTAGATTTTGGGCTAATTCTTCTCGGTTTGTTTCTTGGCGATTGTATAAAATTATCTCTGCACCATAGCCACGAGTCGCAGTTTGTTTGACAGTGGGTGCATCATCAGGCATGACAATAGTGGTAGGAATATTGAGGATTTTTCCAGCTAGAGCGATCGCTTGGGCATGGTTTCCTGATGAATAGGTGATAACGCCTGTTTGTTTTTGTGCTACCGATAGTTGCGCTAAGGCATTGTACGCCCCTCTAAATTTAAATGCCCCGGTGCGTTGAAAGTTCTCGCATTTAAAGAATACTTGGCTATTGGTGCGATCGTTAACCATTCTAGAAGTTAGCACCGGCGTGCGGTGGGCAATCCCTAAAATTCGCTCTTGTGCTGCTTGCACATCAGTTATAGTAACCGAATTAGATGGTGACATTAATGACAATATTAAATGTTTTTGCTCTTGTTTATATAGATACAGATTTTTATATTTGCGTCTCTTATGCTTGATTGAAGCATACTCGTTTCAGGTAGATAGCATCATTTATTGTCTGTATAAAAATAGCTACAGCAAACATTATATATTGTTGTAGCTATTTTTATAAAACTTAAATTAATTAACTCACATTCGCCATTTTTCTAGCATGAATAAAACATCTGAAAGTCGGCAAAAAAAAACTGCTCTAATTACAGGAGCGGCTAGTGGGATAGGCTATCAATTAACCCAGATTTTTGCTCGTCATGGTTATAATCTGGTGTTAGTGGATAAGAATGAACAAAAACTTACAGAAATCATAAATGAATTTCCGCAAAAATTTGGGATTTTTGTGAAAATTTTGACTAAGGATTTATCTATCCCAACATCTCCAGAAGAAATTTTTAGAGAACTCCAGCAAGAATCCATCAAAATTGATGTGCTGGTTAACAATGCTGGCTTTGGTACTTATGGAGCATTTAGCGAAACAGACCTTAGTATTGAACTGCAAATGCTCCAGGTAAATATGGTGACATTGACACATTTAACAAAGTTATTTCTCAAAGATATGGTCGAGCAAGACTATGGAAAAATATTAAATGTCGCCTCAGCAGCAGCTTTTCAACCGGGGCCTCTAATGGCGGTTTATTTTGCTACTAAAGCCTATGTCTTATCATTTTCAGAAGCGATCGCTAATGAATTAGAGGGTACTGGTGTTAGTGTAACTGTTTTATGTCCCGGGCCAACAGCATCGGAATTTCAACAAACTGCTGCAATGGAAGATTCCAAGATTGCTAATGTTAACAGAATGATGGATACGGAAACCGTTGCTAAAATTGGTTATCGGGGTTTAATGAAAAATAAAACTGTTGTTGTTCCTGGGATGAGAAATAAAATATTGACCGAAAGCGTCAGATTTACACCCAGAAATCTAGTAACAAAGGTTGTAAGAAGTATGCACGAACTCCAAAAAAATAGGTAGCTCGATATTTTATCCTTTTTCAACTAAATCGCCAGAGTTACTTTCTTCACACAACAAATTGCACAAGGGCATCTACCAAAAACCAGATGTATTAGCCATCCAACAACTAATAATTTAAGTCTAGCTATTATTTATTACTATCCTAGGGATGCTCGATTCCCTGACTCTAGTAAGATGTTTCTTCGTTGTCTCAACCATTATTATATTGATGAAATAGAAATAAAAGTTGATGAACTGAGGTAAGTAATGGCAATTAAATTGAAAGTTCCAGATATTAAAGGTGATGAGTGCGCCAAGAAATTGAAGAAGAATTCAGAAGTCAGAATTCAGGAGTCAGAATAAATCAGTCGGGGATTCAGACCCGCGACTGATTAAAGACCACCAAATCGTAGATTTAGTGGGGGTCTTAAACCCGGCTATTCAGACGCTCGTGGACTCGCTAACGCTGCGCTATCCGCCACTCGCACAGAATTCATTCTGAATTCTGACTCCTGACTCCTGACTCCTGACTCCTGAATTCTGTTCGATAACTAAATCTATTTTGACGATGGAATCTGATGCCAAAGTAGATGTGAATGTTGATGCTAAAACCGTAACTGTAGATGCTGCTGCTTCTGAAGAGTCGATTAAACAGATAGTTCAATCTGCTGGTTATACGATAGAAGGCTATTAATTACTTTATCTAAATCTCCTCAGAAATTTAGATTAATTAATTTAGTTTGCACAATTGCTTTGTTACATATTCGCCCGGTTTCCGGGCGGAATATTTCAACTAAAGTTATAAGCTGCAACACATAAGTATCTAGGCATAAATAAATTTAAAGTTTGTAGTAAGGACTTTAGTCCTGATAATCCTTGCTCTGAGCGATAAATCGCTCACTACAAACTAAGAGTTTATTTTATATTTAATTATGTCTACCTACTTACAGCTAAAGACCGGAGGATTTTGAAAGTATTGCTATATATTTGTTTGTTCTAACAAAATTGTTAAAATTCCCAGTGCTAGTTTTCAAGAGCGGATTAACATTGGGTCATAAATCTGAAATTCCTGAATTCCATAATTGCCTACAATAAAGCTAGCCTGTTCAAGCTCATTGTCTGTGCCGCTAACGATGAGTATGTAATTTCCTTGCTCAATTTGCTCGTTGTAAAAGCGTGCCCAATCATCTGCTATTCCTAGCCTCATCGCGTCAAAGCGCTCACTTAAATTAATACCAGTTAACCCAATAAATTGAGAAAGGTCTTTGCAAATTAAAGACATCTGATTTGCTGAAAACCCTGTGATATACATATCGTTAATTGTAGCTTTAGCATTCTCTATTTTATTGAAGCAACTAACAGCATATTTGCTCAAAATCCCACTTTTATTAGGAATGGTAGTAGTAGAATTTTGAGATAATTGCTCAATACTTATAGGTTCGTAAATGCCAAATTCTTCAATACCCCAACGCTGTAGAATTGCTTCTACTTTAGCAATTTCAAAAGATGTACAATCCACGATTATGAAATAGTGTCCATGCTCTACTCGCTCGTTATATGATCTAGCTTGCTCTTCTGATATTCCCCAACCAACTAATGCACCAGCAAAAGTCCCAGTAGCAGCACCAATACTTGCACCAACAAGGGTTGTAACCAAAGCAGTTGCAGCTGCGCCAGCCAGCATTATTGGCCCAACTCCAGGGATTGCTAAAGTCCCAAGACCTACTAATAAACCGGTCAATCCACCAACAGCGCCACCTGAAAGTCCTCCTACTGTTGCACCTTCGTCGGCTTTATCACCAGTGCGCTCTTTAATTTCATCCTCGGTAATTTCATGATTGCGGTCTGCATTCTGTACAACTACAGATACTTTGTCCATCGCCAAGCCAGAATCTCTCAACTCATGTAGCGCCTGTTCTGCATCTCGACGATGAGTGAATACGCCTACAGCACGTTGATATTGACTTAAAACCATTATTACTCCTTGGTAGCAGGGGAAATTAATTCCCCAGAAATTTAGTTTTTTATTACCTTGTAATCTTAAATACAATTTTATTTAACTCGGAACTATCCTAAGTAATAAAAATTATTATGGTTAAGGCAAGAGACGCGCTAACCCTGCGTCTCTACAATAATCAGTCTTTCGTGCTGATGAAAACCCGACCAACGGATTCTTTTGTTTAAAAAATCTGTTGATCGGGTTTAGCCATTCACAAAAAATCAGCTGAGATTACACTCTGTCTACTTTGATAGTTTTGGTGCGAAGAGAATGCGGTTGTCATTAATGCTATCAAATGTAGGTGTAGACCAGCGATCGACTACTTTGCCAATAATTGACATTTCTTGAACTAAGCGGTCAAATTTATCAGGGGTGAGAGATTGCGGCCCGTCAGATAAAGCTTTTGCGGGATTGGGGTGAACTTCAATCATCAAGGCATCTGTACCAGCTGCGATCGCAGCCATTGCCATTGATGGCACATATTCTGACCTACCCGTACCATGACTAGGATCGATCATAATTGGTAAATGCGTTAGCGATCGCAACACCGGAAGCACTGATAAATCTAAAGTATTGCGGGCATATTTACCATCAAAGGTTCTGATTCCCCGCTCACAAAGAATTACATTTGGATTTCCAGATGCCAAAATATATTCTGCTGCCATTAGCCACTCGTCAATTGTGGCAGACATCCCCCGTTTGAGTAGCACTGGTTTATCTTGAGCGCCTACCTTTTTCAACAGCGAGAAGTTATGCATATTTCGCGCTCCGATTTGGATTATGTCAGCTGTTTTCGCCACTGCTGATAAATCCGCAGCATCCATCAGTTCTGTGACGATACCCAAACCAGTAGCTTCCCGCGCTGCTGCTAATAAATCTAAAGCGCTTTCACCATAACCTTGAAAAGCATAAGGTGAAGTGCGGGGTTTGTAGGCTCCACCACGCAGAAATTGCGCTCCTGCTGCCTTGACGCGCTTTGCGGTTTCGACAATCATCGCTTCATTTTCAACGGAACAAGGCCCAGCTACCACTACGATTGGATGATGTTCGCCAAAATAGACATCACCGTTGGGTGTAGGTACAACAACTTCGCTGGCTTCTCCATGTCGGAATTCTCGGCTTACCCGTTTGAAAGGTTGTTGCACCCGTAATACTTGCTCAATCCAAGGGCTAAATTCCTGAACCTGTAATTTATCGATGCTAGTGGTATCGCCAATTAGCCCTAGTACAACTTTATGAGTTCCAACGCTTTTTTCTACCGTGACTTTCCAAGTTTCACTCAGTTCTTCGCTGATACGGGTAATTTCCTCAGCAGGTGTACCGTTTTTAAGTATGATAATCATCTGTTTTTCCTTGTGTATAGTTTTGGGTGTAATATATTGACCCCTCTCCAAACCTCTCCCCGAAACGGAGAGAGGCTTAATCCTATGAGGAGAGGTTCGTCTAGTGTAAAAATTCAGCGAGTTGTTCTAGTTTTGTCCAAGCCGCGCCGCTTTGCAGGATTTCCTTCGCCAGGATAATACCTTTAACACAACCAACTAAAATATCCGTTTCCCCGTGAATGGCTTCACCAACTTGAAGCGCTAGCGCTGTATTTAAAGCGACAACATCTTGCTGCGCTTGCGTGCCTTTACCTTGGAGAACTGCCTTCAAAATTTCAGCATTTTCTTCGACATCTCCACCGTGCAATGCAGCAGTGGGTGCAAAATTCAAACCAAGTTCTTGAGGGTTCAGCGTTAGAGAACGCACCTTTTTATCTTGGAGTACAGCTAAATCAGTGACATCAGCCAAACCAGCTTCATCTAAACGTTCGCGTCCATGAAGTGCGATCGCTTGTTGACATCCCAATTGCGATAAAGCTTGAACAATTTCCTCTAGTAAAAGCGGATCGTTCACACCAATAATTTGCCCTGTCGGCCGCATGGGATTTACTAGCGGGCCGAGTAAGTTAAAAACAGTCCGCACCTTCAAAGTTTTTCGTAAAGTTGCGATCGCTTTGAGTGCAGGATGCCAACCTGGAGCAAACAAAAAGGTGATTCCAACTTCACCGACTGCGGCTTGCACTTTTTCTGGATTGGCGTTGAGATTTATCCCCAAAGCTTCCAACACATCAGCTGAACCAGTCTTACTAGATGCCGAACGATTGCCATGTTTGGCAACTTTTACCCCGGCGGCGGCGGCGACAAAGGCGACAGCAGTGGAAATATTAAAAGTTGAAGCGCCATCTCCACCAGTTCCACAGGTGTCAATTAGGGGGGCTGGGTACTGGGTACTGGGTACTGGGGATTGGGATTGTAAGACCCTGGCCATGCCCACTAATTCTTCTGCGGATACGCCTTTAGCTTGGATTGCGGCTAAAATTGCTCCTGATAGGACATGGGGAATGGCATCTGTGAGCCAACCTTGCATCAAATCTGTAGCTTGGGAAACCGTCAACGATTGCCGATTTAACAACTGTTGCAATAAAGCTGGCCAGTTGTAGAACTCAGAAGAGATAGCGATGTTTTCGGGTGGAGCTTGGGTTACAGTTATCATTGTGGTTATTTCTCATTTGACTAGTTCTGAATGAAGAATAAGTTTGTAGTCAGGACTTTAGTCCTGAATTTTTAAGCACTAAAGTGCTTACTACGAACTCATCTAAATCAATGACATGAACCACTAGGGAATCAGGACTTTGGCGACGGTTTGTACATCTTTGTCACCTCTACCGGAGCAATTGATGACGATGCGGGGATTGCCTTTTAACTGAGGACAAAGGGTTTCGAGATATGCGATCGCATGAGCAGTTTCCAAAGCTGGGATAATTCCCTCTAGTTGCGAGAGTCTTTGAAAAGCATCTAAGGCTTGTTTATCAGTCACACTGTAATATTCAGCGCGACCAAGATCCTTTAAATAACTATGCTCAGGGCCAACGCCGGGATAATCTAATCCGGCACTAATTGAATGGGCTTCGATGACTTGACCATCATCATCTTGCAGTAAATAGCTCATTGCACCATGCAATACACCTATTCTTCCCTTTGTCAAGGTAGCAGCGTGTTTTTCTGTATCTACACCTTCACCCGCCGCTTCCACTCCAATTAGACGCACTGAAGATTCATGCACAAATTCATTGAATAAGCCGATCGCATTAGAACCTCCACCGACGCAAGCCAGTAAAATATCTGGTAATCCTCCCCATTTCTCTTGGGATTGAGCGCGAGTTTCTACACCAATTACCGCGTGGAAGTCACGGACAATCATCGGGTAGGGATGAGGCCCGGCAACAGAACCGAGGATGTAATGGGTTGTTTCCACATTTGTCACCCAATCCCGAATTGCTTCAGATGTTGCATCCTTGAGAGTTCCCGTACCCGCTTCTACTGGACGAACTTCTGCCCCCATTAATTTCATGCGGAAGACATTCAGCGATTGGCGTTCCATATCGTGGATGCCCATGTAAATCACACATTTCAAACCAAACCTAGCACATACAGTTGCAGTTGCTACGCCGTGTTGTCCTGCACCCGTCTCGGCAATAATCCGTTGCTTACCCATGCGTTTAGCTAGCAACACCTGAGCTAAAGCATTATTAATTTTGTGAGCGCCTGTATGATTTAAATCCTCACGCTTTAAATAAATTTGTGGCCCTGTGCCATCTGGTCTAGCGTAGTTTGTTGTCAGGCGTTCAGCAAAATATAATGGGCTGGGTCGTCCGACATAATCGCGCAGTAGGTTTTGCAGTTCGGCTTGGAAACTCGGCTCGTTGCGGTATTGATGAAATGCTGCTTCTAACTCACTTAATGCAGGCATTAAGGTTTCGGGGACGTACTTACCGCCAAATCTTCCAAATCTGCCCAAAGAATCTGGTTGGATAGTTGCAGTCTTAATGTCTTGTATGCTTACCACTGTTTAAAATCCTTTTACGTTCAAGTATTTTTTACTTTCGTTCTATTCAAGGTGACTCTTCAAATCTCTGCGTTCTCTGTGTCTCTGCGGTTCGTTATTTTTTATCGAACCACAGAGGCGCGGAGGGCACAGAGAGAAGAAAGAGAGAGAGAGTTTTTTACTTTGCAGAAACAACTTGTTGCAGGGATACTGGGGTAATTGCTGTTTTAAGTTCTTGACAAAGCTTTTCTACAGCTTGTAATCTTTCTGTTGGGCTACCTTCAGCTAGACGTTTGACGAAGGCACTACCAACAATCACCGCATCTGCTCCCCATTCCATTACTTGATGCGCTTGTTCTGGCCCGGAAATACCAAAACCAACGCCGATGGGTTTATCAGTGACGCTTCGCAAGTCGGTAATTAAATCTTTTACGCGGTCTTGGATTTGAGCGCGGATACCTGTAACGCCTGTGACGCTTACCAGGTAGATAAAACCCTGAGATTGACGAGCGATCGCTAAAATCCTATCTTTAGAACTGGTAGGAGCTACGAGTAAAATTACCTCAATCCCAAAAGATGCAGCAGTTTGGATTAATTCTTCTGCTTCTTCTAAGGGTAAATCTGGCACTACCAAGCCTTTCACGCCAGCAGTGGCAATTTGCGCCAAAAATGTCTTAATACCCCGGTGCAAAATGGGATTGTAATAAGTAAATAGAATTATCGGCGCTTTCAGGGTAGGAGTTAAACCTTCCAACATCTCTAATACTTGCTCTAATTTCGTGCCTTTTTGCAAAGCGCGAGTTGCGGCTGCTTGAATTACAGGCCCATCTGCGAGAGGATCGGAGTAGGGAATGCCTAACTCGATGAAGTCAGCACCATTACGATCTAAGATACGTAAAGCTTGAGCAGTGATTTCTAAGTTAGGATCGCCTGCTGTGATAAAGGGGATTAAAGCACACTGTTGGCGATCGCGTAAAGTTTGAAAAGAGTCGGAAATAGAAGTCATTTTGAAAAATAGTTAATGATTAGTTAATAATTCTGGAAAAATCAACATTTAGGAATTAGCGATACCCACGCTATATTTGTTGTTGTTGAGTCTTTGATCTCCGTCAACGAGTCTTTTATCTCCGTTAATGAGTCTTTTAGCTCCGTCAGCGAGTCTTTTAGCTCCGTTAATGAGTCTTTTAGCTCCGTCAGCGAGTCTTTTAGCTCCGTTAACGAGGCTTTTATCTCCGTTAATGAGGCTTTTAGCTCCGTTAATGAGGCTTTTAGCTCCGTTAATGAGGCTTTTATCTCCGTTAATGAGGCTTTTATCTCCGTTAACGAGTCTTTTATCTCCGTTAATGAGCCTTTTAGCTCCGTTAACGATTCTTTTAGCTCCGTCGTCGAGTATTAGAGTAGTTGTCTTTTGGATGCAATAGACTTTGGCCTCTCTCCAAACCTCTCTGCTTTTAGGCTACGGTGTACACACAAGTCTTCTAGAGTTGTGCTACAGGCTTTTGATCCCCCCAACCCCCCTTAAAAAGGGGGGCAAAAAGCTCTCAAAGTCCCCCTTTTTAAGGGGGATTTAGGGGGATCAATACACATTTTGCACCTAACAAAAAGATGTGTGTATACCGTAGCCTAAAAGGAGAGAGGCTTTGAATCTTACTCCCCAACGCTCGCAGGGAAGGGGCTGGGGGTTAGGTCTGTATTCTAGAAAAGGCTTAAAAGACTCAGCACAGCTTGTTCTACATCGCTTTGTTTAACTAAAGATTCTCCGACCAAAACCGCACGTACACCAGCTTCAGCGACAAGAGATAAATCAGCAGGTGTATAGAGTCCAGATTCACTGACAACAGTGATATCCAAACTTTGCAAATATTGCTGACGCTGTGCTAAAAGTTGCTGGGTTATTCCTAAATCAACCGTAAAATCTTCTAGATTGCGATTGTTGATTCCTACTAAATGTAAGTCGTCAAGCTTAAGAACTCTATCCAGTTCAGCCAAAGTATGGACTTCCACCAGTGCATTCATACCCAAATCATGAATCACTCGCAGAAAGTTTTGCAGTTCTTGGTCTGATAAGATAGCAGCAATCAACAAAACTGCATCTGCGCCTGCTGTCCGTGCTAGATAGATTTGATAGGGGTCAATGATGAATTCTTTGCACAGTAGGGGTAATGCTACTTTTTGACGCACATTACGCAGATTGTCAAAACTGCCCTGAAAAAACTTATGATCAGTGAGGACTGATAGACAAGCTGCACCACCTCGTTCATAAGCTTGAGCGATCGCAACTGGATCAAAATCAGCCCGAATAATCCCACGGCTGGGTGATGCCTTTTTTACCTCGGCAATTAAGCTAGGTTGGTTGGGATTTTGTTGTAAAGCAGCTAAGAAATTTCGGATACTTGGAGCCGCAATTAACTGCTGTTGCAAAGAAGCTAAAGGAAGTTCCTGTTGCATCTGTGCAACTTCTTGCCTTTTATGCAACACAATCTCTTCAAGAATATGGCGAGAAGCGGTAACTTGGTTAGTCATAATCTGTTAGCAGGGAGCAGGGAACAATGGAACAAGGAGCAGGGAGAATGACTAATGACAAATGACTAATGACCAATGACTAATGACTCTTCCACCTGTGTATATGCACGCACCACATTTTTAATGATTTCCAGACCGACTTCTCCCGCTAAAGTCATGATTGATTCTGGATGAAACTGAACGGCGGCAATGGGAAGTGTCTGATGTTCAATACCCATAATTACGTTGTCATCAGAAATCGCTGTCACCTTCAGTTCTTTCGGTAAATACTGCGGGAGAGCAAATAATGAGTGATATCTACCCACGGTAAAGGATTCTGGTAAATTCTTGAAGGTAACGGAATCGGAATCAGTAACGAAAATCCGTGAAGATTTCCCATGTTGAGGATAGTTGAGAACTCCCAATTGTCCATCAAAAGCTTCAACAATGCTTTGCAGCCCTAGACAAACTCCAAAAATGGGAATTTTGCGATGAAGAAGCGCCCCAACAGTCTGGGGAACCCGAAAATCACTTGGTCTACCAGGCCCAGGAGATAAAACAACTAAGTCAGGGCGTTCTGTATCGAATAGCGATTCTGAGAAACCATGACGTAATGTGGTGACGCTTGCACCAGTTTGGCGAATGTAATTAGCTAATGTATGAACAAATGAGTCTTCATAATCTATTAGTAAGATGCGTTTGCCAGTTGCCGCACAAGGGAGGATTTTAGCTGATTTTCGAGAACTGGATTCATCAATTTTGTGACTGCTTTGCTTAACACGGCGAATTGTTTCAAATAAAGCAGCAGCTTTGGTGATTGTTTCTTGTTCTTCTGCTTGGGGTATGGAGTCATAAAGCACAGTCGCCCCAACTCGGACTTCGGCGATGCAGTCTTTTAATCGAATTGTCCGCAGAATTAAGCCAGTATTCAAATTCCCATTGAAGTTTAAATAACCGACTGCGCCACCATACCAACGTCGGGCGCTACGTTCGTGCTGTTCAATAAAATCTATTGCGGCTTTTTTGGGTGCGCCGGTGACTGTAACCGCCCAAGTGTGGGAGAGAAAGGCATCTAAAGCATCAAATTGCGATCGCAGTATCCCTTCAACATGATCTACTGTATGAATTAAATGGCTGTATAATTCAATTTGGCGACGACCAATCACTTGTACTGAACCAGGTTCACAGATTCGAGATTTGTCATTGCGATCGACATCTGTACACATGGTCAACTCAGCTTCATCTTTGTGCGAGTTGAGTAAATGACGAATTTGCACTGCATCGTCAAGAGCATCTAGTCCCCTGCTAATAGTGCCACTAATGGGACAAGTTTCTACCCGCTTCCCTTCAACTCGCACAAACATTTCTGGAGATGCGCCAATTAAATATTCTCCACCTAAGTTGAAAATAAACCCATAAGGACTAGGATTTATATCCTTTAAAGTTTCAAATAGTTTGCTGGGTTCATCTTCATAGTCTTCAAAAAAGTTTTGACTAGGAACAACTTCAAATAAATCGCCTCGGCGGAAATAATCGAGTGCGGACTCAACTTTTTTGGCATACTCGCCTACTTTATGATCAGCAGTTTGATTAGGGGTAAGATGTTTTCCGCGATAATCAACAGACTCACCTGTTCGAGGAAGGTTCATCGTGTTGCCGTGCGCTGTTTCAAAATCATATTGTAGACGAAATGCGCGTTGCTGATAGTAATCAACAACTATCAATTCATCAGGGAGATAAAGCACCAAATCACGCTGATCTGTAGGACGTTCTAGACGTTGGGTAATTGGTTCAAACTGAAAAACTAAGTCATAACCAAAAGCCCCATACAATCCTAAATGCTCATCTTCTGGGCTAGAGAAAGTATGTAGAATTTCGCGGACAACTGTAAATGCTGAAGGTTGTTTACTGCGTTCTTCTTCAGTGAATAATCTCTTACTAGATTTAACAAAGCCGACAATATTGTTATTGTCTAGGGTAACTTTCTCAAGTTGGATTGAGTTGGATAAACACTCTAATAGCAATGGTAGAAGTACTTGACCGCGTTCATTCAACGCTATCAAATTAAAAGCATTTTCTTGTGTACTTAATTCTAATGGTGGATTGACAAATCCGATTGCCCATCTTTTATATCTACCTGGATATTCGTAGCTGCTTCTTAGCAAACCGCCACGCTGAGAATTTAAATGAAACAGAATATCTTCCAGGGCAGTGTCCATCTTCACTTCGGTGATGGAGCGAGAAACAATTACGCCGCCAAGGGTTTTATAGGAACGGGAATTAAAAATCATCGGTAATTTCTCTGTAAGAGTGATTAGTCAAAAGCTATTAATGATTATTAGTAGTTATTTATAGGCAGATAAAAAATTAGATGATTCAATATCAATCCAAATCAAGCTATTTCAATCTGCGGATTATTTGGGGGAAATGTAATTAAAAACTTTTTGCTTCTTATTTAAGAGTACTAGATATCAAGCAGATAATACATTGAATAATTTTTAGATTGGGTGTCAATTTATTCGCTTTTTATACTAATTATTGATTGTTATTTTTAATAATCTTACTTGAGCTTATCCGCCTCTCTCAAAAGTAAGATATCGTCTAAAGCTTTAGGACTATATCTACGCTTTTAAAATTCAATCTAGCCCTTCAATGTAACTTGTAAAATATCTTGTTATTTCTCAGCGTTCTCTGTGCCTCTGCGGTTTAAAATTCATTTATCGAACCACAGAGGCGCAGAGGACACAGAGTAAAGAGAACGATAATTTTTACCCACTTTGAAAGGGTTAGTTCTACAATCTTAAAATTCCCGCAATAATGATATTGCTTGCCTATACAACAACAAATTCACCTCATGAACTTCAATTGCTTTTCCAATCCCTTGTAGCAACGTTAAAGTCAATTCTCCACCCAAGTGTTCGCGGAACTCAGTTAAACCTCGAAACAAACAATCAGGATGTTCCTGTTGTGATAATTTCTGGGTCAGTTCTGGCACATACAACGTGAAACCCAACGCTGATAAAGTATTTAATATTCGTTGCCATTTTGAACAATCAAGCAATCCTGCTAAATAAGAATAAGTGCTATCCAAAGCAATACCGATCGCAACAGCTTCGCCATGACGCAAGCGATAATTTGTCAAATGCTCCAGTTTATGAGCCGCCCAATGTCCAAAATCTAGGGGACGAGACGAACCCATTTCAAAAGGATCGCCGCTATTAGCAATATGTTCTAGATGCAACTGGGCGCAACGATAGATAACCTGTTGCATAGCATCCATGTCTCGCCGCCCCAGGGCTTTGCTGTGAGAGTGGATAAAATCAAAAAACTTAGCATCCTTAATCAGCGCCACTTTCACCGCTTCTGCAATCCCAGAACGCCAATCGCGATCATCTAGGGTTGTCAAGAACGCAGAGTCATTTATAACTGCATAAGGTGGCGCAAATGTGCCGAGAAAGTTCTTTTTACCAAAGGCGTTGATACCGTTTTTTACCCCAACCCCAGAATCATTTTGTGCTAACACCGTTGTCGGAACCCGAATCAAGCGAATTCCCCGGTGAGCAGTTGCAGCAGCATATCCTACCAAATCCAATATTGCCCCGCCCCCGATCGCTAACACATAAGAATGGCGACATAATCCGGCTGTTTCAATGAGTTGCTGGATTTGCTCTACTAGAGTGCGATCGTTCTTGGCAGCTTCTCCTCCCGAAATTATCATGGGTTCGGCTGCGATCGCTAGTACCTCTGCATAAAATTTGGTATACGCAACTAATTGCTTCACCAATTCCGGTTGATATTTTAATATTCCTGCGTCTACCACCGCAACTACTTTCTTCGGTTTTGTCTCCTCATCTGCCGTAACCACTTGCGCTAGCGTGGGATTTTGCAACTCAAATAAATTTTGGGTGAAGTAAACCTCGTAGTTAAAAGTAACCGAAACACGTTGATGAATTAATCTACTTTTTTGCTTGATGTCAACTATCATATTTTTGCAGGTATATCTAAAAGTGCAGCACTATTCAAAGCTTCAAGGAAAACCTCAACCGAGTGAGAACCATTTACCTTGACTTGATTATTTATGATGAAAAACGGCACGCTATTGATGCCATTTAAGCGAGCAAATGCTGATTCAGCAACAACTGTATCAACGACATCGCGATCGTTTAATTGCAACTTTAATGCGGTAGCATCCATCTGGTATGCTGTACCGATGGCAACAATAACGTTAATATCTCCAATATTCAAACCCTCTTCAAAGTAAGCTCTATAAATAGCTTCGACGACATCATTTTTTACGTTTGCGGGCGCTAATGCAATCAGTTGGTGAGCAAGCTTAGTATTGACAGCCAAACGGATTTTTTCAAAATCTAGCTTAACCCCAGCCGCCTCCCCTGCGCGTTGCGTATAATCAAACAGATGTTGCAGTTCTTCCGCTTTAATCCCCTTTCTATCTTGCATAAAGCTACGAAATTCGTACCCCTCAGTAGGAACAGTATTATCCAGAAAAAAGGGATGCCATCGGATATGTACTTCTTGTTTTTGCCATTGTGTCAGTGCATCAAACAGATGTTTTTTCCCAATTCTGCACCAAGGGCAAACGATATCATGAAAGATATCTATCAGCATAGTTTTCTTCTTTATCTCATTTCCTTGTGAGGATGTGCCAAATTTTATAATCTTCTCTCTTTCTTTCCTTATTCCTTTCTTACTTTGCGCTCTTTGCGCCCTTTGCGGTTCGTCCCTCAAACAGAATTATTCCTCAAATGCTAATATTTGTGTGCATCTGAGCCGTTGTATTTAAAGGCTGGAGAAAACTGTTAATTTTTTCTTCAAAAAAACTTTGAGTATTTTCAAACTCTTTAATTAATGCCTCTCTATCCTTCCTAGCCACCAGTCTAGCCAAACGGCTGTAAGTATTAGCTAAAAAACTAATAGCATTACATCTTTCTTCAGTAGCTAGCATAATATCAACACATAAATTAGGATTTTGAGCAAACAAACGTTTCACAGTATCAATTTCTTGACGATAATTAGGAGTTGACATTGTTAAACTCTGCTCTATCTCCACCCTTGCTTGTGCTAAGAAAACCCCCAGACTAAATCTACAGAAATGCTGCGTGGCTTGAATAATCACCATCATTTGATCGTGTTCTTCAGGCGTGCAAACAATTAACTCTCCACCTTTAGCTTTCAGAAAATCTAATAGCCATTGAAATGAATCATCATTTCGGCCTGGACAAACTACCACTTTTTGCCCCAAAAACGATTTGATATTTGGCCCAAACATTGGATGTAAGCCCATAACGGGGCCGCAATGGTATTCGAGCATTGCTTGAGTCGGCTGTGTTTTAATACTTGTGATGTCACACAAGGCTGTAGTTGGAGCAAGATATTTTGCTGCTCGTTTGATAACATCAACCGTATGTTCAATAGGAACACTTACTAATACTAATTCTGCCTGACTTAACAGTTTTTCTGCGTATTCCCAATCATCATGTTCGAGAACGCTAACATTGTGACCTACTAAAGAAAGCTGCTCTTTAAATAATCTTCCCATCCTGCCGTGTCCACCGATGATGGTAATTTGTCGGGGACTGACATGATTTGTGGCAGATTTAGGGGTAAGACTGGCATGACAACTCTTTACTACATCCGCCCAAACAGACTCAGGAATACCAGCTTGAGCGAGTAGGGGAGCGACATCAGCTAGTTGTTCATCTAAAGAAGGCTGTTCTGATGCTAATAATGATATGCGATCGCTAAGTAAGGCGATCAAGCTCTGGTCAGTTTTTTTAAGCTGATCTGAATAAGAGGATTTCAGAGGCATTTTTCGCGTCCCCAATTTTCAAATATCAACAAGTGATTCTTTAGAACTTATTTCTGGTAAGATATCCAAGTTTGTTGCTCTTTTGGCGATCGCATCAGCAAATAACTCTTCATATCGGTCTAGCGCTTGCTCAAAGGAATAGTTTTCTACCGCAAACTTTCTTCCTTTACGTCCTAATTGCGCTGCTAATTCCGGCTGATGATATAAATCCAGCACCGCCGCCGCCAAAGCATCTGCTGACTCAGGCTCAACGATAACGCCGCCACCACTTTGTCTGATGGCTTTGGCAGCAGTGCCGGTGGCGGGAACCGAACCCACAATTGGGCGACCACTGGCTAACAACAGTGGTATTTTAGAAGGCATATTGAAGGAAATCACATTGCACTTTTGTACAATCAACCCCACATCTGCGGCTGCTAACATTTGTGGTAGTTTTTCTCGCACTTCCAATGTTAAAAGCAAAACGTTATCTGCACCACAAGCAAGACAATGTTTTTGCAATCTTTCGAGGGCTTGAGATTCGCCTGCTACGACGAAGATAATTTCTTTTAGATGACGTAAACGGGCTGCTGCTTCTATTACTGTTTCTAAACCTTGCGTGAGAGCAATATTACCTGAATAAAGCACTACAAATTTACCATCGAGTTGATGGGTGGCTCTCCAAGAGTTATTTTCTTTTGGTAAAGGGCGGATAAAATTTAGATTTACCCAATTGGGAATGCAGGTAACTTTATTAGCAGGTACACCTTTATTTTTTAAATTATCTACAAAGCCATCGGCTATCACGCTAATGGTATGTGCAGTTCGGTAAGCGAATTTTTCTAAAGCTTCCAGAGCTTTAATCATCAACTTGTTCTTAATTAGCCCAACACGCACACCAGCTTCTGGAAGGATATCTTGCACATTCAGCACTACCGGGCAGTTGTATAGCCAACCTATCAAAGTTGCAGGTAAACAAACTAGTAGCGGTGGTACTGTTAAGAGAATTACATCAGGTCGCTCGCCCTTGAGCGCTTGTGGCAAACTTGTAAAAACAAAGCTCAACTCTAGCAGTAGTCGGTCTACAAGGTTAGGTTTAGACTTAATCCGCAGGTAACTACGCTGAATTTTGACACCATTTTTCTGTTCAGTAACATATAACTTACCTCGATACCCGTCGTAAATTTGGCGCTGAGGATAGTTAGGCATACCTGTAATTACCCGCACTTGATGCCCTCGCTTCACCAGCCCTTCTGCTAGTTCAGTCATCAAAGGTGCAATACCAATTGGTTCTGGATGATAGTTGTATGAATAAATCAGAATTTGCATAAACTATTAATTTCCTGGAAGCACCTTGATAATGTTGGCTTTGTTGTGTTCGTTTTTGCCTTGTTTGTAAGGTGAGCGTTGCCCACCTAGTGCTGTCAAAGTTAGTTTGGATTAGACTGTAAATTTCTATTCATTAACTAGTACTTTATCAAGCAATCTTTGTAATAAGCACTTTAGTCCTTAGATAATAAAGACTAAAGTCCTTGCTACGAACAGCTTACGCTTGGATGCTATTCAAGCAAGCATCGAAACTCAGTATTGTTTTTGCAGTTCTTTCTCTAAACTAAAGACTGGCTTTTGTTGTCCACGTTTCCGCAATGTGATGGTAGCAGCCCCAAGTCCAAGCAATGCTAAACCCAATGCTGAACCAGGTTCAGGTACTTGCTTTCTGTTTTCTACGTTTAGCACTTGGACGCGACCTTGAAAGAAATCGCCCACATAAAGCTTGTCATCTTTGAGGGTTGTGCCACCCGTCCAGTTAAATCTGCCGGGAGTGAGGTCGAGGGGGTTGCCAAAAGGAGGGCCAGTTAATGCTGGAGGCGGTACCGGATTACCTGATGCATCGCGGGCATTTTCACCGAAGGAAGTTAAGAAGTTACCGTTTTTATCAAACACCTGTACGCGGCTATTGATAGAATCAGCTACATAAACATTCTCTTGGTCGTCCACTTCGATGCCAATTGGCTGAAGAAACTGTCCAGGTTCGCTACCTGCTGAACCAAATGCCAACAGAGGATTACCAGTTGGATCGAGTACTTGAACGCGGTTGTTATATTGGTCAGCTACAAAGATATTTCCACTAACTGGGGAAATTCTTACACCTGCTACACCTTGGAATTCCCCAGGTGCAGTGCCTCTGGTACCACCAATGACACCAAGTTGCTGTCCGTCTGATGTATATTTAAGAATCCTTTCACCGTTAAAATCACCTACGTAGAAGTTGCCATCCTTGTCAAATGTTACACCAGATGGCCCAAAGAAAAACCTACCCTCTACGAGAGGGGTAAAATCTCCATTTGCAAAGGATCTAATAAAGTTACCCTGAGAATCGAATTGATTGATGCGGTTGTTATAAACATCACCTGCATACAAATCCCCTGTTAATGGATTAAAGTCTACAGTTGTTGGCTCGTCAAATTGTCCGGGCCCTGTGCCGCCGGAGCCAATTGATCCAATATACTGACCGGTTGGACTAAATTTTTCAATTTTGTTACCGAGGTTGAAGTTAGGAGTACCATCCGCCGGGTTAATACCGCGTCCGTTAGCTATGAGGGTATTTCCTTGGCTATCCACCGCTATCCCTTGAGGAACAAACAGTTCTCCAGGGCCGAAGCCAGGGCTACCAATACTTCTGTCGTAAGTTAATGTTACAGCTTTGGCCTGAGCCGCTGTTGCTAACACGGTGAATCCGGTACCGAGAATAGCAAGCGACAAATTTTTGACTAATCCCATGAGTTTGAAGTCCTGGTTGTATGAGTGTATACTCTTTCCTAGACTAATTTTGTTCCCAGTCCTAGTTTGGGAACCCTAAAATTCGGGCTGCTGCCTCTTGTTTGAAATGCAACTTTCTGTGTGAGGCAGCAGCCTATTCTGTAAGCTATATCTGACAAAATAGGCTGGTAATGAGGAATTAGACTATCTCTGCTTTGGCTAGCAATTCACCCAACTTGTGTTGGCGTTTGCGCTTGGCGATCGCACCAGTTGCGCCTACACTAGCAAGTGCTAATAAGCCCAAGATTGAGGTAGGTTCGGGGACTTTTTCGGCAACGATACCATCCACCCGAACAACCGACCCTAGTTCTGGCCCAACACCGCGTTTGGTGATGTATATTTGCCCGTCAGGGCCAATATCGATTCCAGCAGACGATTCCAACCCTTCACCGGCAGCAACCAGGGTTGTGCGAGTTAAATCTGGAGCAACTTGAATCAGAGAACCGGGAAGGAACCGCAAGTCACCCTGCAACTGGGATTCGTCGCCGAACTGTAACACCAGCAAATTGCCTTGCTCATCAAAGGTTAAGTCAGTAATTTGTGTAAACCCATCCAGAAAAACCTCTGGGTTCCCATCTTCGCCGATGCGGAAGATCCGCGATTCATTTTCTGGATATGGAAAACCTGAATATTCGGCAACATACAAGGCTCCATCGGGGCCAATCGTGCCACCTGTAGGTACTGATTGAATTGCGATATTTCCTCCTGGAAGTATTTCTACTAAACCTGGAGGCAGTTCTTGTCCTGGTGGTAAAGGTGGTAATGTAGAGGCACTAAGGACTTTCTTGGGAATTGCGATCGCCTCAGACTCACTTCCGTCAAGTTTGATTTTATAAGCGGTATTTCCACCCCCGTCAATGACATAAGCAGTATCACCACTCACGGTCAAATCAAAGGGATTGGTAACTACATCCCCACCGTCTGGGTTATTAGTAATTTCATACTTGCCGAAGTCGAAAATACTTTCCAGCTTTCCGGTATTCAAGTCAGCTTTGAAAAGTTGTGCTAAAAGCGGGGTATTCAGTACTTTATCCGGTGTGGATGGCGGGAAAGTAGCAAGTTGCTGTGGTGGGATCGGGAAATTAGCACCAAGGTTAAGTGATTCTAGATCACGATTTCCTGGATAACCGGCAAACCCAGTTAGAAGATAAGCATTCCCCTGAGAGTCGAATTGTACGTCTTGAATACCAGCGCCTTGGTTGCCAGTGGGTTGTTCTGCTATAGATTCAAAGTTATTGAATAGACGCTGTGTGGTGCCGTCTGATGCAACTTTGACCAGCGAACCACTATTACCAGCACAGATAGGCTGAAACAAGGTACTCGGAGATGGTTGGCAATTTCCGTTTCCTCCGACACCTGGCTCTGCTACGTAGAGACTGCCGTCAGGGCCAAAGCTAACAGCCCGTGCATTACTGATTCCATCAACAATTGTCGTTAGCTTTGCAGCTTGTACAGATGGCGTTCCACAAATAGCAGCAAAACAAAATGTCAAAGATGTAAGAGCAAATGATTTGAGTTTCATACCTTTGGAGATTGAGAATTAAATAAGTGGAAAACTTTATGGTTATTAAAAGATGACTAATCCCAGTCTTTGAGGAACGTAGGATTGGTTTGAAACTCTTTACTTGAGCGCCACAACTCCATTTATGGGAGGTTTACTAGCTTCTCTTTTTGTGCAACCAAGCAATGCCCAAAGCACCGATCGCTAATACGCCTAAAATAGAATCAGGTTCAGGGATAGATTTGGTATTCTCAATTTTGAGAACTTGTCCAAGTCCAGGGCGATCGCCTCGGTTTGTGACGTATACCGCACCATCCAAACCAATAGTCAAGGCGCTAGGTGACTCTAATCCATTGCCACTCAGCAGAGTTGTGCGAGTGCCATCGGCAGCTATTTTGATGACAGAACCATCAAAATCACCCTTCCAAGCTGACTGATTGGCGTACTGCAAAGCATATAAATTGCCTTCAGTATCAAATTCCAAATCTGTGAGTTGGGTAAAACCATCGGCGAAGACTGTTGATGTTCCATCAGCACCGACTCGATAGATTTTTGCCCCATCTTCTGGGAAGGGAAAACCAGTAAATTGGCTGACGTAATAAGCACCATCGGGGCCTTTTGCCACACTTGAGGGTACTGCTTGGGTTGCAAACTGCGGCGATCGCACCTCTTCACCTTGAGACGGCACTTGCGCCGGTTCATTGGATGGTGTACCAGAGGGTGGAAAGACTGGATTAGTTAATATGTCTTGGGGAAACGCAACTATCGCCTGCAAATTCCTCCCATCAGTATTAACGCTGAGTAAGTTGTTTGCACCTGCATCAACTGCAACTAACTTATTGCCATCTATGACAAAACCCAAGGGATTGCTACCGACATCACCACCATCGGGATTGTTGGCGAGTTCATAGTTAGCTAAATCGGCAACACTCGTCCAGGAATTGGTATTAAAGTCGGGAGCGATGATTTTACCGAGGTCAGTGTAACCTAAATTGCGATCGCGAAAGGCTGGATTAGCCCCATACCCAATCAGAACATAAGGTTTACCTATAGCATCAAATTTGATATCACGAGGGCCTGCGGCTCCAGTACCATCTGGTAATGCTAAGGAAGGAAGTCCTGTAAGTATGCGTTCGGTCTTACCATTCTCAATTTTGGTAACTGCTCCACTTGTGCCATAGCATAGAGAATCACCTTGACCACTTGCTGGTGGAACGCAAGCGCCACTTCCCCCTATTCCCGCCTCTGTAACATAGAGATTACCATCAGGACTAAAGCTCAGTCCGCCGGCATTATATAAACCGTCGGCGATTACTGAAAAGGATGCGGCTGACGCAGCTTTCATTCCAGAAAAAGCGGCAACACAAAAAGAGAGGATAGTAATAGTGAATGGCTTCAGTTTCATATTTTGTTCTTTGTCATTTGTCATTTGTCATTTGTTATTTGACCAATGACCAATGACCAATGACTAATGACTAATGACTAATGACTAAATCCTCTTGAATTTTTGGCAGATAGCTCATTCCTCGATCAAATGATTTGAGGTTGCCAGCTTTGGCTTCGAGTAAGCGTTTTATGTTCATGCTCTCAGCGCCAAAGTCTTCAATTTGAAGTTTGCCGTGGCTAACAGTTCCATCTGTTTTCCAAAATGTGATTCGATGCAGGATGAAACCAGAAGCTTCGGGGTCAGCGAAAGCATAAGCGGTTGGGATAAGTAACGCTACAGAACGCTGATAATATTCGTATTCTGGATAAAAGTATTCTTGTTCAAGTAAGTAGTATTTACTCAAAGAATGAACTCGCACCGAAACTTTTACCTTTTGGTCATATTCATCTTTGAATTCACCTGATTCAGAAGTAATATCACCATTTGGGCGTAACAGATGCGCCCACTCATCTATATTTTGTAAGTCTTTTAAGTATTCAATACCGATTTCAATTGGGGCATCAACATAAATGGTGTCAGTATCGATAAAGTGGCTTCCTTTGGCTGCTGAGGTCAGACCAGCTTTGCGTTCCAAATTACCTTTGAGAGAACGACATTCCGAAGTATGGACTGTATGAATCCCCTGCATAATCATCTGAGTCTGCCGTTTAGGATCGACAAAGCTTAACCAGTGAAAATATACACCTTTTTCATCTGTTCCCGGCTCAATGTAGTCAGTGGGGAACAGCAAAACAGGATAAACTTGAAAATATTTTTGGTACTCTAATCCACAGTGCCATTCAATGCCGTAGAAAAGCGGATTTTGGAGCTTTTTAACGTGATAATAGAGATTTTTGTGATAACCCGATGCAGTTCCAAGCCAGGTATCTTCATCAATTTGCTCTTTCATCCGGCTATAAAGCGTCCATTCATCCAGATTTTTTAAACTACAAAGATATTCAAAAGCACTCTCTGGTGAAGTAGCAATGTAAGCTGATGTTGCAAAAGTATTTTTTTCCACTTCTCACTCCTTAAGATAATAATAATTAAGCTGCGATCGCTTTAGACTTGCTGGGCTTACTATTTTTGATGCGGTCTTCTGCTAACCGTTTAGCAGCATCGTTGGTAGTAACTCCCTGCTCTTTCGCAATCTCAAAAATTGCTGACAAGGTGTCATAAATGTTATGCACTTGCTTGAAGGCTTTTTCTTCGTCATAACCAATCATTTCGTTGTAAACGTTGATTAGTCCTCCAGCATTAATTACATAATCAGGGCTGTAGAGAATACCTTTTTTGGTAAGCATTTGACTATGTAATTGCTCGTTTTCCAATTGATTATTAGCTGCACCAGCAATAATCTGAGCTTTGAGAAAAGGAATTGTATGACTGTTAAGAATTCCTCCCAGAGCGCAAGGGGAAAAAATATCTACATCAAGAGAGTAAATTTCGGTTGGTTCTACAACAGTTGCGCCAAAAAGCCGTTTTACTTCTTCTGTTTTGGCTGGGTCTACATCGCTAACAAAAAGCTTGACATCATGCTCATGTAAGTGGCGACAGAGATTTTTGCCGACATTACCTAAGCCTTGAACTGCAACTTTCATGCCATCAAGTCTTTTGCTCTGCCAACGAGACTCTACAGCAGCTTTAATTCCTAGAAAAACTCCTAATGATGTGATGGGAGCAGGCCCACCAGATTTTTCTGAGACTCCAACAACATGGTTAGTTTCTTGGCTGATTGTTCGGACATCATCAGGGGTAATATTGACATCTTGTCCAGTAATAAAACGCCCATTGAGGCTGTTAACAAAACGTCCGTAGGCTCTCAACAAATCATCTGTTTTATTTTCAGGATTAGCAATAATAACTGCTTTGCCACCACCAGCCGGAATGTTTGCACAAGCAGCTTTATAAGTCATCCCCCGACTGAGACGAAGTGCATCTTTTAAAGCAGCTTCTTCGTTGACATAAGGCATGAGTCTTGTAGCTCCCATTGCTGGGCCCAATGTCGTGTCATGGATGGCAATAATTGCCTTAATTTCGGGATTTTTACCATGACAAAAGAGAACTTGTTCGTGACCCATTTCTCTAACAGTTTCAAATAGCAGCATCTTGACCTCTCGATATTGTTTGGGATTGGTTAGAGAAAGTAATTAGCATTACAAAATGTAAAGATATAGACACAAAAGTAGGTTGGAATATTAAGATTGAGTGAAGTTAGAAACCAAATATTTGAAGTTCCAGTTTGGTAGATTTAGTTGCTGGAATTAAGAAAATGAGGGAACGAACCGCCAAGGACGCAGAGAGCGCAAAGGTAAGAGAGTTTTAAAGGGTTTTGCATCCAGTGTCGTGAATTTTTGAAAGATTGAGATATTTCTGTGTTTTACTCTCTTCCAGCGATAAGATTACCTAAACTCTTCCTTTGCGTCCTTGGCGTTCTTGGCGGTTCGTAAAAAAATCTTCGAGATCAAACCATTGGAAATGAAACTTGCTTGGCTCCATTTTTAGCTGTTGATTTAATTCCTTGTGCTGCCAAACTCTTATTCCGTCCACCAGAAGGTGCTGGGCGATCAGCGTCAATTACGACATCAATGAGAAAGGGAACAGATGATGCGATCGCTTGTTCTAATGCCGCTTCAATATCCGACTCTCTAACAACTACGATCGCTTCTGCTCCCATCCCACGAGCAATCATGGCGAAGTTTGTCGGTGGAAGTGTGGCATCTGCGCCCTTTAATCCCAAGATTTTCATCCCTTGATGGCACATGTTATAACGCGCATCGTTGAGAACAATCCAAATCGCTGGAATTTTGTATTTCACGGCTGTGCTGATTTCGTTATTCATCAGCATTGCTCCATCGCCAACAATCCCTACAGCTTTACTATTGTTTGCTAGTGCTGCACCCAACACTCCAGTAACGGCGTGACCCATTGCGCCGACTCCTGTGCTGACTCGATAACGATTGGTTTCGGTAAATTGGAGTAGATGGGTTGACCAAGTAAACGAATTACCACACTCAGCCATAACTACTGCATCGCTACCTTCAACAATTATCTTTTGAATTGCTGCCATCAATACTTCTGGCCGCACTGGATAATCTACGTCTGGTGCAGGTTCAATTGCTTTGCGTTCTGGATGAGGTAGCGACAAAGTTGTGGAACGAGGAGCATCTGGTAATTGCTCCAATAATTCTTCCACAAAAGCTTTGATATCAGAGCGAACTGCGAAAGTTTCAACGTGGGGATAGGCTACACCTGGTACTTCTGGGTCAATATCTACATGGATGAAACCTTCTTTTGGAACTAGTGCAGAACTCCAAAAGGAAGTCGGTTCGCCAAGGCGGGTTCCTAATACGAGTGTGCGTTGTGGAGGTTGCTGTTCCATATAAGTTAAGACGGAAGCATGACCGCCTAAACCTGTGACACCCACAAACTGGGGATGATCTTCAGGGAAGATACCTTTACCACGGGGGGAACACATAACGGCTGCTCCCGTTTTTTCAGCGAGTTCAAGGATTTCCTCTGCTGCTTCACGCGCACCGAAACCAACCCAGATAGCAAAGGGGCCAGATGATAATAACTCTACCGATTTAGCGATCGCTTCTTTGGAAGCAGTCATCGGAAACGGAGTAACATCTAGTTGGGGTAATGCTACATCCTCAACTAAACTTGTCTGCACTGCGGTGGGAATACTCAAATGGGCAACAAATCCACCTGGTTGCGCCATAGCTAAAGCAAGTTTGCGGAAAATCTGCGGTAGTTGACCCGCAGATTCAATAGTGATTGCATAGTTGAATAGCGCTCCTGGCGTAAAAATTCCCCCACTGGGCAATGTATAAGTGCTGGTTTCTTGAATTGCCCAACGTCCACGCTGCGGTGCAGAGGTGCAAGCTGATAGCAAAATCACCTTTGCACCTTCACCACGAGCCGCAAATAATCCGGTCAGCGCGTTAGTGATCCCCGGCCCGGCTGTGGTAAAAACTACAGTGGGGCGATTATTAGCAAAGTAAGCTTCGGTGGCTGCAAATGCTGCTCCGGCTTCATGGCGGAAGTTCAACACCTCGATACTGCTATTTGATAGCGCACCCCAAAGGCTAGCCATCGCGCCACCAGCGACACCAAAAGCGTAGCTTACTCCCAAATTTACCAACATCTGAGCGATCGCATCGGCAACTGAAAGCGTTGCTGGTGTTTCATCATTTAAAAAAGGCTGAGTTCCCCCGTTATTCTCCGATTCATCAAGCTGACGAGAAGATTCTACATATCTATTTGCTGGAAATTCTTTGTATGGCTCAGTAGTGATGAGAGGAGAGTTGGAACCAGTATAGTTTTGACTCATGGTTTCACTTAATTACATAAAGTTACACAAAGGCTTTTTAGTTTACAATCACAGCGCTAGCAATACTTAATACGAACAACTCTGTTGTTTATCACAGCTATGACCGAGTTTGATCGATAGTAGAAACGGTTGATTGCTACTGATTGATGGTTGTGAGCGCACTACCAAAAAATTTTTGCAAAGCATACAGCAAGTAAGGCTGTGCTTCTAAGAACCACAATAGAGGGGATGATAACTGATATGCAATCAAAAATCTTTTGATGGAGGTGTCAAATTTTTCGTTTCTACAATACTTAAGTAGGTTGGCAGGAATAAAACTAAATGATCAAAAGGTATGCAAAAAAGAAATTAAGCTTAACTCAAGCATCTCTCAGAATTTTTATAAAGCTTTACATAGTTGTTTTTAATCGCACCAACCTATTCATTAGACTGCCTGGAAAAGTTATTAATTTCTGATGACTACTACCATAAAAGCATATCTGCAATGATAAATCTTTCGATAAAAGTGGCAATTCTTTCGCTGTATAACTATTGCAACATTTTAAACTTAGTGATTCCGAAAAATTTATATTCTGCGTAGGCGTATCCCAACCTAGGCATCGCTACTGAGCTACATGACCAAATTTACAATAGAAAATCTTTTGATAAAAATGACAATTCTTTTACTTTTTTGCCCAGGTGCTTGCAAATTAGCAACTGCCTGTCTTCCGTATAAACTCTTGAATTTGCTTTGTAGCATAAGCCGAGCTACAACAGTTTAGCGGTCTTTATATTGCCACCAAAAACTCATCGAGTCAATTATTTGTAACGATAAAGACATAGTTACTTCACTTTTTATATATCCTGTGAGAGATGACTAAGCGT
Organism: Nostoc sp. C110; assembly: GCF_043099725.1. Lineage (GTDB taxonomy): Bacteria > Cyanobacteriota > Cyanobacteriia > Cyanobacteriales > Nostocaceae > Nostoc > Nostoc muscorum_A. The sequence continues at coordinate 5,219,674 of NZ_CP171148.1, read as the reverse complement.
TGAGTAGGTATTCCTTGAGAAAAGAGATTAGGTATTTAAGTCTAAGAGGATGTTTGAAAAGTCCTCTTCTTGGTAGCAAAACATTCTAGATCCCCCTAAATCCACGCCAGTTGCTCATGGGGGAAACCCCCTTCTCTACGAGACGCTCCGCGAAGGCGCTAGCCTCTCCCTTTGGGAGAAGACCGCACTGGCTCCCCTTAAAAAGGGGGAATTTGACTCCGGTTCCCCCTTTTTCAAGGCTAGGGGGGATCTAAAAGTGTCTAAAGTCACAGCGAAATACTTTTCAAACAACCTCTAAAGCCTTTTAAAACTCCCTTTCTAGCCTCTGGCGATTTATCAACAGTTACGTAGATTTCGACTAAAATGTTGCTTTATGACAAAATAAACACAACCTTATACGCAAACTAACACGTGTTTTTTTAGTCCATTTGTATTTCTTTTGACGGATGACGTTTTTTCTTAAAAATTTAGATATAAAATTATACGCTAATTTATACGTGTTTGTGTTATGTAAATGTATTTCTTGCGACGGATGACTAAGCATATTCTTCTATAGTTAAATCCCTGATAGAGTAAGTTAAGATAAGTTAAGAAAATGAACTAATGAGTTAAAATTTTTTGATTCAAGCCTAGCCAAGCCCGGTAAATTCATTTATGTTGATAATCAAACGACTCTACAGTAGTATTTGGTCAAAGTCCTTTCCCTCGGAAAGGGTAAGGAACAAAAATTTTTCTCATTTAACCGTTTACCAGTCGAAACCCAGTAACTTTGGGTTGGTGAACCATTCCTTAGCTATGGCGCAGGCTACATCTCTTTACTTGTTAAAGGTACACAAATTTCCGCAGTCCTGTACTAGGACAGTTTGGCTGAAATTAGCCACCCATTTTAAATGTCTAAAATCCTTACTTAACGGAAATTGCGAATTACGAAAAGTAGTATTAGTATATATTTAAAATATTTTTTCTACTTATAGATTGAGAATTTTCAACTCTTAGCTAATAAGGTCTATTGACTAATCTAGATTTGATTTGTCTATTTTTTGCATTCCTCAAAATTTGTTTAAGTCAATAATAAATTTTAAATTAAATATTGAATTTTTTCAGGAAAAATTGGTTAAATTATTCCCTTTTTATTGGTATGATAAGTTTTGTTAAGTCCGTTAGTAATATTTTTTAATTTACTAACTAATTTTATTTTTTAACTGCCTAACACTGCACCAGAGTTTTTAGTTAGTTATGACTATCAAACTCATTAATGGCTATGGTGCTGATTAATTACCAGGAGCAAGTAGGGATATGAATTCTGGCGATTATAGATTAGCTAAATCAAACACTCAATGGCCACTACAGCCAGAAATAGAAATGAAGTTTGCTCACTTTCTAATAAATCAAGCTGTAGATGCTGCCTTTTGTTTAGGAGAAAATGCACAGTTTCTCTACGTCAACGATGCCACTTGCCAGATGACTGAGTATTCCCGTGAGGAATTACTTTCCATGAGGTTGCAAGATATAGACGTAGATTTTTCTCTACATAACTGGTCAAATATTAACTCAGAAGGTTCTCTTACCTTTAAATCTCGCTACCGCACAAAAGGAGGGCGGATCTTTCTGGTAGAAATATCCATTAACTATGTAAAACAACAAGATATAGAATTTGGCTGTGCTTTTGTTCGAGAAATAAGTGATGAAATAGTAGAACTGAGCGTGCAAAAGTGGACTGATGAATTAAGGGATGCCAAAGACAATTTACAGCAGGAATTTTCTCAACTAAAATCAAAAGAAATAGAACTACAAGCATCTCTTTCTTTGCTTCGTTCTACTCTCGAATCTACTGCCATTGGTATTGTTGCAGTTAACTCTGAGGGAGATATTCTGAGCTTGAATCAGAAATTTGTGGATATGTGGCAGATCCCGGAGTCCCTAATATTATCTAAGAAATGTCCTCGATGCAAAGCCTTTTTTGAGAATCAACTTAAAGATCCACAAGCCTTTAATCGACTAATTTGGGAAGTGTCTAGCCACTCTGATTTCGAGAGCTACGATATTCTGGAATTGAAAGATGGGAGAGTTTTTGCACACCACTCTAAGCCTCACTTGTTGGATGGCAAAATTATTGGTAGAGTCTGGAGTATTTGGGACATTACTGAATCGAAACAGACTGAAGAGGCATTGCGGCTAAACGCAGTTAGATTTCGGACTTTAGCCGAAACAACAGATACCAGCACTTTTCTAATTCAAGGTACGCGGCTTTGCTACATAAATCCAGCAGTAGAGCAACTGACTGGTTACACAAAAGAGGAACTGTTAACGGGTTTTGATATTCGCCGACTGATTAAAAGCAAAAGACGCAGGCAGGTACGTAAGCAGAGTGAAGCAACTAACTTTGAATACCAGGAGATGAATATTCTGACAAAAAGCGGTACAGAGCGATGGCTAGCTTGTGCGGTTGTAATGCTAGATGGAGTGCTAGATTTTGGTGGGAAACCAGTAGAAATGATTGCAGGCATTGATATTACCGATTACAAATATGCAGAATTAGGTCTTAACCAAGCTTTAGAACAAGCAAAACAACTTAGCGAACTTAGAGCGCGTTTTCTTTCTATGGTTTGCCATCAATTCCGTACACCGTTGAATATTGTTTCATTTTCTAATAGTTTATTAAAGGAAGAAGTAGACAAACGTACACAGAAGAAAATCCAACCACTGCTGGATCACATTCAAAAAGCTACAGAACAACTTGGTCAGATGTTGGATGATATTTTATTTTTCTCTAAGGCAGAAGCAGCAAAAATAAACTATGAGCCAAAGCCACTTGAGTTAGTTGATTTCTGTAAGGACTTAGTTGCAGAAATGCAGATGAGTATTAGTAAAGTTCCGATTAATTTTGTCACTCAAGAAAATTCTCTAACAGCCTGCATAGACAAAAAACTGTTAGAGCCGATTTTGAAAAATTTGCTCGATAATGCAATAAAATATTCTCCCTCCGGTATGACAATTGATTTGAGACTTTCTTGCGAAAATGAGCAATTAATTTTCCAGGTTGAAGATAGAGGTATTGGTATTTCAGCACTAGATCAACAACGAATATTTGAACCATTTTACCGTGGAACTAACATCGATCACATACCTGGCACTGGACTAGGACTGTCAATTCTTAAAACCTTGGTAGACTTACATCATGGTCAAGTATCCGTGGAAAGTCAAATAGGTGTGGGCACTACGTTTACTGTGACGTTGGCATTAATCAAGTCAGAGTTTAGTAGTTCCGAGTTATGAATGTTGAAATAAAGATTAGTTATTAATTAACAACTTAACAATCACAACTCTCGGAACGAACTAATTAAGCTTATGCCTATTTTCATACTCACAAAAAAGTTGAGTATAGTACGGTGTAAACCTAACTAAACTAGGCAAAATTCCGCCACAGTTTAATATTAACCAGCTTCTGCAAAAGTTATGGTAATAAAAAATTATGTACGAATCGTCAAATAAAATTCTCGTCATTGAAGATGATAATGTTACCCGCGATCTTTATTTAAAAGGTCTTAAGGCTAAAGGTTTTGATACAATCAGTGCTAACAACGGTCTTGCTGGTATCCAACAAGCACAAGAGTGTATACCCGACTTAGTGATTTGCGATATCACGATGCCCGATATGGATGGTTATAGCGTTTTAAGTAGGCTACGCCTAGATCCTGTTACTGCAATTATTCCTTTTATTTTTCTGACTGGGAGTAGTAACAAAGCAGATGTTCGCAAAGCTATGGAATTGGGAGCAGATGATTATCTTACCAAACCCTCGACACTAGACGAATTGCTCAGAGCGATCGCTATCCGACTACAAAAACAAGCTACTCTGCAATACTGGTGCGCTATGAAATTTGAGAAAGCTCCAAAATCAGTATTTGTAGATAATACTCTAGATGCGATCGCACCTGAAGAACCCACGATCCCTTCTAAGTCAATCTTTCCCTGTATTCCTCAATTAAAAGAAGTTTTCGACTTTATCGAAGCCCATTATCATCAAGGAATTACTTTGTGTGATGTGGCTGTTGCTGTTGGTTACTCACCTGCTTACTTAACTAACCGAGTCTCAAGGCAAACAGGAGAGACTGTAAACTGCTGGATTGTCAAACGCCGAATGGCAGGCGCTCGTTTTTTACTCCAAAATAATAATCAGACTATCGAGAAAATCGCCAAAGCATTAGGTTATCAAGATGTGTCTCATTTTTCTCGTCAGTTTCGCCAACATCACGGTTTACCTCCCCAAGCTTGGCGCAAACAGCATCAGCTTGTATCCCAAAAACAGGTAAAACTTTGGTGAAAGTCGATTTACAGCAATTTTTATTTAGATTACAGCCCAATACGGTTCAGTTAAGGCTAAAACTCTGTTACCAAAGTCGTTTTTTTTACGAACCGCCTTCTCTACGAGAGGCTTCCGCCAACGCGCAGCGTCTCGTAGAGAAGGCGCAGAGAACGCAGAGAGAAGAAAGAGATGCTTAACTGAACTGTATTGGATTACAACCGAGATGGGTAGTAGGCTTCTGCCGAACGGGAGTGGGGAGTAGTGTATTTTAAGAAAAGTAGTATTCCTCCTGCCTCCTGCCTCCTTCATACAAATAATTGTGTAAACTCATATATTAAATCCACCCTGCCCTTACGTAACATGGCTGGATCTAATCTTTCAGTAGTGTTACAAGTCATCAAGACAACTAATCGTTGCTGCATCTGGATACCAGACTCATCAATGACACTTTGATACAAAGTACCATCCAGCAAACTGAGAATGTGTTCGGTTTTGTTATTGTATTGCGCTACCTCAGAAGCGCGGTTTTGCGCTAGATTATCAGCTTCGTTAATAACGATACAAATACGCTCTATGTAAGTTGGGGGAACAAAATTAGCGATCGCATCATGATCTAAAATAAAAATTACATACCCTAAAGGTACAAGAATTTCTTTTGCTACAGCTTGTGTCCAGACTGTTTTACCAGTACCTGGTTTCCCATGTACAACAACCGCTAACTGGTTTTGATTCAGAATCGCTTGCTGTACAGCATCAGTAAACTGTTGGATATCTGCCGGAAATGTGCGAATGGGAAATTGGCTGTGAACTTTACCTACACGACTTTGATATCCACTCAGCATAACTGCCAAGTCGTAAGTTGCCTTGTTAATTAGCGGGGCAAGATTTCTCGCCATTAAACTATATTGTCGCCGCCCGCGATCGTAGGGATCAATTTGCAACCAAACGTCATGCTTTGCCCAATAAGCATAAACAGTATTAATCACATCTAAGCGTTCCCAGCTAACAAATCTATCTATAGGAAAATAAAAATCTCTTTCTGAATAATACTGAGTAATAATGTCAGGATTACCCAACACACCCAAAACTCGCAGTACAGTAATTTCTTGCAGTCGGTTAAGAACATAATCAATGGGAATGCTACTACGACTGACAAATTGAACGATAGGTGTTTCCGTACTCAAAACATCTTTGTAGCGATGATCTGGTGATTGGGGATCTGGTGTGATGTAATTCCAAAATTTTTCAACTTCGTAGCGGGTATTATCAGATACAATATTTAATAAATTAGCCCACCAAGCATAATTATTTCGCCCCAAAATATCAGCAACATTACTCGCTAAATTCAAACTTTTTTGAGTTAATTCGCGGGAGTCACTATACAACAGTTGCCATAAAAAACCCCAATCTAACTCTCGGTTAAAGGGTCGCCACCCACTAGCAAGCAAGCTTTGGCGGGTATTATTTGTAGGAGTGCCTTCATTGCTTCTAAAATAGTCAAAATCCATATTTGTTTAGTTATGCAGCGTTAATAGAGCTATTTGTGTTAAATATGAGATTTTAAAATTTTTCTTGTAATATCAACAACTTGTATACAAATGGTAATTTTATTTTCACCGTGATGTACTGGCTAGGAAGTTTTTTTAATCTAACTCATTACTTCTGTAACATACTATATTACATTATGACTACCTGCGTCAACTTTTTTGACAAAGCAATTACCTCTTAATGTCCCTCCGCCATTTATCCATCTCTACACTTCTGCCTAATATCATGTCCGAAAGCACATAATCCCACTTTTGGCTGATGCCAAAGTTTCTCTCCCTGATAGTAAGGTGAGGTTCCGAATATTACCGATGCAGAGGGCAGCTATGCTGTGTTACTGAAGCTTTAACCCCAGCTATTGCAAATTTGTGTAGTATCTATCCAAGCTATAGGGCAATGCAGTTCAGTTAAGCATTTCTTTATTCTCTCAGTGCCCTCTGTGTCTCTGTGGTTCGTAAAAAAAATTGACTTTGACAAAGAGTTTTAGCCTTAACTGAACCGTATTGAGCTATAGGACTCATATTGGATTTTTGAAAAAACTCCGTACAACTCAAAAACCATTCTTTCCTATTGCCTATTGCCTCTTTCTTATCCACGCGAACAAAAATAAAATCGAATTCCTATATGTAGAGATGCGTTAACACAACAAGACATTAACGTAGCGGTTTGAAGCCCAGTGCAATTTCGCGTCTCTTCTTGTTAATCAAGTTGAGTATTTGCCATTAATTTCTATATAACCCTCTGAAAGATCGCAACCCCATACAGTTGCAGAAGCTTCGCCAATATTGAGGCTAACATGAATATCTACTTTGTCTTTGGACATAATTTGCCGCAATTGTTCTAGATTTTCATTAGTTAAACTACTAGGATAAACTTTCACGTCATCAAAACTAATAACAACTCGTTCTGGATTTATCTGCTGTTCATTTTCACATTTACCTATAGCCATCGCAACTCGTCCCCAATTCGGATCTGCCCCATAGACGGCGGTTTTTACTAATGGTGAATTGACAATTGCTTTAGCTACTTTTTTCGCTTGTACATAATTAATAGCTGAATCTACAGTCACCTCAATAATTTTGGTGGCACCTTCTGCATCTCTGGCAATTTTCAGCACCAATTCTTGTGCAACTTCTTGCAATGCGCTGGCAAAATCTGCTTCTGAAACTTCACCGGCTATTCCATTAGCTAGAATCACGGCGGAGTCACTAGTAGAAGTGTCAGTGTCTACACTCAAGCAGTTAAAGGTTTTATCTATAGTAGAGCGAAAAATAGAACGAAGGCTATTTGCAGAAATTGCCGCATCAGTAAAAAAGAAAGTTAAGAGAGTTGCCATATTAGGCTCAATCATGCCAACACCTTTGGCAATTCCTACCAGCTTGGCATTTCCTATTTGTCGTGTAGCTAGTTTTGATACTGTATCGGTGGTCATAATACCACGGGCTGCGGCATTAAAATCAGCAGGAGTCAATTTTTTCCCCAATCCTAATAAACCTGCTCGAATTTTTTCAATTGGGTAACGCCTGCCAATTACGCCTGTAGAAGCTATCACCATATTATGTGCAGCAATTCCAGTTTCCGTTGCAATCAATTCTAAAACTTCTTGGGCATCAGCAATGCCAACAGCACCATTAGCGACATTTGCATTTTTAGATATAACGACAATTCCTTGTACTTGTGAATCTTTTAAGTTGTCGCGGCTAATAGTAACGCTTGGCCCGGCGAAAAGACTTTGAGTGAAGACTCCATCAGCAACACAAGGAACTTCTGATTTAATAAATACAAAATCATCAGTTGTATCGCGTATTCCTAAATTAGTAATAAATGCACTAAAACCTTGGGGTGCGGAAGATATAGTTGATACCATTTTTCTAGATTTAATAATTTGCTTTAATTATCTCATACCATTGGCAAAAATATTTATAACATCAGTTATTAGAGATGTATATCTATCTATACACCTCTAATAATTTATGTGTAGGATAAAAATTAGGAAATTTTAAGAGAACCTAAATACCTATAAGAAATCAGTTAATGTAAGGGTAAATGTTGTCCATCCGTTATCGCTTTCTACTTGAATGTTTCCTTGCAATTGTTCGACTAATTTTTTTACTATAGCTAAACCTAATCCAGAACCACCTTGATTCCAGATATCTGCATTGGGGATGCGATAAAATTTTTCAAAGATTCGTGGTAACTCTATTGCTGAAATTTCTGCGGAATTACTGGTAGTAATAATAGTTTTTGCAGGCGTTTCCAAGGAATTGTGACTTACACTTAGGATAATTTCACCACCCGCAGGTGTGTATTTACAGGCATTATTAAGCAATTCTATTAAGATTCGTTCTAAGCTTATGCCATCTGAGAGCAGGGACGGGAGATTTGAAGGCAGATTCAACTTTAGAGTTTGCTGATGTTGTTGAACACGGATTTGAAATGGCTCAATTATCCAAGTTAAGAACTGCTGTAAGAGCAACGCATCTGGTGTGATAACTGGATAAGATGAGCTTTCTAGCCGTTGTAAGTCAAGTAGATCGTTAATTAATCCTAACTCGCGATCGCACTCGCCTTCCACCAGTTCTAGATAACGTTGAGCTTCATCTGTATCAGTAGACAATTGTATCATTTGAATCATTAGCTTCATATTACTCAGAGGCGATCGCAGTTCATGGGAAACTAAATTTAAAAAGTCATTTTTGAGTTGATTTATCTCTTCCCATTGCAACACAAGTTTCTCTTGCTCAATTTGCCTTTGACGCGCCTCAATCGCTCGTTTGCGCTCAGTAATATCTCGAAACACTAACACAGCACCCATTATATTATCTTTATCATCTTTAATTGGTGCAACGCTGTCATCAATTGGTATTTCTCCACCCTCTCTAGTAATCAGAATAGTTTCTGCTGGGAGGCTGACGATAATGCCATCTTGAAGGACTTTTACGATCGGACTTTCAATAGAGTTATGAGTATCTGCATTAGCAATATTGAATACTTCTGATGAATTTCTACCATAAGCTTCTTCCTGTTTCCATCCAGTCAGATTTTCAGCAACCGGATTCATGAAAGTTACCAATTCTTGCAAATCGCTAGCAATCACACCATCGCCTATACTTTTTAAAAGTGCATCCAGCCATTTTTTACTTACTTTTAATTGCCTTTCTAAACCATGTTTAGTGAGAGCTATTTCAATATTTGTTTGTAGTTCTCTTTCTTTAAAAGGTTTGAGTAGGTAGCCAAACGGTTCAGTTATCTTGGCTCTTGCTAATGTTTTATCATCTGCATAAGCCGTTAAGTAAATTACTGGAATATCCAAATGCTTATGGATTTCTTGGGCAGCTTCTATCCCATCCATTGACCCTTTTAATTTAATATCCATTAACACTAAATCTGGGGATATTTCTACTGCTTTGTTAATTGCTTCTTGTCCTGAAGAAGCAATTACAGGAACTGTATAACCAAATTTTATAAGTCGATATTGTAAATCTTTTGCAACAATAGCTTCGTCTTCTACAACTAAGATTTTTGCAGATGTCATATTTTAGTTTGTTATATTAATGTAAATGTCACCTGACACTTCACACCCATATCACCTTGGATATTGATATTTCCTGAAAGTTGATTGGTTAAAGCATCCACTAACTGCCAGCCTAAAGAAGCTATTTTTTGGAAATTAAAATTTGGTGGTAAACCAATTCCGTCATCACTGACTACAAGTGTAACTTGCCGATCTTGATTTTGGTTAATTTCTATATAAATCGTACCATTCCTACCTACGGGAAATGCATATTTCAAGGAATTAGATACAAGCTCATGGATAATTAAGCTACAAGGAATTGCCGTATCTAATCCGAGAAAAACGTGTTTGTCTATATTTAGTACCAGAGCGATCGCATCTTCATTGACTTCGTATGCAGTAAATAAACTTGCTACTAAATCTCGAATATATTCACCAAAATTAATCTTTGCTAAGTCTTGAGACTCATACAATTTTTCGTGAACTAGAGCCATTGATGCAATCCGTTGTTGGCTTTGTTGGAATATTACCAAATCGTGTTTGTCTTTAATATAAGCAGATTGCAAACTTAGCAGACTGGAAATAACCTGTAAATTATTTTTGACCCGATGATAAATTTCTTTTAATAACACCTCTTTTTCTAAGAGTGATGCTTGCATTTGCTCCTCCCACTGCTTGCGATCGCGTAGCGCAGCTTGCCGTTCGCTAATATCTTCTACTACATAAATAAAATATCTTGGCTCCCCACTAGGTTCGCGCATTAAAGAGACGGTGAGATTAACCCAAACTATGGAGCGATCTTTACAAAAATAGCGCTTTTCTATTGAGTAAGTTTGAATATCATCTGCTAAAATCTGGTAAAAATATTTTAGGTCGGCATTAATATCATCTGGGTGAGTAATATCTTGAAAAGCTAGCAACTGTAGTTCTTCGGGTGTGTAACCAAGAATATTGCAAAGCCTCTGATTAACTAACAACCACCTTCCATCTATTGCTACATGGGCGATGCCAACAGCAGCTTGGTGAAATGTAGCACGGAATCGTTCTTCACTTTCTCGTAATGCTTCTTCTATTCGCTGGCGCTCAGTAATTTCTGTCTGTAGTGATTGATTAATTCTTGTTAACTGTGCTGTTCGTTCCTCCACCATATTTTCTAGTTGATTAAGTAGACTACTTACTGCCTCCTCTGCTTGCTTACGCTCAGTAATATCGGTATGTGACCCAGCCATCCGCACTACATTACCATCTTCATCCCACAGTGCTTGACCTCGATCCAAAATCCATTTGTAAGTGCCGTCTTTACATAAAACTCGATGCTCAGTAGTGTAAAACGGTGTTTTCTGAGAAAAGTGATCTTGGACTGCTTGTGTTACCCAATCCAGATCATCTGGATGTACTCGTTTCATCCTTTCATCTAAATGGTTAGAAATTTCGTGGTCTTCATAACCAAGCATTTCCTTCCAACGGGCCGAGAAGAATATTTCATTAGTTTTAACATTCCAGTCCCAAATTCCATCATTATTGCCGCGCAAAGCTAATTGCCAGCGTTGTTTACTTTCCCTCAACACCTCCTCAGTTAGTATGCGTTCAGCAATTTCCTTCTCTAGTTGAGCAGGACTTGGTAGAGCCAGTGCCTTGGGTATTAATGGCACAAGCTCTATAGCCGTCAATACAGAGACAAAAGCGGTAATAGCTTTGAGTAACCCTGATAGCCAATAGGTAGGATACCAAAGCGTCCACACATCCATCAAATGGGTTGTGCCACAAGCAACAATGAATGTGCCAAACATCAGAAATATCCAGCCGAAAGGCACATCTCGCCGTTTACGGACAAAATAAACCAACATCACTGGGATTGAATAATAAGCAAGTCCAGTTAACACATCTGAAACCAGATGTAACCACACCAATTCTGGTTTCCAGAGGTAGCAATGTCCGTGGGGAATAAACTGGCTAGTAGAGAAAACATTATGTAAAAGTTCTATCATAATTTATAGGAGTGCTATCGAAATTGATGACACTCCTAAGATTTTAGCTAAATAATGGTGATTCACCGAACTAAATACATCCTTCTTCTATTACTTTCGCGAGAGAATAATATAGGATATTTACAGCATGATAATTTTATCACAAACCTTTATTTTAAATATTCTTTTAGAAAATAAACGTTCAAATTCTCGCTTTTTTATTTTTTTAAATTAATTGCGCTATAAAATATCTCAATGCTACACACTTACAATAATTATCACAACAAAAATAAGATTTTATATCCCATTTGACTGCTTCAAAATTAAGACTAACAGGATAACATTTACCTGCAACAAAATGTTGAAAGATAGAATAGTCGTTAAAGCTAGTCATTTCATAATAATTTTGTTGCCATTGTCGAATTTATTTAAATCCTATGCTGTTTAGTAATTTTCTGTAATCAAAGTAGTGAATTTTGCCATGTGAAAGTTTTGATGGCTTATCAATAATGAATAGCGATCGTTTATTTCATACAAGTAGCTTTAGTATGAGTCCATATAATCACACAAGCGATCGCTATTACCATCGAGGTAGCCTAAAAGTTATAAACAGATTTAAATACTGCCGTCAATTTCTTCATCTACCTAGAATTAAATTATTAAGAAGATTTAACTCTTCTTGTGATATATTCCATAACGGTGAGCTGAAACTCAAAACAGGTGTTGCACCAGAACGATGTATCTCAATCGAAGATGAAGAGATGAGACATGGACGTAAAAGTCAAAGCCAGCGATTTGATGGTTATAAATGTCATGTTTTACGAGATTTAGACAATGGGCTGGTTCGCGCTGTTGGAGTCACCAGAGCAAATATTCCTGAAGCATCAGTAACAGATGCGATTGCCATTGACTTAAAATGCCAGCAAGTGAATCTGGTTGAGTTACATATTGGCCGTGCTTATCTGAGTAGTTCCTTGGTTCAAAACAGAAGTGACGAACTGACTGTTTACTGTAAAGCTTGGCAAGTTAAAAACGGCTTGAGGTTTACCAAAACTGCTTTTACCCTTGATTGGGACAATTAGACTATTTGCTGCCCTAATGAGGTGGCTTTACCTTTTAGCGTCGGTGGCAAGTTCAGTTCCCAAAAAATATTTGTGCAACTTGTCCGTTAAGGGAGTGTTGTACTACTTCCAAAACTGGGCGTAGTGTTTCTATTCATCCTGATGAACCTTTATTTAGGGAATTACAACAACGTCAATTAACTCCTGCTGGTCGTGCCAAGCTCCGAGAACGTGTTGCTGTTGAGCATTCCCTATCTCATATTGGTCGATGGTAAACAGACCAAGCTTGTTATGTTGGTTCTCGCAAAAATCTATTTGATCTTCGCCGTACCGCCGTCGTCTATAATCTTCATATTCTTGCCAAAAATTTTACCTGCACTACTGAGAAGGCTGCTACTTAATTCTGATTACTGAATCGGTGTTCTAGACGAGGTTTAGTTGAATTTACTATTGCCTATTTCACAAATTTAGATTCTGCATTCTTCTATCTTCGATTTGAGAGAAGCAAAATGTTTTCCACCTAGTTCAATTTGCCCATCTGTACAACCGGTTTTCAATCTTTCGACTAGATAATCCAAATCATGAGCTATAAAATTTGTGCCATGATCTGGTTCTACTAAACTAACTAAAGATATATTTCTAGCTTGTTGTTCGACCAAGCTAGAAATACCTAGAAAGTTGAATACACCAGATTCATAGGTTCCACAAGGTACTGAAGGATTATTTACCCCAACACAGTATTCATTTGGTTTAAACCAATCAAATGCTGGGTAGCCGTGGAAATGAACAATTGGCGCACCATCTTTAATTAATTCTGGCGTATACAAAGCCGCAGAAAGACTAATTGCAAGCATGACATAAATATCATAAGAAGGTTTCATATCTGCTAACTCCGAATGAATCACTTTAGGGAGTTGGAGATATAGCTTTTCTTTCAAACCAATTCTGATAATATCGTCAGCGATATTCAAGTCTGTTTTATTTGACCCTGAACGAGAACTGACAAGCCAAATATCAGGTATTTGCCTAAATACATATTTGTCTAGGAGTTTGATTTTGGCATAGCGTCTACCTTTTTCATTTTGACGAATTTCGTTACTACTAAATCCTCTAACAGGTAATAGACTTTCCCACTCATTTTTACTTACCTCTATATCTCCAAAATATTGTGGAGGTTCAGCATAAGCAACAAAGCCATAAGAGACACCTGTTCTACCATTTATGATGACGCTGACAATATCTCTATGGGATTTTCTTTTAATCACTTCATTCAATTTAAAACCAGGAGGGAATAAACCTGTTGATGCCAATTCCTGACCCAACTTCACTAATTTTGCAGCATATATAGATTCTTGAGGATTATACTGTCCTAGCTCAAAGCGGCTCAGTAAAAGTGGAGCGATGGGCACAAAAACTTTAGGAATTAGTGATTTCAAAACAAACCGTTCTATCTCATTTTTAGAGAAAATAGAGTCTGAAAGATTCATGTTTAATATAGAAATTTTATCAGATGATACTCCAATAACAATTTCTGAAAATGTTCTGATTAAAGTGTTTAAGCCAATATTGATTTTTTGTTTATACGGAATCAGAGGGTTGATAAAATCATGGTCTATTTCAGTAAGCACAATCACTTGGGTTTTACTAGGATTGTCAACGTACTTAGCTGCATGATCCTCAGCCCAACTGCTCAATCGAGCCATTTTTATAACAGGTATTTTTCGACCATTTAAAACAAATTTAGAATAGAATTGATAGAGAAGCTCTGCTGTAAAAATACCAAGTTTTCTTAGAATAGAAGGATGTATTTCTACATCAATAATTGCATTAACTTCTGATTTAACTCCCTTAAACTTGAATTTTTTATTTTTGTTAATTATCGGAATTGTTAGGTCATAGTTAAATTCTGCGATCGCTTCCTCCCAAGATAAAACTTTGACTCCATAATCTATCAACTTCACTTCCAATTCTTGGCGAAATTTCCGAATCTCTTGATTTTTGTAGCTATTAGGCAAAGGTTTAAATGTAACTATCAGCTTTTGAGCCATAACTTTAGGATCGATAATTGGTGGCTTATACTCTACAGCTGATTGCTCTGAAAATCCTCCAATTAGACGACCAATAGTCTGTAAATTGAGTCCTTGACTTAAAGGGACAGAATCTAAATCAGTAGCGACATCCATCTCGTGTAGAAATGCCACAATCTCCGCTTTGCAAGCAACTATTTCTGCTTGCATTTCTAATGTGATTATGCCCTTGGGTGAGCGAATCTTTAATTTGTCATTATCAACCCACAAATGAACACCCTGTTGAGTAAGGTTTGCTATAATCTCTGATGCGTTCATAGTTTCAGAATCTCCTAATTGTTTCAAAGCATTGATTTTTTATAATATTAAATAAGCAATAAATATGCCTATTTGTACGTTAAAGAAGAGTCTAAATTCAAATTGCAAATTTCATGAATATAAGACATAACATTGTTCACAAGAAGTTCCATAGTGCTTTGGCTAATTGAAGGTTGAGAAAAAACAAAATTCAACAGCATTTTTCCTTGAAAAGTTGAGGCGTGGATAATAAAAACACCTGCATACAAAGCGTGGGAACCAGCGAAACTGATTTCTTCTAGTTCAAATTCACCGTAATATTTGGGTATATTTACTTTGCCAACATTAGAAACAGACACTGTGGCAGCTACTTGCTTGGGATAGATAAAACAAAAATCTATGAGATGCTTGGCAATCAAAATCATTTTCAAGAGATC
This sequence comes from Nostoc sp. C110, assembly GCF_043099725.1. Classification (GTDB taxonomy): domain Bacteria; phylum Cyanobacteriota; class Cyanobacteriia; order Cyanobacteriales; family Nostocaceae; genus Nostoc; species Nostoc muscorum_A. The sequence continues at coordinate 5,204,520 of NZ_CP171148.1, read as the reverse complement.
ACCGGATTTTTTACTAACTTCAAGTTTTTGTTTCACCTCACGGGCTAATTCCCAAAAGGACGTGTTTCTCCCTATAGTATGAAATCCCATAATAGAGGAGGCTAATACAGCCATCTGATCATCACTGATAGCTGGTTCGAGATGTCTCCTCAAATCAAAATATGATAGGCAGTTTACTCGTGTATTTTTGCTATTTCTTTTAATTATTTTTCTCCCTATTGTAAACAACATTACAGCACACAAAGCACTATGTACTGTTGTATTCTCTTGCCGACAATGATTTACAAATTTTTGGGTTAAGTCTTGGTCAAGTTGTCTGTGGATAATATTGCAACTACGCTTTGCAATAGATACATACTTTTCAAAACCTAATGTTTGTGGTCGATTCCAGATTTTTTGTAACCCAAGCTGCAATAAAAAGATAATACTATTTATCCTACCTCTGAATCCCTTAGTCCATTTGGGCATTAGTTCTTCGATAGGTGGAAGTGGAGTTAAGCTAATAACTGGATTAATTGGTTCACCGGACACAATTTTTTGACAATAAGTCAAGATTTCTGAGTGAAGTTGGATGGATGATAAACCATCTGCGATCGCATGGTGTATTGTTGTAATGAGGTAACTTATATGCTCATTACCTAAAAGATGAATAAGAACAACTCGCAGCAAACCTTTGCTACTATCAATTCCGTTGTTCATCTCTTCATCAACTACTTGTTGCCACTGCTCAATGTCTAACTTTTTTACAACGCGTAAAGCAATATTTGCTGTTTCTTGACTTTGAAAGATAAGACTATTTTTATCTCCAACAATTTTAGAATTTAGACGAGGATGGCGACATTGAATCATGTCTAAAGCCTGTGTCAGAGTTTCTTCGCAGATATAGCCCTTGATGCGACTAATAGTTACTATATTCCAGGTTTTAGCACGGCTATTTAAGATTTCCATAGCTTGCTCAAGGTGCCCCAGCTTTCTGTTGTAAATCATATTTACTTTTGGTTCCCCCTAACTATTAAATTATTTGCAAGCTTAGTTCTCGATTTAGGTTGTAATTATTGTTCGATAATCTGAACAACCTTTTGGTTAAGCTGTGCTAAAAACCTGAATATATTCATAGTTTCAAACTATCAAAATCTTTTTCTGTAAGCTGTTCAAGAACAGCTTTGATGTTCAAATCTCAAAAATCTCTGACTGCGAAGCTTTGGATTCTTCGGCTAAACGCTGGGATAGCGTTTCAATAGTGGGGTAATGCCACAATAAGATTGGAGATAGTTCAAAACCAAACAACTTCTCAGCTTTGCTAACAAGAAACATTGCTTGCGCTGACTCTAAACCATAGCTGTCTAAAGGCTGACTGACATCTATATCCTTGGGTTCAACTCCTAGCTGCTCTGCAATATGAGATACTAGCCAAGCTTGAATTTCTTCTGCGGTATAAGACTGCTTTTTAGTTGCCTCAGGAGTAGACTGACTCATTTACACACCTCTGAAGTAAAAAGAATTGGATATATAGCATTCCTAAATAGGATTGCTGTACTGGCTAAAACTTTTGAAAAGTCTAAGGTAGGAGATATTAGAAAAAGGTTTTAACTTTCGCTGCTGCTGCATATCTCCTAAGAGCATATCGAGCTATATAAAATTTGCCAGTTAATCCGCTACCCGAATACGAATATCACCCTGCACTACGCATTGACAAGCTAGGCGAACATTGGTAGTATCGGGAGCCAACACATCAAGCAAAATCCGCTCTTCATCCATCACAGGAGTTAGATTTTCTATCCCACTCACAACTTCTATGAGGCAAGTTCCGCAAGCAACACAACGACAACCAAATAAAATTGAACTAGGATGCTCATCACAAACCTTAGTTAAGCGTTGGTTTGCTTCAACTTGAACTGTTTTCTGGTCGTCTTCAAAATGAATAGACACTATCATCTCTAAACTCGCTGGTTTCACGAAAGAGGGTTAACAGATTTAACAATTGTTAAGCTACTTCAATAACTTTTTGAATTTCCTTCATTGCCAAAGCATCCTTGTAACGATCATAGAGATTACCTAGCTTACTGGTATTTAACTCTAGTCCCAATTCTTTAATAAGACGCTCTAGCTGCTGAGATTTGTATTGCCAACTCTTTTGTTCCATGTAACCAATTATATTGCGCCATTTTGAACTCACTTGTCTCCAAGAATGAACTAATTGATTTATATCTACTCGCTTATCAACTAATTCAGGATGGTGCAGAGACATACTTAGTGAGTTTAGCCCAATTCTAATATCAGTTAACATGATTCCTTGGGCAGTGAAGTCTAACTTCTCCAAATAAGTTGTGAAACTAGCGCTAATGTAGTCTTCCAAAATTAGCTGCATGAAATATCGAATGAAATCTTGACCCTCAGGAGAAGCTGCCCTATATAGTTCTACTCCTAAATCAAAGGATGTTGTGTAATGACGTGCTTCATCTGTTAAGTGACCCTGATTCAATTCAACAGCTAATGGTTCATAATCAAAGTTTTCAGGGGAATCAAATAAAAAAGCTTCGCTTTTTTTTAACTCGATATTAGCCATATACCGATAAAGTAGAGTCAAACTACCCAAGCCAATTTCTTGAACTATTTGGGCCGGTAACATCCTTATAGCATCCCCAATCATGAAGCGTAAAGTTCGATATGTAAAATTTTTGCCTTGCTGCTGAGTCTGTTCTACAATCTTTTTAAGAAAGTTTTTCCCCTTTTGAAGATTCAATAGAGTTTCATTTAAATCTTCATCAAAAGTAAAACGGGTATCGAAGTTGTCGAAATCTGATTGAGGTATTGCACCAACAGTTCCATAGAAAAAGCTAGGCTCATCAAATGAACTTTCAATTCCTATTTCTCGACAGACCATACTATACACGGTTCTAAAAGACCAAATATGATCCATCTCTTCATTAGTTTCCTGATGAAGAATCATAAATTCATCCGAGTAGGAAGCAAAAACTTTTTCAGCAACACTCATGTTGGATATGAGAGACTGATATTCGCTATTAGCAACAAACTTATAGAAATTAGCAAAAAATGTCGCAGATAAAATTGACCTTTGACGAGAATTAAAAGAAAATAAATACTCACAAATAGGTACGGGTAAGGGGAGCATTCCCGGATGAGAGTAAAGTTTTTCTCCTTTAATTCCCTGCTTGCTCATAGCTATAGCAACAGTTTTTAATTCTAAAGGCTGAGTATGTGCCTGCTCGAAAAGCTTATTTTGAATCTTGGGAATTCGGTTATCAATTTTAACAGTATTCATCTGATTTTCCTCCTTTAATTAAAAGTAGCTGGACGATATTCGCTGTAATAAGCGGGCATTTGTAAGCCCTGAACTTTTAAACTTTGTATCCGGTATAAAAATGCCGCTCCGGTCATAATATGGTTAGCAACATCAACTACCTGACGATTATTTGATTCAGATAAATAAGAACCTCTAACCCAGTCATTGAAACTGCCCATAGCAGGGCCACACCAGATTTGATAATCCATTTCTCTCCCTTTTTCTCCAAAGTTAGACCAACGGGATGATAATCCAAGATACCAGCGAAAAATTAAAGCCATCTTCAGTTTTGGATTATTAACAGCCTTGGCCAATTTATCAGGATTGCGTTGAGATAAATAAGTAACTGTCTCTTGCCACACTGCATCCAAGCTCTTTTTCAAAACTTGTTTTTCTAATTTATCTCTTTCCACCAAGGGAATATCTTCAATTGAGTCATAGTTTTTGTATAGTTCAAACATTTTTTGGGCTCGTAAAGGAAAGAGAGTTCCTCTTTTGAGCACTTGGAGTTTTACCCCCATTTCGAACATATCTGCCGCCGGAGCCATCATCACATCAGCCATCTCGGCTTGAGCCAATAATTGTTTAGTATGTTGAGAAGTTCCGGCTTCAATGCAAGATTGGTTAATCGAGCCTGTTACAACATAAGCAGCACCCATCATAAAGGCAGCTAATGCTGATTGTGGCGTAGCAATTCCTCCTGCTACTCCAACTCGGACAGGTTTTTCATAAGAAAATTTTCTTTGAATTTCATCTCTCAATTCTAAGATGGAAGGTAAGAGACAAACCAGAGGACGATTATCTGTATGACCACCAGAATCTGCTTCGGCAGTAATATCGTCAGCTACAGGAATTTTTTCAGCTAGGGTTGCTTGTAATTCACTGATAAGGCCTTGCTCAACTAATTGCTTCAAAATTTTTGTTGGAGCAGGTTGTAGAAATTTGATTGCAACTTCTCTCCGAGAAACTTTTGCTATAATTTTATTTTTGATTTCGATTTTATTGTCCGCATTCAAACCAAGTCCAGCAGCGCGATAGTAAACAATGTTGTCAGTCAAATCGAGGAAGGCGGAAGCTTCTATTGTTCTCACCTGATATTTAAGATACAAATCAACAACACCGCGTTCAATAGCAGGTTCACTGGGACTGTGGAGTAAGTTAAATGCGTAAGGTCCTTCGGGTAAAGCTTGCTGAATAAGCTTAATGGCTGCTTCGACGCGAGCAGGAGATAAGCCACCAGCACCAAATGAACTTAAGATTTTCTCTTTACCAAGGGCAATTACCAGTTCTTCAGAAGCAATCCCTTGAGCCATTGCGCCCGTGGCATAAGCGTATTTTACACCATGAAATTTGAGAAAAGTTGAATCGCCTAATTGCCGAGTTGACAGAGGTGGAGTAGATACTAATATTTCTGCCTGTCCCGTTTTTTCTTGGTTGCAAGGATATAGATAACCTTCATTAGTTGCGCCAACTTTTCCTTCAACTCTAATAATATAACAAGGTTTTTCTAAATTTAGAAGCTTAGATTTTATGCCTTTTTCGTTAAAAGATACAAAATCTAAAATACCTTGCCAAACTTGATTTTGGTGGGAAATATAGTCTGAAATTTTTAGGTAGTTACCATTGTTATTTAGTATATTATCTGCACCAATCATCTTTTTTAACCTCCAGTTCCAGAAAATTGTTTACCAGATAATGTTTGAAAAATTTACAGCAGATTTTATACTGATTACCTGTGAGTTTGCTCTAGAGCAAGGGGCTTCAGCCCCTTGTCTTACTAAGCTTGATTTTGCACCAATTATTTATTCAAATAATCTGGGTACTTTGCTGCTTTAGATGATTATCATTCAAACAACTTTTGATAACAAGCTATTTGCAACTGAATGATGGTGCTAATTTGCTTTAGTGACTCCTGTCTCGCTTGTAAAAAGACAGCATGAGCTTTGGTCATCCTGGAAGCATTCTCACTCAGTTTTTGATAGTAAGGACTGTGTGAATTGAGCAAATGGGGTTCGTCAACAACGCTGGAAGTTTTCAAACTAGGGGTCAGAGCGAATTGATTCTTTTCCTGTTCTGTTACCCAATTTTCGTTAATTTGTAATTTTTCTACAGTTTCATTGCGTTCTTGTAGCAATAACTGAGTAGGTTCGCTGCCATTTTGAAAGTTAACTTGCTCTTGGAGAGTTTCTAGATTTCTAGAGGTGTTTTCAAGACTTTTGGTAGGATTGGGGAGCAAAGAAGAATTCATTTGTGCAAATTCCTTTAATTCTGATAGTTGATATTGCTGCTGATTAACAGTTTTGATGGGATATCTAAAAGAGATATCTTTAAGGATTTCGTGATTTTTTTTATTCAAAGATATGTAACTAATCTTGCTATTTTGCAAGGTTATAGTTCTCACGTTAGACTGGCTTTCATTGGAAACTTCTGGTTCTTGAGAATATAATGGTGATAAATCTAGTTCAACTCTATGGCTAAGGAGTTTTGCTAAGGCTTTGATAATAGAAGCATGATCGTCTACACCTCTTTTATTAAGAGATACTGTGATCTGTTCTTTTGCCTTGAGGGTTTTATCAATCCATCTGGAACAGTTACTACCAGCACCTACTTCGAGAAATATTTTGAAGCCATCTTCATAGACACGGTTAATTAGCCGAGGAAAATTAAGCTGTTGACAGATGTTTTGAGCAATGTTGCGAGCTATTGAATCACTGTCGAGGTCAATTGGTTTATACTCGGCTGTGGAATAAAAAATAGTTTCTGATTTATTTTGGCTAGGGAATGTATTTAATCTCACAAGTTCATGGTATTCAGAGCGCATTGCCTCGCAATGGATGACATGGGTGAAGGGAGCAAGAAAAGCATCACAATTTAGATTGGCAATTACCCGCTTACAAGCTTCTATCTCACCAGCAATCACGACTTCTTCTGGAGTATTAATTAAAAGTAAATAGACGCGATCTTCATCTTGGATGGCTTCCTGAACACGAGATACTGGACATATAAGAATATAGTTGCGCCAAAAATCTCCGCTTTTATCATCCTCTCCTTGAGGTAATCCCCAATACTCGCGCACAGCATTTTTGGAACCAGATAGCCTTGTCTTAAACAGAGGAGATGAGTTAAAGCTCTTACTATTATCTAGAAACTCAGTCCAGACACCTTGAGCCAACATCATGCTAATCTCGCCCAAGCTATAACCAAAAGCACATTGGGGCTTGATCTGAAAATAATTGCTCAGAGTTGCCGTCAAAAGTGTAGCAAAGAGCATTTCTAATTCGAGTATTGCTACTGAATCGTTAATCAATTCCTTTTCAAGTGCTTCCAGTTGCCTATTTGAAAATTTTTCTAAACTTCGAGGGTAGACAAGTTTTTCTACATTCGCGAGACGGTTGTAACCACTTTTGATGAGCAGCTGATCATAAAGTTGAGGAAATAAACGAAATAGATTCCGACCTATTCCAAGATAAGCACTAAAGGCTGCTGGATAAACGAAAGCGATTTTACCTTTTTGCCCAAGTGGTTTTGCTGTAAAATAGCTGCCTAGAGGAGTTTGCCAGTCTTTACCTGTCTTGAAGGCATCGGGAATACCTTTGAGGGAGTGCTGAATTTCGCGCTGCAATTCATCTTGATTGTGTCCGAGAATTGCTACTGCATAAGTTGCCTGTTGATGCTGTTGAAAAGTTGCAAAAGTCATACTAGCAGCAGCAGCTAGGGAAGAACAATCTTTAATGGTTTGTTGAAGATTGCGGATTTCTTCTAATAGAGTTGATTGCTCGTCAGATGCGATCACAAACACATAGTAAGGCATTTGCTCTAAATACCTGCTGTTGTGATGTTGCTGATATACTTCCTCTGACAAAATTAAATGTGCATAACTTCCATCTATCTCCATCCCGTTAATCGCAGCTATTCTTCTAGTAGCTCCTTTTTCTAAAAACCAGGGTTTTGATTCACAAGCGACATAAAAGGGACTATCTCGCCAAATCTCTGGCATTTTAGGACCAGACCATTGGGGAACTGCGGGAATGTAACGATGATACAGGCAAAGTGCTGTTTTAATCAGGCTAACTATCCCCGATGCAGCATAGGTATGACCTATATTTGCTTTAATACTCCCGATCGCACAAGTTAAATTTGGCTCAAATGTGCGATAAGCTGCGAGCAACCCTTGAATTTCTGACTCATCTTGCTGGGAAATTCCACTACCAACAACTTCCAAATAGTTGATATCTCTTGGTTTGATATCTGCAAGATGAAAAGCCTGTTGACAAGCCTGGGCTATCATTTCAGAATTTGGAACCGTGAGAGGGTGAATTTTAGATTTTGAATTTTCCACAAGACTAAGAGCGTCAATCGTTGCATATATGCGATTGTTCTCTCGTTTTGCTGTTTCGTGGAGCTTCAATACTACAGCCCCCGCACCCTCTCCGACTATCCAGCCATTGGCTTTCTGGTCGTAACTGAGAGTATTCACACCTGTGTTAACTTTTGTTATTTCATTTCGTTGTAAAACACTAGCGCCATCCCCAGCAAGGTCAATCGCACCGACTAAAACAGCGTCTACTTCTCTGATTGCAAGTATCTTTTGGGCAAGCTCCAAGGCTTTAAAAACAGAATTTTGTTCGGCAATTAATGTGAATGTCGGTCCAGCAAAATTCCACAGTTTGGAAATATAATTAGCTAGGCTGTTTTCGATGTAGTTGGTATATTCATTATCTTCAAGTTGCTCTTTTTGTTGATGCAGAGTTAGGTCTTTAGTACTAGCAATTATTATTGCTATTCTCGTACTTTTACGAAGTGCCGCATCTTTTAGAGCATTATCGGCAACCTGAAGCATCAACAGTTCTTGAGGGTTAAAATTGTCTACTTCTTCTGGTGGTAGTTCTAAACTGAAAGCATCAATTTCAAAATCTTTAATGTATGCACCTAATGGTGCTACACCATCGGGAAAACTGTAGTTTTTCAACAACTGTTGTTGTGCTTCTATTGCTTGCCATCGCTGAGGAGGTCTGGAAATAAAATGCTGAGTTCCCTCATAAATACTGCGTTCAAAGGTATCTAATCCCTTGCAGCCGCCACCCAAATAGCAATCCATCCCTACAATCGCTATTTTATGAATTTTATTTGGTGCAAATTCTTCCATCACCTACCTCCTCAAGCTGATGTATATATTTTGTAAGAATTCAGGAGTCAGAATAGTTAAAGAGTCAGGATAAAATTTGGTGAATCAATCATATTAGATTCTTTCTAAGTCTGACTTATGACTCCTTAGTGCTGAATTCTTATGACATTTTTCAGTTGCCTATTTAAATTTCATCTAGTTGCTTGGGTAAAATAGTTCCCTTAGCACCAAGCATTCGGGTATATATTTTCCCTTGCTGATTATGGGCGATGACATCAACAACTAAACTCGATTCTGTCTTTGATTTTATTTCACAAGAAACGTAAAATATTTCATCAAATGGAACGGCAGCAAACTGTTCAAAAGTCTTGATTTCTGAAGGCAAACAAGCTACCTGATAAAAATGCTGTGCCCAAATCCAAAATGCATGAATCTGCACATCTGCAATGTAGGGATTGAATGTTTGGACTGGGAATTGTCCTTGTTGTCTTTCTCCAGGCTCTGGCAAGTAGCATTCTATGGTGATCTTGTCCAGAGTGGTATTTAAAACAGATTTTACACCTTGAAAGGTAAATCCGTGAAATAAGCTAGCTGCCCCATTTTGATAAAGTGATGAAGTCGTCGCGGTGATTTTATGATCCTGGCTTAAGTTCATAAATTCGTGTGTTGGGGCAATAAGAACTTCCCGCTTCAATTTCATCTGACTACTAAAATGATAACGGATTTTACCTTCTGGAGTTTTACTCCAGATTTTGGCATCAAAATCTATCTCATTGATATCATGTTTAGCAATTTCTTGCAATTCTAAAGTGTATTCAGTTGCTAAATTTTCATCAAATATTAGTCCCTTCAAAACTTTATAGTTTGTACAACTGAAGGCTTTATAACCAGGATAGATTTGTTCGCAAGCGTTAGCAATCCAAAAGAGTCCACAAGTCGCGGGGAGAACTGGATAACCAGCAATTACATGATCTTGTAAAAATGGATTAGCTGCTAATGTTAGTTGCCTCTGAATCCGAAAAGTTCTCAACTCGCTTGGTAGCTGTTCTGGGATATAAACTAAAGGGCTACCAATTACAACTTGCACAGTTTCTTGATTGGTGTTAGCTAATTCATCAACTAACATTTCTGTACCAATATCAACAGGAATAGTCTCGATATTCCGTTCAGCAAAAGCTTGCTTTAATTCAGGAGAAACCATACCACTATCCCAAGGGCCCCAATTAATCGCTACCACATGAGAATGGGGATGGTTGCGTTTGACAAGATGGGCTGATTTGTTGAGAATTTCATTAGCGATCGCATAATCTGACTGTCCCACGTTTCCGTAGAAACCAACTACAGAAGAAAACAGGACTAAATAATTCAGTTGGCTAGGTGTTACACACCGCAACAGGTTTTCTAGACCTTTAACTTTGGCTGTGTAAACTGTTTCAAAATCTTGGACTGATTTTTTCTCAATCCGCTTATCAGCTAGATTTCCAGCCCCGTGAATAATTCCTGTTACCGGCCCAAAACGCTTGACAGCATTAGCAACTTGCTCCTGAAGTGCGATCGCATCAGTCACATCAACATTCAAATATTCAGCCTTTCCACCCGCCTGGTTTATAGCTTGTAACGTTGTAGCAATTTCGCGACTAGATGAAATAGCATTAAACTTTTTCTGCACCATCGCAGGTGTGGGTTTTTCGCCTTTGGCGAAGAAATCCTCCATAATCCGCTTTTTCAAATCTGCTTCGCTTAAGTAACCTTCAGTCCATACGGGTTCTGGATCGGCGGCGGAACGACCCACCAAGATAAATTTGCATTGATAACGCTGCGCTAGTTTAATCACACACTGAGCCGTTATCCCTTTCGCACCGCCACTTACGAGAAATACTTGGGATTCGGCATTAGGGATGGGGAAAACGTTGGAGGAAAAGGTGCTGGGTGCAAAGGGGATTCCACCGATTTCCTGCTCTCTATTTTTTTGTTCTTCCTGTTCACATACTAGAGTTACTCGCTCTTGTGAGTTGTATCCGACTTCCACGACTAATAGATTTGGGTCGTGAAGTTCAGCGAAGATATGCTGTGCTGATGTTTCGGCATCTAAATCAGGACTGAGGTCGATCGCTCGACAAAATACAGATTCCCATTCCTGGTTCAAAGTTTTGGTGAGTCCGAATAGTCCAGCGCCAATTGCACCAAAGTTAGTTTTTTGCCCTAGTCCGAATTCACCATCCAGACGAGCCACAGTTATAAAACTACTACGTCCTTGAAGTGCTGCTTGATTGAGTGGTTCTTTGAGATATTTGGCGATGAGAAAGACATGGCGAAGGATGGCTTTTTCTGATTCCAGATAGCGAACATGGTTGCTGATATCGTCGTGAGTGGAAGGATTCAGATGGATAAATGTAGCTATTTGTCCATAGTTAGTAGCGATCGCTCCTAACTGTTCTCGCAAATGCTCCTCACTCAAATCTGCAAGCACCACACGGCTAATCCCTTCAGGTAACGGAGATTGTTTAGCAATCACGGTTGAAGGAAAAGTTAAGACAACAATTTTCCAGCCGCGTTTGAACAGAGTCTCAGCTAGTTTCGCCGTAGTCAGAGAACCATCATCGGTAAGCAAGGCGATATGGTTATCGGATAATGTGAAATCTAAAACATCAGGTTCGGGAAGATATTTGAGTCTGACAGGACTACGAAAAATTGAGGATTGGGGATTGGAAATTGGGGAAAACTCTTCTCCCCTGCTCCCGGCTCCCGGCTCCCCTACTTCTTCCCCAGTCCCTAGTCCCTTTTCTATATGTGCAACAATTTGTCCAAGGGTACCTAATTGAGCCAATGCTTCTGAAGTCAGCTTGGGTAAATCCGGGTATAGTTCTAGCAACGCTTCGAGAATTTCCACAAGTTTGACAGCATCAATTCCCAAATCTGTCTCAATATCCATCGACAAATCTAACATTGTCGTCGAATAGCCCGTCTTTTCACTAACGACATTGAACACAATGTTAGTAAGCTCTGGAGATGAGGGGGATGGCGGGGATGAGGAAGGTATTGCTGTTACTCCTCCATTTCCCTCATCTCCTTCATCTCCCTTATCTTCCCCATCTCCCTCTGCTCCCTGCTCCCTGCTCCCTGTCTCATTTGGGGCGTTGACAAAGCCCACCGCAGGTATCGCATCAGAAATCTCAGATGCAATTTTCCCCATATATTCAGCTATTTGAGCCAGTGTGCGTAGTTGTCCTACTTCTTCGGGATTCGGCTTGGGCAAATCGGGATATAGTTCTAACAACGCTCCGAGAATTTCTACACGTTTGATCGAATCAATCCCCAAATCTGCCTCTATATCCATCGTTAGTTCTAACATCTCCGTTGGGTAGCCTGTTTTATCACTAACGACGTTAATCAGAGTTTGGCTCAGAGCGGCTTGATCGATGATTACTGGCGGGGGTGGGGGTGCAATCTCTACAGGTGCAGTATTCTCCTTTAATGGAGTAATATCCAGAAATGCTGTTGCTTGATGATGTGCGCCATTACCATTACCATTTGTGCCGTTACCATTAGTTGAAACTGGCTCAGATTTAGTGGCAGATCCGTTACTCGGCAAAGCAACCGGTGCAGTCTCCCGAACAGGGTTATCCTCTTCGACTGGTGGAGCTACTGGACTTGGTTGATAATTGACTGGCGGTATCAGACTCTGTTGATTAGTATTGCTGGGCGACGGTTGATAATTTCGCTGAAGCAATTGGAAAAAGTTGTTAGTGTATTCTTGCTGATAGTTGAGATATTGCTCATGGATACGGAGACTATCAGTTTGATGCTCGTGAAACCGCATGATGCTGCGCTCTGAACTGGAGACTACCAGTTGCTGTGTTTCTGTATGTGGTTCGCTGAATTTACTATTTCCCCACAACGCATGTTGTTGCTCCATGAGTTGGAAGAAGGTTTTAGTATATTCTGTCTGATTGTTTAAAGATTGTTCATGAACCTGCAAGATTTCATGTTGATTGCGACTGAAATCAATCAGGGAGTATTCTAAGTTATCTATAGCTCTTAAATAACTTAGAGGAAGTTCTGAACTAGGTTGCAAAGACTTGATATCGAGTTGATCTGATTGCCCATTCTGCACAGATTTCACTCCACCGTTGACTGTTACTTTCTCTGCTGAATGAGAGGGGTTAGCTGTTACTGAGTGAGGTTTATCGCCATTTCCAAAGGTAGATTGACCGTTAACTGCTACCTTCTCTACGGAATGAGAGGGGTTAGGTTTATTGCCATTGCCAACGGTGGATTGACTGTTAACTGATACCTTCTCTGTGGATTGAGAAAAGTTGGGTTTATTACCGTTCGCAACGGTGGGTTTCACTTCATGCCCATTTTGCATAGCTTTTTCAAAGGACTGCTTGGTTTTATCTGATACAAAGTTGGTGCTATTTAAACGGACATTCAAGAGCTGATTTGGAGAAGCTTCTGGGATTTTATACTCCAGTTGATAGGGGTCTAAGTTTTGCAAAGGTAATCCAGCAACGCGTAACTGTAGAACAGCTTGCCGCAAAGTGCGATCGCTATCTTTGAGATGACTAGCATTTAAAGCTACAGCTAAATGAGGGCGATCGCACAGGATATCTTTGACCAAGTTGGTGAGAACACTTCGCGGCCCAAATTCAATAAAGCAGTAACCGCCTTCAGCATAAATATTTTCAATTTCTTGCTTAAACAGCACCTGATTTTTCAGATGTTCTTTGAGGACTGTTTGAATGACTTGCGGCTCATTTGGGTAACGCTTCCCGGTAACATTGGTATAAACCGGGATTTGTGGCTCATTAAAAGTAACTTTCTCAATTGCTCTGGCAAAGGGTTGCTGTGCATAAGCCACTAATGGAGTGTGAAAAGCTGCGGAAACTCCCAACAAAATGCTAGAGAACCCTTGAGTTTTCAGAGCCTCCTGTACATTAGCAATTTCAGCTTTCGTCCCTGCTAACACCATCTGATTTGGAGAATTCAAGTTAGCAATGGTGACTTGCGGGAAATTCTGAATTAGTTCTGTAACCTGATTTACATCCCCTTTCACCGCCAACATCGCTCCCGCATCCAATAGAGGATCTTTTGGTGCAGCCATCGCTTGACCTCTAGCTTTGACCAAGAACAGGTAATCTTTCTCACTCAAAACTCCCGCAGCCCACAAAGCAGTCAGTTCTCCAAAACTATGTCCAGCCACGAAATCTGGCTTAAACCCAGCTTGTTGCAATATCTTGTACAAACCAGCGCTAAAAGCTCCAATAGCTGGCTGTGCATATTCTGTTTGCTGCAACACCTTCATCTGGGCAGTCTTTTGATCTAGATCAAACACAGGGTTCGGGAAAACAACCTCCGAAAGGGGTTGCAAACCGTCTTGGCGTAAAAGGCTATCAATTTGAGCATAAGTCTGCCCCAACTCTGGGAAGTTAATTACGAGTTCCCGACCCATCTCTAAATATTGCGACCCTTGCCCAGAAAATAGGGCAACCACCTTTCCCTCTGTTGCTATGCCAGTTTTGCGGTAGTAAATTCCTTGGGGATACTCCCATGATTCTGCTTGCAGCTTGTTTTTGAGCAAGTCAATACTTGTTTGCAACAAATCGCAAGCTTGAGTCAGAGAATCAGTAACAAACCCAAGTCTGGCATTTGTAACCGGAATTTCTAAAGATTGAGAAGCCGCAATCAATTCTGTATAAAGCTGTTCTCCCGTATCAGATTGCAATTGCTGTTTAATTTCTTGACAGCGTGACAACAATTCTTCAGGCGTTGACGCAAATAGCAACACCGGCTGAGAAGGTTTGTGTAAACGATAGGGTTGCTGATGTTGACTTGTATATTCTTCCAAAACGACGTGATAATTTGTGCCACCAAAGCCAAAAGAACTTACCCCTGCACGTCTTGGTTGGTCATCGCCGCTAATCCAAGGTCTTGTTTCCGTATTTAAGTAAAATGGAGAACTATCAATATCTAATTTAGGATGCGGTTTGGTGACATTAATCGTGGCTGGCAATACTTTGTGGTGTAAAGCCAAAGCCGTTTTGATCAGACTCGCCGCACCCGCAGCAGCTTTTGTATGTCCAATCTGTGATTTGACAGTTCCAAGCGCAATATGTTGTTTTTTGGGATTGCTTTCGCCAAAAACCTCTTTTATAGATGAGAATTCGGCGGGATCTCCAGCCATAGTACCAGTGCCGTGTGCTTCAATCAAACCAACACTCGCAGGCGAAAATCCGGCATCTTCGTAAGCACGATGTAAGGCTCTCATTTGACCTTCTGGACGTGGCGCATAGATACTTTTATAGCGCCCATCGCTAGAAGTACCAATGCCTTTGATGACTGCATAGATTCGGTCATTATCTCGCTGGGCATCTTCAAGGCGCTTCAGGACTAACATTCCCACACCTTCACCCAGCATCATCCCATCAGACTCTGCATCGAAAGGTTTAACCTTCTCACCTTGGGAAACAGCAGGAGTTTTGCTGAAGCACATGTAGGCCATAATTGAGTTGTCGGTGTCAACTCCGCCAGTGATCATCATATCGGCTCGATGCTCAGTTAGCTCACTAATTGCCATTTTGAGGGCACCCAATGAACTCGCACAGGCGGCATCTACTACACAGTTAGTCCCGCCCAAATCTAGGCGGTTAGCAATTCTTCCTGTAACTACGTTTGCGAGCATACCGGGGAAGGCGTTCTCATCCCACTGCACATAAGCACTTTTGATTTTATCGATGATTTTTTGTGCATCTTCATCAGATAAGCCACTGCCTTTGAGAACTTTTTCCCAGATTGGGTACTGCATTCTCGCAGTCAGAGGAACCGCCAACTGCCTACCTAGTGCCACACCTAAGATTACACCAGTACGTTGGCGAAGGCGATCGTAGATATCGCAACTAAACTGTCGAGATTCGCCGTAACCTGCATCTTCCATCGCTGCTTTCGCAACAATCAAACCTAGCAATTGCGATATATCTGTAACTTCTAGGCTGTTGGGTGGCAGTCCAAATTCCATCGGATTGAAATTGACATCCGGGATAAATCCGCCTCTTTTACAATATGTTTTATCTGGTGTTCTGGGGTTAGGATCATAATAATCCTCTACACTCCAACGCGAAGGGGGAACATCAGTAATACAATCAACTTTATGAATTATTTTCTCCCAATATTCCTGTAAATTTTTTGATTGGGGAAAGATAGAAGCCATCCCAATAATTGCAATATCTGTTTTTTGCTGAGGTCTATTTATTTCGCTGGTTAACGGTGCATTCTCAACCATAACTTTTTTCACCTGTATGAGCTTGAGTAGAGACTGTTCACAATTGCTAACTTCTTCTTGCAACTGTGCTAAAACAGCTTCAATTCTAGAAGCAGTCATGACTTTTTCTTCACTATTAGATTTTTGAGATGTAAAGATGATAATAAAATTACCATCTCTACAAATAGAGAAAGACGCGATTATTTTTTAGGGAAGGCTAGGGGCTATTGATGGTAAGCGATATGCCTTTACTTGAGGTTCAGAAGCCATAAACAAAACTTCAAGAGATTTTAGTGAGGATATCCTGAAGTCTAAATGTAGAATTCAGATTTCTTTTGGGCTAAAGAATTGCTCTAAATTGGAAATGGCTTCAACATTACAACATAAGTTGTTAATCAGATATAAATTGGATGTTTTCATCCAGCTAACATCTTAACTTATCAATTGTAGTTAATATTAGGCTGTTTAATTCTCCATTACAATTGATATACAACTTATATACAACGGTATCGCTCTTGAGAGGTAAAATGTTATTGGGCATAATTTATTAGTCCATTTCAATAACGGTACTAGTAATCTGTCAGCCCGAACTCTTTTTGTCTCTGACTCTGTGTTCTCTGCATCTCTGTGGTTCATCTCATTACATTTGCTGGGTAAATAAGTTTGTAGTTAGGCTTTTCTAAGCACTTTAATGATTAGTGCGAACCCTCAAAAATAGCTTAGAAAAGTGCATTTCCTGATTGCAATTGGGTAAATAGATCAGAACCTACATATAAACTTATACAGAATCATTCTCGGAATTAAAATTGTCATCTGTCTTATTACTTATCGCCTGGTTTTGAGCAGCAGCTAATAGCTTTTGCTCAAGCCTACTAATACTAATTCCCAGCTCAGAAGCTTTTTTTGTTTTCCACTCTTCTAGCTCACAATCATGTTGATTGAGCCATTCACGCACGGCAACGCGGGCCATCTCAGCTTTGCGAAGAGTCTGGCGAGCTGCATGAAAAATCAGTCGCTGGTTATCAAAGCTTGGCAATGAGAGCATGAATCGCTGTAGTTTCATTTTATCTAGGGTCTTTAGGGGGCGATCGCTGTTACTCACATAACTATTAGAACTCTTTTCAATTAGTATGTCACATAACAAAAATACATTACTCGAATTGCATACAAATTGCATATATCTTCAATTTAGCAATCACAGCTTGCTCGAAAAAATACTGAGAAAAAGTATTAAAATATCAACAATATTAGCCTCTTATTGATTTATTTACTTATTGAAAAATAGAGATGATAGCTAATCAAATAAGCTAAGTAACCGTGAGATAATGCTATAGTTTTTACATCTATCTAAAAGTCGATTTATTTTTTTAAAGATTATGTATTAATCAATAAGATATTTTTTAAGGATTTTTATTCCTAAATAAGCAATTCTGTCTGCAATGTAACAATAACCACTAGCAACTATATCTAAAGAATGAAAAATACTAGCGAACAACAGACCCATCATCAAGCAAAGAGTTATTTTGATATGCTGAGTAAGAGCGAGGACATAACAGTGTTAAAAAGTGATCAAAGATCGCAATTATTTCTCATAAATTTTATCGATGATATTGCTAGCTATTTCTATTCACAACTGTTGCATATAGATTGCAATTGAGTATCAATCGGTTTATCGTAAGTGATTAAATAATGTAATTCAATACTGTTTGTTTAAGAAGGCGGAGAGATACATGAATAGGGAGAATATAAATATAAATTCACCTGATTGCTGGTCACTCTATACATTCGTAAACGCGCAGTATGACAATGTGATTTAATGCAATGATCCGTATTGTATGAAGCCTTCTGCATAATTAGACTGTCACGAAAATATAAGGGTTTGCTGGTATGAGACTATCTGAGCTAGATCCACTCATCCCGCTAATTGAGTTAAGAGAAGAACTCCTGAAGCTACCAAAAGGCTACTCATTTTATGAAGATGAACTGGTAGATTTTTTATCTCGACGAAGATGGCCTGAAAGTAATCGCCGCATTGATCGGACAACTTTCTGGCGGTGGAGAAATGACAACGGCATTGAACATCAAAAAGTATTTAGTCGATTGGATATCTTGAAACTCTGCCAAATTTGCGACCACTATCGCATAGATGGAACTCGCAACGAATATCTGGCGATTGTTAAAAGTAAAAAAGAGGCAGTTCTTAACAAATAAAGCTACCTCTGGCTAGATACATAAAGTACCAAACGGCTTCATCCAGAGTTGATTTACTAACGGATTGATGGATCAATATGATTGATGTTAGTAATATCTAGCTTTGGAAGCTCCTAACCCCCCCTCTCGTGAAGGGGGGGCTTAATTCACTAATTCAAAATAGTCACTTTTACCCGCTTCAAGCTGAATTAGAGTGTTCATCTTGGCATGATATAAGGTCTAATTTCATCTCTGCTATTTCTGAATAATTTGGAAAGACCTTGTTCTCAGACATCGCTAATTTGGAATAGGTAATTATGGTACAAAAACAAAAACATTCATTCATTAAACCATTCATTAAACCTGTAGTTTGGTGGCCAGTTATATTAGCAACTACTATGACTGTAGCTACTGGTGCAGCCTCTTTCTATACCTTTTCACGATTTCAGTTGTCCTCGAAAGTACAGCCTATAGCTACCCCACGTAGTTCTCCTAAAAGGACTACTATTGCAGCATTAGGACGTTTAGAACCTCAAGGAGAGGTTATTCGTCTATCGGCTCCAGAGTCCCAAGGGGGTGTTAGGGTAACAAAACTTATGGTAAACAAAGGAGACAGAGTACGACAGGGGCAAGTAGTTGCAATGCTTGACAGTTACTTTCCTCGTCTTGCAGCTTTAGAAAAAGCCCAACAACAAGTCTTAGTTGCTCAAGCTAGTCTTAACCAGGTAAAAGCTGGCGCAAAAGCTGGAGATATATCTGCACAAAAAGCAACCATTGCTCGTTTAGAAGCTGAGTTGCGCGGAGAAACTTCTGCTCAAGAAGCAACGATCGCTCGCTTACAGGCTGATTGGCGGAATGCTGAAAGCGAAAATCAGCGATATCAGCAGTTATATAAAGATGGTGCGATTTCAGCCTCCGACGCAGATACTAAACGTTTGCGAGTCGATACAGTTCAACAGCAACTCAATGAAGCTAAAGCTTCTCTCAAGCGCACTATAGAAACTCTTCAAAAGCAGTTAATCGAGGCCAAAGCCAGACTCAAGAGTATTGCTGAGGTTCGTCCTACCGATATAGCAACAGCACAAGCTGATGTTGAAAGTGCATTAGCCTCAGTTAACCAGGCTAAGGCAGAGTGGGATTTAAGTATTGTGCGATCGCCCATAACCGGGCAAATCATGAAAATTAATACTTGGCCTGGAGAAATTATCGGCACTACAGGAATAGCTGATTTAGGTCGCACACAACAGATGTATGTGGTAGCAGAAGTCTATGAAACTGATATTAAAAAAGTCCGTATCGGTCAGTCGGCGATTATTACTAGCGATGCTTTACCAGGAAAATTACGAGGAAAAGTTACAGATATTGGTTTACAAGTTGGCAAACAAAATATCTTTAATAACAACCCTCAAGCAGACACAGATAACAAAATAGTTGATGTAAAAATTCGTATTGATAATCTTCAAGATAACCAGCAAGTTGCTGGTCTGACTGATTTACAGGTAGAGGTAATTATTGATATTTAAAACTTCTCAAGAAAGCTTTGTTAACTCATTGAACATCCCTACCATACCTAATACTAATTCGTAATTGGCTATGCTTTAACAGAAAATCCTTGATTTAAACAAAGCATTCTTTCTTAATTTAGTCTAATTTTCATCTTTGAGGTTTACTAAATGATTCTCAATATCCCCTTAGCTTGGTTACAATTAGCCAGACAAAAAATTCGCTTTCTTGTAGCTTTAGCTGGGATTGCTTTTGTTGCAGTTCTCATGTTTATGCAAATTGGTTTCCAAGCTGCTCTTTATGACAGTGCTACGCAGTTGCATAAGAATCTAGAAGGAGACTTATTTTTAATTAGTGCCCAATATAAATCTTTAACATCAAATCAAAGCTTTCCTCGCTCACGTTTATATCAAGTATTAGGCTTTGATAATATCGAATCAGTTAGCCCATTATATGTGCAATTTGCCAAATTTAAAAATCCCAACAATGGCCTAAAGTTCCCATTATACGTGCTGGGATTTGACCCAGTTAAATCAATTTTCAAATTCCCACATATCGACGAAAAGCTCGGTCTAATCAGAATCCCTAATATCGTTTTATTTGACCGCGATTCTCGACCAGAATTTGGAGCGATCGCTAAAGATTTTGAACAAGGTAAAGTTATAAAAGTTGAAATATTCAGCTACACTGGATTAGTTGGTTACAAAGTTAAGATTGGTGGTTTATTTAGCCTCGGACCTTCCTTTGGTGTTGATGGAAATTTAATCGTTAGTTCTTCAACTTTCCTCAGAATATTTCAAGATCGTCCGGCACAAAAGATAGATATAGGATTAATTAAACTCAAACCTAATACCGACCAACAAAAAGTTTTTGCAGATTTATCAGCCAAGTTACCCAAAGACGTAAAAGTAATTACTCGCAAAGATTTTATTGCTTTGGAAAAAACTTATTGGTCTCTTAGAACTCCCATTGGATTCGTGTTTAATCTGATGGTATTAATGGGGTTTGTTGTTGGTGTGATCGTTGTTTATCAAATTCTTTATAGTAATATTTCTAGTCATTTAACTGAATATGCAACCTTAAAAGCAATGGGATTCAAAAACAAATACTTATTAAGTGTAGTTTTTCAACAAGCTTTAATCTTAGCATCTCTAGGTTATATTCCAGGTTTGGCTATATCTATAGCCTTATATGATATATCAAAGAATGCTACTAAATTACCAGTTATTATGAGTACAGATAAAGCCATTCTAGTATTGATATCAGCAACATTAATGTGCTTAACTTCTGGATTCTTATCTACAAACAAACTCCGAAATGTAGATCCAGCCGATATTTTTTAATTTTACATAGCAGTCCGCTTTAATTTCTGTTCGTGCAGCGCAAGTGCGATAGATAGTTAATAGACAATAAAGCTTTTTGAGTTGTACCTAGCTTCGCAAAAATCAAATATGAGTCATATATATCTGAGAAAATCATGAAAACAAAGTTTATTGTGAATATTAGCGATCTGAATCACTACTTCGGCGAGAAAAAAGTACGAAGTCAAATATTATTCGATATTAATTTTAATATCAAATTTGGAGAAATTGTGATTATGACTGGGCCATCAGGTTCAGGAAAAACAACTTTACTAACTTTAATTGGTGGGTTACGGTCTGTCCAAGAGGGAAGCCTTAAATTTTTAGGTCAAGAGCTTTCTGGAGCTAGTAACGAGCAATTAGTTAAAGTACGACGCCACATTGGATATATTTTCCAAGCTCATAACTTATTAGATTTCTTAACAGCCAGACAAAATGTTCAAATGTCGCTAGAATTACACAAAAATATTTCTGAATGGGAAGCTCGCAGTAAATCAGAAGCTATACTAAATGCGGTTAAATTAGAGAATAGAGTTAATTATTACCCATCTGATCTCTCAGGGGGACAAAAACAACGGGTAGCAATTGCTCGTGCTTTAGTAAGCCATCCAAAATTAGTTTTAGCTGATGAGCCCACAGCTGCTTTAGACAGTAAGACAGGCAGAGATGTTGTCACCCTAATGCAGAAATTAGCTAAAGAACAGAATTGTGCTATCTTAATGGTCACTCACGACAACAGAATTTTAGATATTGCCGATCGCATAATTCAGATGGAAGATGGTTATCTGGTCAAAGAGGTTTGTCATCTACCAAATGGATGATAACTAAATACCTGTAAAATCTGAATATGCCTTTAGGAATACTAATTTAGTTTAATTTTGGTACAATTATCCAGCAGAGAAGTACAGGGTAAAGAATTTGTATTAGTTATTATAGTGAAACAATATTCCTTAAGTCTAGAATAAGACACATCTAGAGTATGAAGTTATAAGTTATCAGGTGAAATAATATTGTAGAGTATTTTTAAATATACTCTTATTTTTTGCGATCATTTAGCTGTTTAACTTTATAATATGTATCTAAAAATAACTAAAGAACAAATAAAAAGATAAACTCATCGAAAAATCCAAAAATTGTTGTACTTATTAGGATTGGTACGGAAGTTTATGCTTAAAGATTTAATTTTTTGTCTAAAAGAAGCAGCTTTATACCTTCTATTCAAAAAATCTCGAACACCTCAAGATCCTTCTGAATGTTTTGTGAACCCTGCCTGTGGATGTGCTAATCCAGGGAAATATATCCAGTGTGAAGATTGTGATTATCTTGAGTCGTGCTTATCGGATTGTAAGCTGCAAAACGTTTCGTTATTTTCATGTTCACAGACTAAATTTAATTAATGTAAAAGTAATGCCTGCGATAGAAGTAGGTTTAGTCCTATGGTAGAAGTGCGGCAAAAAACTAGCTGTTATGTTAATTAGGAATGAGAAAACAATTCATAATAAGTAATTAAAAAGTAGAACGCAAGTGAATATAAATGTTTTTACATCAGTAAGATTAATTTTTATTCCTTATTTTTTTGTGAGCAAGCGACTTTGCTAGTAGCTTCTTAATCATAAATAAGTAATTAGTGATTTAGGAGAATCTAAAACTTTTGATACCGACAAGAAGACTTTTCAAACATCCTCTAAGTGAAAAACTTCTGAATCTATCTTGATTGTCAAAAGTTACTTAACTTAGCACTGGATTAAGTAGGAAATATCAGTTTTGAACATCAATCAACCACACAAATCTAAAACATAAACGGAACTATGACCATGAAGCCTTTTGATTTATCTAAAACTGTTCTAGCTACTGTCTTTGCCATCAGTTTCGCTTCTGTATCTTTACCTCCTTCTGTTTTTGCCCAAAGTGGAGGCTCAGGTAGTGGAGGTTCTAGTAGTGGCAGTAGTTCAGGGACTGGAACTACAGGCACTGGCTCAGGTTCTGGTTTAGGTACTGGAACTACAGGTACTGGAACTACAGGTACTGGAACTACAGGTACTGGCTCAGGTTCTGGCTTAGGTTCTGGAACTACAGGTACTGGCTCAGGTTCTGGCTTAGGTTCTGGAACTACAGGCACTGACTCAGGTACTGGAACTACAGGTTCTGGAACTACAGGTACTGGAACTACAGGCGCTGGCTCAGGTTCTGATGCCACAGGCACTGGTTTAGGTACTGGAACTACAGGCACTGGCTCAGGTTCTGATACCACAGGTACTGGAACTACAGGTACTAGCTCAGGTTCTGATAGCACAGGCACTGGTACAACAGGTACTAGCTCAGGTACTGACACTACAGGTACTAATAGGAATGCAGGTATTACAACTTCCGAAAGAACTAGCGATCGCGGTTTCGATTGGGGTTGGCTAGGTTTACTTGGTCTAGCCGGTTTAGCAGGTCTGGCTCGTAATCGTGATAAAGTCCGGGCTTATAGCGATCCTAATGAAGTAACGGGTACTCGTTCTAGATAATATTCACCACACTGTAGGAAGCGTACAGCCGTTATTTTTGTCAAGTTCAGGTTAGGTCAGTAGGGGCACAATATATTGATATTGCGCCCTTTTTATTACATCTCAGTTTACTCAAGTCGAACTACTGTTTTGTCCAATGAAAATTACATTTGCCAAAACTTGTATTTTTGTTAGCGCCCGCACTAGACGTTGAGCTTGATGTTTATAAAGTGGTATTGGCAATACTCCAGGCAAATTATTCATCCACTGCCTAGCAGTAGCGAAACTACATCCTGTAATCAAAACTATTTCTTCAGCGCCATAGATAAGAGCATTTGTAGTCAGAGCTTTCTCGATCTCCACCTGCCAAAGGCGAGGCAGCATTTCACCCCATTCGATTCGCTGCAAACTACTGCTTGTGGCTAAAACAATCAAGCGATCGCCAGCATAGAGCTTAACATCATACCAGGGCATCAAGGAATAATTGTCTCGCCGATATTTATGGTAGAGAATCGGCACAACACTGTAGCCAGATGCTATTTCAGATAGAAGCAACCCATTGAGGGTATCGCCATCTTCAATCTTGTATTCCGTCACCATAACTATTTGCTCGCTCAAGTGAAACAAGCTCAAAACATTTTCCCCAAAGGCAGCACAAGCAAAGACTTCCGCAGATAAAGCCGCGCCACATAAAACTTGGGCATAGGGAAACAGAGGGGCGATATTATCACTAAAATGGCGATCTTGAGAGCGGATAATCAAGCTTGTGGCGGGGTTCATTGCATGAGCCATCAAACCAATTTCCAGATTTTCCATATTATCGTCCCCTACTAAAACGATGCTTTTAGCATGGGAGAGATTCACCTTAGCTAGTGCTTCGGTAGCATTGCCAATAATCAGGGGCATATCTGGTAAAGTGCCTGGATCGAGAGTGGTAGTATGAATTCCTACTAACGGCTGATTGAGTTCTTGCAAAAGAGCAGCAACTTTCTGTCCCAAGCGATTTAAGCCAATAATCACTACATGGTTGCGTTGTGGTATGGGAGGACGAGACTTGAAAAACTGGAATCTGGAAGTGACAAGAGCATCAGTTACCAGTGCATATAATACTCCCACGAAAGCTTGACCTGTCAACGTGAGTCCCAGACTAAAGAACCGCAACCACCAAGGGATATGATCTGAAGGTTCAGATTGCGATCTAAACTCAACACCGCCAAATAAATCACCGTATCCTCCCAAAAGCAACACTGCTGTTGCATAGAAAGCTTCTTGCAGGGTGATGTCAGGATAATACAAGCGGTAAAGAATTATTCCAACGAACCATAGGATAAGTACGGTAATCCCATAAATTGTTGCAATTCGCCGAATTTGATTTTGGCTTTGGTAGTAAGATTGCCAAAATTGTAATATTTTTTGCTTAAGATTCTTCGCTGTGATGCCTTGAAGAAACTCTTGCCACTGCCAACTTTGACCATGAAATTTATTTGTATATTGGTCAGAGAAAGCCAATTCGTATGCAACATCAATGTAAACGAGTGTGTCTCCTACCTGCACTTCTGCTTCTGGGTTCCATCCAAACAATTCTTTGAGGGGATCGGATGAAACTGTTGTGTGACTCAAAATGCGGCGAGTTGTGAGATTGAGTCTATGTACTGGCTTGCCATTGCACCAGCTATCCTTCGCTTGTACTTGGTGCTTGATTACTTGCAATAGTTGTCCTTCTATGGTAAAGTAAGCACTCGCTTCAGAACCGAGAGATGCTAAAGCAAAGGCATGAGCAGAGAGATGGGTAGGCTCAAAGGCAACAAAATTGCCTAGGTTTTCGGACAAAAGTTTGTTGAAGTTTTGCTTGTCAGAACGTACAATCAGGCGAACGTGCGGATTAAGTCGCCGTGCTGCAAACGCTGCTTCTATATTTATCCGCTCATTTCTTGTGACTAAAAGTATTGAACGACATTGCCTTATACCTGCTTGCTCTAAAACACTTGGCTGGCGGCAGTCTCCTATGATTAATTTTTCTAGTAAGCTTGGTACTTCTGGGACTTCCCAATGTTCGAGTTGTACATCGTCAATGGCGTTAACTTTAACATCGTATTCCTTTAGGACTGCAACACAATGCTGCCCTAAACTTTGGAGTCCGCATACTAAGAAAAGGTCTTGGGGTTTTTTGGGATTGGTGCTAGGAGAGGGATGCACTTTCTGTTGATAGCAGCAGTTAATACTGCTAACAGTACGTGTTTGGTAGAATTATATCTTAGGGACTTCCAAATAAAAAAATATCCCAAAACTGACGCAAAAATCCTCTCTATTTCTCTTCTCTCTGTGTTCTCTGTGTCTCTGTGGTTAGTTTATTTGGATAATTTATTTCTTGGAAGTCCCTTACTGTTCGGGTAATGTATCCCTTCACTCACACAACTAAAGAGATTTTCTGACTATAGCAATCCTATTTGAGTTGTGAAAAATGTAGATTAGGAAACTAACCGCCAAGGACGCAAAGGACGCAAAGGGAGGAAAGAAGAAAGAGAGATGTAATTTTCACGAATGATTTAGGACTGCTATATGTAAAGGATTATTTCTCAATAATATCCTCCGAGAATTGAGAGAAGTTTAAGAAAGTAAACTAGCAGAATTAACATCCAAAAATAACGTAGCTTGGGATTGTTGACGAAGAATAGAAGCCGGACAATCTGTAGTTATAGCTCCTTGCAACATTTCTTTTACCACATTCGCTTTACGTTTTTCTGGAGCAAGACAGATAATTTTTTTAGCTGAACAAATCGCCGAGATGGTGACAGTAAAAGCATATTGTGGGACAGTTTCTAGATTTGGAAAGTGACCTGTACTTACTTGTTGCTGACGGTTCACTGTATCCAGTTTCACTAGTTTCACACTGTAAGGATCTTGAAAATTTGCTACTGCTGGATCATTAAAAGCCAAATGTCCATTTTCGCCAATACCGAGACAGCATAAGTCTATTGGTTGTGCTTGCAATAATTTGGTGTAGCGATCGCACTCGTTTACTGGTTGCAGTGTATCACCTTCTATATAGTGAAATACTTTAGGAACAACCCGCTTCTCTACACGTTCTTGCATATAGCGCCGGAAACTGGCAGAATGGTCAGCAGGAATTCCCAAATATTCATCTAGATGGAACAGAATAATCCGTGACCAATCTACACCACCCAATGCAATCAAAGCATCGAGAAATTTGAGTTGGGAGTTACCTGTTGCTAACAATACAGCAGCTGTATCCTGTTGTTTGAGAACTTGCTGTAAATGCTTTTGGGCGATTTCGGCAACATCTTGGGCCATTTCGACTTCAGAGTTGTAAATCTGCACCAGTAAATCATCAACGCGAAAAAAGTTTGTAGCGGCTAGCATTTGCTTACACAGAAGGTTATCAATTATACGGTAGTTTTTTGAGAAGCTCTACCTGTCTACCTTGACATAGCTTATCCAGTATAGATTTTAGGATTTAGCAGATTAATTTATCGCTTTTTGCGCTGTATAAAGGCAAAAAAACAATGTAAACTATTTAAATTAAGTTAACAATTATTTACATTTTACCAAAAAATCATGCTAGCTGCAATTCTCTTTGACCTCGACGGCACTATTGTCAATACTGACCCCATACACTACCGAGCTTGGCAGGAAATGCTGCTAGATTATGGCATAGAAATTGACGAAACATTTTATAAATCCCGAATTAGTGGACGCTTAAATCCAGAAATTGTTAAGGATATTTTGCCACAATTATCAACAGCAGAAGGGCAGAAATTTGCAGACAAAAAAGAGGCGTTTTTCCGCAAACTCGCCTCGAATCTTAAACCATTGGATGGATTTTCTGAGCTACTAGCATGGACGGAGACACATCAATTAAAGCGGTCATTAGTAACTAATGCACCTAGATTAAATGCAGAATTTATGCTAGAAGTATTGGGAATAAAAGAAGCTTTCCATACAGTTGTTTTAGCAGATGATTGTGTAGCAGGTAAACCTGACCCTGCACCCTACCAAGTCGCCCTGAATAAATTGGCAATTACAGCAGAGGAAGCGATCGCACTAGAAGACTCTCCCTCTGGTATTCGGGCGGCGGTGGGCGCAGATATCCGCACTATTGGCATCGCTTCTACCCACGATCCGCAAGTTTTACAAGAAGTCGGCGCATTTATGGCAATTCCAGATTTTACTGATTTGCAGTTGTGGACATTGCTCAACTCACTCATTGAGCCAGATTTAAGTGCGATCGCTTCTAATCTGTAAACGCAAAATCTGAGAAAATTGAGAGTAGAGACGCAAATTTTGCCTCTCTACTTATTTTTGAGCCAAAATCGCGTAAATTTCCCGTTTAACTTGCTCTAAAAGCTCACGCACCCGATTTATTCGCTCCACATTACCACTACGAGCAACTTGCACTACAACAGCAGCTAATTCTGTTGCAGCATTCCGCAACTCAATAAACTCTTGGGGCTTACCTGTCACGAAACTTTTGACGCTATCCCAAGGAGTATCAGAAGTTTCTTTTTGGGCACGTTCTGCCAATAATTTTCTACCTTCATCGGTAATCGTGTAAATCCGCTTGCCACCTTCCTGGGCACTCTTGAGATAACCCCCCTCCTCCAGCAATTGGAGTGTTGGATACACTGAGCCAGGACTGAGGCGACGGAAACCACCATAACGAGTTTCCATCTCTTTAATCAGGTCGTAACCATGACTAGGATGCTCGGATAACAATTCCAGCAGGATGAACTTGATGTCACCCCTACGAGTGCGATGTTCATCTCCCCAACCACGACCAAACATTTCATTACCAAAGTGCTTGTCATGATGTTTGGAATGATGTTTGCCATGCTGAAACCAAGACTTGACAAGCAAAAAATCATCTTCACTAACTCCTGCCCATGCAGGTGCCCTAAAGCGTGACTGAAAGTGTCTAAACATAAATCAATCTCAAATCAACTTTCTCTAATATACGATATATCGGAATATATCACGATATATCGGAATAGAATTTTGATGAAGATTTTTGAAGTAAGCAATTGTGCCAACGCAAAGCTAATGAAGAATTCAGAATCAAGACGCTCGTAACGCTCATAGCGTTGCTATCAATACACCAAAACACTTGTAGAGACGGCGATTTATCGCGTCTCTTAGGCTGTGCGTAAACGTTCAATATCCCTTATCGGTGGCGCACCGAACATCCGGGAATATTCGCGGCTGAACTGTGAGGGGCTTTCATAACCCACCTGATAGGCAGCATTCGCCGCATCGGAGTTTTCGGCAAGCATCAGACGACGTGCTTCCAACAGTCTTAATTGCTTTTGATATTGAAGTGGACTCATCGATGTCACCTTCTTGAAATGGTGATGGAAAGATGAAGGAGACATACTTGCCTGCCCAGCAAGCTCCTCAACCCGCATTGGCTTTGTAAAATCAGCCTTGATGAGTTTTATCACCTCGGCGATGCGCTGCATATTGCTGCCAGATGTGGCAATCTGGCGGACAGCTTCGCCCTGTTCACCTATTAAAAGGCGATAATAGATTTCGCGGATAATCATCGGTGCAAGGATCGGGATATCCTGGGGCGTATCCAAAAGCCGTGTCAGTCTCATAGCGCAATCGAGCAATGGTGCATCGACGGTGCTGACAAATAAGCCTCTGACAGAGTTCTTTTTCTCCTCAATCACACTGGTTTGAGCAGTAATAATATCGCAGAGTTGACGTGGATCTAGATTCAGCTTGAATCCTAAATAGGGTTGCTCTGGGGTTGCCTCAACGATAAACGCGCTCAGTGGCAAATCAACCGAGACTACCAGATATTGAGCCGCGCCATAACGATAGGTTTCCTCACCCAGCAACGCTTCTTTTTTGCCCTGAACTAGGATGGCGAAGATAGGTTCGCAGACACCCTGTAGTGAGGTGGAAGCAGAAGATTCTCGCTGAAATTCCAGCTGCTCAATAGCTGTTTTATGAAAACCGTCCCCTTTGCCATCGGTGTGACGAGTGATAAGTGCTGCCAATTCTTGACATTGATGAGCGATCGCACTTTGGTTTATGACTTGGTTGATGATTTTGATCGTCACAATATTCTTCGATTAATTTAATCATCCTCTTGTAGGCATTGTAGAACATCAATTTGGAGAATTAGGCAATAAAGCGCGAGGTCTGTGTATTCCAAACCTTTGCACTTACTCATACGATGAACACATCCAAAATTTAAATTAACCTCAACAGAGGGAAAAAGAAGCATGTTAAACGTAGAAAATAAAGTCATTGCGATCACTGGAGCCAGTAGCGGCATTGGTGAAGCCACCGCTAAGTTACTCGCTAAAAACGGTGCAAAAGTCGTTCTAGGGGCACGGCGCACCCAAAAGCTAGAAAAGATTGTCGAGGAGATCCGTAACCAGGGTTACATAGCGGAATTCAAAGCGGTGGATGTTGCGAATCGTGAGGATATGAAAGCGTTCATTCACTTCGCCAAAGATAAGTTTGGTCATGTCGATGTCATCTTCAACAATGCAGGCGTAATGCCCCTATCGCCGATGAATGCCTTGAAAGTTGAGGAATGGGACAACATGATTAATGTGAATATCCACGGCGTATTGAATGGTATTGCTGCTGGTTTACCAATCATGGAAGCGCAAGGCGGTGGACAGTTTATCAATACCGCCTCTATCGCCGCACACATTGTAGGGCCTACCAGCGCGGTCTATTCCGCGACAAAATTTGCTGTTTGGGCCATATCCGATGGATTACGTCAAGAATCGAAAAATATTCGCGTGACAATAATATCCCCTGGCGTGGTTGAGACTGAACTCGGCTCTGATATCACAGACGAAGCAGCAACAGGCTTCTTGAAAGAACTTCGCAAAATCGCACTGACCCCAGATGCGATCGCTAGAGCCGTATTATATGCCGTATCCCAACCGGATGATGTTGATATCAATGAAGTGATTGTCCGCCCGACGGCAAGCCCATTCTAAGGCTAGGAACGTATGTGAAAGAGAATGTGGGTATTGAAGGCAGAGGGGCAGGGGGAAGGGTGCAGAGGAGGGGAATTTTCTCCCTGCTCCTTCTCTTGGAGCGATCGCGGCAATTATCCCAGCCCAGAGTGGCAGTTAGAAAATACTTGTATTATAAATTGCAGCTTATTAACTTTTATGCCCTATTTTATTTAGCACAAAGTATATTTTATAACATAAAATATACCAGTCTCGGCAGCTATAGCATTTTTAAGTCTAGATTTCAACTCTTCTTAAAAAATTCACGAAAATCAAATATCTAGTAAAAATACGTATGCCATTTTAAGTCTTCTCACTATATGAATAGTAGAATTAGCCCATAGAGGAGAAGACAGTGACACTCTTAAACCAAGCTCAAGTAGAGCAGCTAAAGGAAATAACCACACATTTACGACAAGTAAGGCAAGAAAAAGCCATACGCATAGAAGAAATTGCCGCTCAAACACTGATTAGAGCAGGTGTTTTGCACGCTTTAGAAGAAGAACGATTTGAAGAATTACCTGAGCCTATTTTTCTTCAAGGCTTCATCCGTCGCTATGGAGATGCTTTAGGGCTGGATGGAAATGCTTTATCACATACTCTTATAAGCAATCCTGTAGTCCGCCAAGACCCCAAGAACGATCATAATAATTCTGACAACAAACCAAATACATACATACCTCTTGTCGTTACCTATATTCTGTTATTAGTAGCTGCATCTGCTGGTCTTTTACATATACTTAATCCACCACAAATTACATCCGAATCTCTGACTCCAGAAGTCAATAATCAACAGTCAATAGTCAGCAATACTAACAAATTGACAGAAAAGTAAGTACGTTGGCGCAATTAAAGCTAGCTGGCAAGGCTGTCATTTGTCCTTTGTCATTGGTCATTAGTAAAGACTTTAAGCCTATTTGCGTTTCGTAACATAATTGGTTTATTTCTGCTAACTTACTTAGAGGAAGTGGTGAGTGAAGGATAAGAATTAATCACCAATGACCAATGACAAATGACAAATGACAAATTCAAGATATTTGTGGTTTACGCAGATGCCAAGTAGTAGCTTGTTCATAAGCGTAAGCTACCTGAAACAATTGGTCTTCTCGGAGTACATTGCCAATTAGCTGTAATCCTATTGGTAAACCCTGGTCATCAAAACCACATGGCAAACTTAAACTAGGTAAACCAGCAAGATTCACAGGAATAGTCATCAAGTCAGTTAAATACATACTCAAGGGGTCAGTAGTTTTTTCCCCTGCTTTAAATGCTGTAGTGGGAGATGTGGGACAAACTAACACATCAACCAAGCCAAAAGCCTTTTCAAAGTCTTCCTTAATTAAGGTGCGGACTTTTTGCGCTTTCAGGTAATAAGCATCGTAATAGCCAGCAGAAAGGGCATAAGTGCCGATCATAATCCGGCGTTTGACTTCTGTACCAAAACCAGTGGCACGGGTACGAGTATACATCGATAGTAGATTATCGGCATCAGGAGCGCGGTAGCCATATTTAACGCCATCGTAACGAGCCAAGTTTGCTGACGCTTCAGACGGGGCGATAATGTAGTAGGTGGGTAAGCCATAGCGAAAGCGGGGACAGGAAATTATATGAATCTCTGCTCCCAAACTTTGTAATACATCTACTGCTTTGGTAACAGCTTGTTCCACTACAGAATCTAAACCTTCACCAAAAGTTTCTTTAACGATCCCAATTCTTAGCTGACCTCTGGGTTTGAAGTCTGGTTTGAAGCTGGCGGCGTAGTTGGGAATGGCAACTTTGAGGCTGGTAGAGTCTTTGGGATCGTGACCTGCGATCGCACTTAATAATATTGCCGCATCTTCTACTGTGTTTGCAAATGGCCCAATTTGATCCAAAGACGAAGCGTAAGCCACTAAACCATAACGAGAAACCAAACCATAAGTTGGTTTCATCCCCACCACACCGCAGAAAGATGCAGGTTGACGAATTGAACCACCAGTATCAGAACCGAGAGCAACTACACATTCTTGGGATGACACCGCCGCCGCCGAACCCCCCGAAGAACCACCTGGAACTCGTGACAAATCCCAAGGATTAGCCGTGACTTGGTAGGCAGAGTTTTCTGTGGAACTACCCATTGCAAACTCATCTAAGTTGGTTTTGCCTACCATTACCGCCCCAGCATCTGCCAGTTTTTGCGTCGCCGTTGATTCATAAGGCGGCACAAAATTCTCTAGAATTCGGGAGGCGCAAGTGGTAGGAATTCCCTTAGTACATAAATTGTCCTTAATCCCAACAGGAATGCCTGCTAGTAGCCCGATTTCTTCCCCGGCAGCAATTTTGGCATCCACAGCACCCGCCTGCTCTAATGCCCGTTCTGCGGTAACACATAAAAAGCTATGTAATTTCGGCTCTAACGCTTCAATGCGCTCTAAAGCTTCTTGGGTAATTTCAACGGCAGAACGTTCTTTTTTAACTAGTTGTTGGTGCAACTCGCGGATGGATGCCATGATTGCTCTCTTTGTGACTCAAGTCATTGATTTTAGTACATATTGACTGAGATTGGGAATGGGAAATGGGGAATGCCGAAGAGGACTTGGGGACAAGGAGAATTGGGGACAAGGGGAAAGACTTGTTTCAAGTTCTCACCCCTTGTCCCGAATGGCACGCTTGTTAATCGCAAAGCCCTGATATAACTTGCTTTTTGAGTGTGGGGAGTGTGGGGAGTGTGGGGAGTGGGGGAAGTGTGGGGAGTGTGGGAAGTGTGGGGAGTATGGGAAGTGGGGGAAGTGTGGGGAGTATGGGAAGTGGGGGAAGTGTGGGGAGAAAGAGGAGAAATTGAATAACTGCATATCAACAAATGCTGCATTGCCTCCCACACCTCCCACACCTCCCACACCCTTCCAGCAAGGAGGTTTCAGCTTTTCAAGCGTGCCATTCCCCCTTGTCCCCTTGTCTCCTGTTCTTGCCTACTCCCCACTATTCATAAATAAGACTGATACCTCTCAAGAAATAAGTAATTGTGGGGTTGGAAAAATTGCGAGGCTTAAACAAAATAAAATTAGGAATTTAACATCATCCGTAAATAGAGGGACTACAATCAAAACGGACAAATGTTTCATGCTCCAACAAGAGAGGATTACAAAGCTATGTCCGACTTAAATCGAGGAATTATGAAATTTGAGGGTGCAGATTCCCCAAAAGTAGTCACTATCTCTACCGTGTTGCTTCTGGGATCGATCGCTGCTCTCATCATCTGGGCGCTGCAAGCTGCCTATGCGCTAAACTAAAACCATTAGTAGTCTAGAAGGGCACTTGTCTTAAACGGTTTCCGTCGTAGCCAAGTGTCCATTCCATGACTAATAAATAAAAGCGCCCTAATTACCATCAAAAATTTCAGAAAAACTTTAGATTTTAGATTTGAGGTTTTAGATGGAAAATTTAAATCTAAAATCCAAAATCCAGAATGTTTGAACCTTGGGGTGTTTTAGTTATTTTAATTATCTGCCCCCTCTTGGGCGGATTACCCCTGATTGCATGGATAGCTTACGCGCTTACGGGTAAGCAATTATCACAAGTTGGTACACGAAACATTAGTGTATCAGCGGCCTTTTATCACGGCGGTAAGTTTGTCGGAATTCTGGCAGTCTTGTCAGAAGCTTTTAAAGGAATTGCGGCAGTTTTCCTCACCCGTCTTTTCTTCCCAGAGGGATCGTTTTGGGAATTGATTGCCCTGATCGCTCTGGTAATTGGTAGATATTGGATAGGCAGAGGAGCAGGTACAACAAATGTCGTCTGGGGATTTGTCGTACACGATCCCCTGGTGGCAATGTTTGTCTCTTTCTTTGCAGGTATTAGCTTTACAGTTCTGCAATCAAAACAGGCAGTCAAATATGGGGTTTTGCTTCTCTTTCCACTGTTTGTAGCAATTTTGCATCTAAACGATATCCCCAGAATGCTTGCTGCTGCGGCTTTAGCTGGTTTAATGGCCTGGATTTATGCAAAAATTCCAGATGATATGAACTTACCAGTTCAAGAGGCACAAACAGAATCGCAAGCGATGTTGGAATTTTTACGGGGCGATCGCGCGATGGTTTCTTTAGATGAAGAATTGGATGCTGCTATTGTCGGAGAAAAGGCGGCTACATTATCCCAAATTAAGCGTTGGGGCTATCCAGTGCCGAAGGGATGGGTACTAGCGCCAATCGACGATCCAAAAGTGTTGACAGAATTTCTCCAGCCATCAGAATTATCCCCCTTGGTGGTGCGTTCTTCTGCCATTGGCGAAGACTCAGAACAGGCTTCTGCGGCTGGGCAGTATGAAACAGTTTTAAATGTTACTAGCCCAGAGGCATTACAGCAAGCGATCGCGCAAGTTCAAGCTTCTTACAATCATCCATCTGCTGTACAGTATCGGCGCGATCGCGGCTCAAACGATACAGCAATGGCTGTGTTGATTCAACAACAAGTCCAAAGTGTATATTCTGGCGTTGCTTTCAGCCGTGATCCCATTACTCAACAAGGTGATGCAATCATCATTGAAGCCCTGCCAGGCAGCCCAACGCAAATCGTTTCGGGAAAAGTCACACCAGAACAATATCGCGCTTTTGTCGTTGAAACAGAAAAATCTTCCTCTGTGCAATTAGAGGGTGAAGGACGAGTTCCCCAAGCATTAATTAAGCAAGTCGCATATTTAGCTTACCGACTCGAAAAACGTTATCATGGCACTCCTCAAGATATTGAATGGAGTTACGACGGTCAAACGCTGTGGGTGTTGCAATCTCGACCAATCACCACTTTACTACCAATTTGGACACGCAAAATCGCTGCTGAAGTGATCCCTGGAGTAATTCACCCCTTAACATGGTCAATTAATCGTCCCTTAACTTGTGGAGTTTGGGGAGAATTTTTTACTCTAGTTTTGGGCGATCGCGCTTTGGGATTAGATTTTAATGAAACAGCAACTCTGCATTATTCCAGAGCTTATTTTAACGCATCCCTCTTAGGAAATATCTTTCTCCGTATGGGATTGCCGCCGGAAAGTCTGGAATTTTTAACCAGAGGAGCTAAATTAAGTAAACCTTCCTTGCAGTCAACCTGGGAGAATTTGCCAGGACTAGGGAGGTTGCTGAAGCGGGAATTAAATTTAGAAAAAGACTTCAAACAGGATTATCACCAACGGTTTATTCCTGGGTTGTCGCAGTTGGCGCAGGAAAATGTAGATAATTTGGAACCAGCCAAGTTGCTAATCAGAATTGACTTTATTTTAGAGTTGCTGCGCCACGGGACATATTACAGCATTTTAGCCCCCTTAAGTGCCGCCCTCCGACAGGCGATTTTTCGGGTGAAGGATGGCCAAATTGATAATAGCGTGACTCCAGAGGTGGCGGCATTGCGATCGCTCAGTGCAATAGCCACAGATGCCAAGCAAGTATTACTTGAGTTTGAACCACAGCAGGTATTTGAGCAGTTAAAGCAAACCCCAGAGGGAGAGAAAATCCTGCAAGAATTTGACGAATTACTTCAGGATTACGGGTATTTAAGTGAAGTGGGAACTGATATCTCCGTTCCTACTTGGCGGGAAAATCCCCAGATGATTAAGCAGATGTTTGTGCAATTAATGCAGGGGAACGAACCACAATCGGGCGCTAAAGATGCGATTAATAGCATCTTTGCTGGTAAACGCAAACGTTCTTTTGTCCAACGGCGTGTGGATATTAAGGGGCGAGTTACCGAAGTTTATTCACGGCTGTTAGCTGAATTGCGTTGGAGTTTTGTCGCTTTAGAGAAGATTTGGTTAAAATCCGGCTTACTCCAGAAAACAGGAGATATCTTTTTTCTCAACTTTGATGAAGTGCGGCGTTTAGTTGTCGGTGACGATTTTAGGTTGATTGAAGAGTTAGATAAGTTAGTGGAATCGAGGCGATCGCAATTCGTCCAAGATAGCGAGTTCATTCAAATTCCACTTTTAGTTTACGGCAATACACCTCCCCACCCCTTAGCTCCTTCTGCACTCTACTCTGACCAAATTTTACAAGGGATTGGAGCCAGTCACGGGCAAGCTGAAGGCAGGGTGAAGGTGTTGCGAAATTTACAAGATGTGCCAGAGATTGACCGAGATACAATTCTGGTAGTACCTTATACAGATTCCGGCTGGGCCCCTTTATTATTAAGGGCTGGGGGATTAATTGCCGAAGTTGGTGGACGGCTTTCTCACGGTGCGATCGTGGCTCGTGAATACGGTATTCCTGCTGTCATGGATGTTCGGGGTGCTACATGGCTTTTGCAAGATGGTCAACGGGTAAGGATTGATGGGTCTAGGGGTATTGTGGAATTATCTAACGATTTAAGACCCGAATGATTACCAATTCTCTGAAAGACTTACCAGAAGAATCTGTCTCTCACAATCCCGAAATTAAGAAAAAGGTGATGTTACGCTTCGGCGATTTGCCTCACCTAACTAACTTTTCTCAAGCGCGTTTTGCTCCCGGACAAACCGCACCAGCACACGCGCATCAAGATATGTGCGAAGTATTCTTTGTGGAAGCTGGTTCAGGAGTAATTCATATTGATGGTACAGAATACCCCCTGCTTCCAGGGAATTGCGTGGCGATAGAAGTGGGAGAGGTACATGAAGTTGTCAATAGTGGCTCAACTGAGCTTGTTTTGACCTACTTTGGTTTGCGTGTGGAAAAATCAGCGTAATATATTGGAATATCAAAAGCTTTAGTGAGGGTTCAACAATGTTATACCCTCACTAAAGCTTGTGGATGTTGCTTAAAACAAAGATAAATTTGTAGAATCTTAATATACCAAAGGTGTTGCGCCGCGCATCTGACGTAAAGAATTTATACAAGCAGGACAATCGCAGCCAAATAAGTCGATTGCCACATTGCTTTCTTCGTCATTGAACTCCAACATGGGAGCGTCTTCTTTAGAAAACTCTATTTCACGCTGGTAGTTAGGAATTTGAGCCAATACAGAAGCTCTTGCACATACTAAACCCACTTTATGTTTATTGCGGATACAAGATAAACGGTCTGTGGTTTGGGTTTCTGATTGTGGTTCTATAGCTTGTGCTTGATTCAGCATTACTCCCATAGAGAGAATGGAGCTAATTAGCACAGGAGAAGAAAGCAAACTCAGTAGGAATTTGTTCATTGATTTTCTTAGAAAACAATTGCGATCGCTCAGGTTATCCGATTAAATCTTACAGTGCAAGTAAAGTCTATCAGGAATATCACTAAGATATCAGCACTGGGGAAGTTCATCTGGATATAATCTGCGGTAAATAGTTGCCAGTGAAGCATCTGCTTTTTCCGATCTCCGTCTTCTGTTAATCAACGAAAAACTTTAGAGGATGTTTGAAAAGTTCTTAGTGATGTATCAAATCCTTTTAGATCCCCCTAAATCCCCCTTAAAAACGGGGACTTTGATTCCATTTCCCCCCTTTTTAAGGGCAGGGCTGTTTCATTCCATTTCAAACAGGATTTGTCAAGATGGTTAGCGAGAAAATTGTAAGTGAGGGTGACGAGAAGATGAACTTTTAAGCACTTGAACAACAGTAAAATTGTTCATTTTCTTGGCACGCTGGTAACAAAATAATCAATTTTAAATCGCTAGAACCCTTGATATTTAGCGCTCTTTAGGGAATGAAACAGCCCTGCTTTTTAAGGGGGGTTAGGGGGGATCAATAAGTGCAAAGATACAGCCAACTACTTTTCAAACAACCTCTTATATCTATATATTGAAAGGGCTTTTCTTAACTACAGCAATTCTAGTAAATTTAACAAGTTTCTCTGGTAGGGGCAATTCATGAATTTCCCCTACCTAAAAACCCGACAATTTGCCCTTCAAAACTTTTTGGTTTCGAAGGGCAAATGCCAGTTTAAATGCCTTAATCTATAGGTGCTTATCTCAATACTTTTGGGATAAACCCAACAATCTCTCTTTTGATCTGGGGAAAGGTTAAAGGGTAAAGGTAAATTCAAACATTTTCCCCCAAAAACCGAAAAGTATTGAGGCTTATCTGCTAGCTAAAAAAATCTTTGTGAGCAGCAACCAGCATTTGAGCCTGTCTTAAAACGTTTCCGAATAAATAAATAGGAATCTGCCAAGCTGCAACAGTAACTTCTTTAACTATATCTTGTACACTAATTGCTATTAATTCATGCTCTGGCGGCTCTCCTTCAACTGCACCAGACCAAGTAAAAGCTAATAAAAAATCTTCATCTCCAGGCAAGGATGCAATTAAGCATTCTTCTGGTGTTGGCTGGCAAATAATCCCATATTCGTTTGCAAGTTCTACAAGTCTTTGAAAGTTGTTTATGTTCGTCATTTGTCCTTTGGATGTAATGGAATTTCAGTTTTAGAAAAAATCATATTTTTATCTCCATAACTCAACTTAGTTGCTCTATAGCATAAATTAAAAATTACGAATTATTAAGGAGTTATTGGAGTTGGATCGGGCTTAAGTCCAAAATCTTACCGCGATCGCTTGGTTGCATCAGCAACAATTGCTACTGTTTTAAAAAAAATCTGAACTACCTACTTTTTCAGTTAACCTGATTTATATACACCTCCCTTCGTTACCATTTAAATATTGATGCCCTAACCTGACTCAGGCTGACGGAGTGCATTGAGCATTGCCATCGCTTTTGGGGGAACGGCTGTAAACCGAAGCAGAAAAAGATGCTTGTCAACATTAGACTGTTGGATCACCTTGGCATAGATATGTTCTTCTTCTGTAGCCATTTCTGCTTCAATCAATAGCTTGAGTTTGAGATTACTCAATATTTCTAAAGAATCTAACGATCGCAATTGCGCCCCTTTTTCCGAGAGGCTAATCAATGCTCCCAGAAATACTTTGCCCACTGCATATTTTCCCTGCAAAATGGTGTATTTTACAGGTACTTCTTGATTGAGAATGATTATTTCTTCATTATCTTGAGGCAAGAATAAATTATATTTACCGCCAATGCCACGAATTTCACAAATTGTCACAGGGTGTCTCATCCCTTTGGGTTCTATTTGTAGTTGTCCAGCAATTTGAAGGTCAATATTGGCATCTTTACAGGTATTTTCAGAAATTAAAATCTGTCCTCCCACTGTATAAGATTCAATTCGAGCAGCCAAATTAACATGACTGCCAATAACTGTATATTGAGCGCGTTTTTGAGAACCAACATTTCCCGCTACGGCCTCGCCTGTATTCATCCCAATTCCCATTTCGAGGATTGGGAAATTCATTTGCCGATTTTGTTCGTTTACTTGCTGCATTGCCAATTGCATAGCAATAGCACAAGCGATCGCTCTTTGGGAATCATCTATGCGGCTAATTGGCGCACCAAATATCACAAAAATGCCATCACCCATAAACTCATTAATCGTGCCTTTATACTGATTAATCACATCTGTCATTGTTCCCAAATAAAGATTCAAAATCTTTACTACTTCTTCAGGCGGTAATTGTTCGGAAATAGCCGAAAATCCTCTTAAATCAGACACAAGAACCGTAACTTTTCTCCGTTCTCCCCCTAGCTTTAACCCAGAAGGAGTTTCTAGGATATTGGAGACGATTTCATCAGTTAGATAGCGACCGAGGGTTTTTCGCATCTCGGTAGCGCTTTGAGCAATATACTGAGTAAGTGCGATCGCAGAACCAGTGAATGCCAGCAATGAAGGGACAACAGGAATCCACCAACCAGCCAAAAACGCAAGAAAACTACCACCAATTAAACCGCCACCTGCTAGCAGAACACTAACAGCCATAAGGGTTTTCTGGTTGCTACTGTGGCGTTGTAGCCAACACAAGCTAGCACCAATAATTGACCAAATTAAAATTGATAGCCATTCTAGTGGCTCAGGTAAACACTTAATCAATGGACGACCATCCATTGCCGCACTTAAAATTTGACTAATCAAATTAGCATGAATTGTTATACCCGCCATTCGTTCTGGATCGGTCAAGACATTACTGCTGTAGGGCGTATAGAATAGATCCTTCAAACTCTCAGCAGTAGCACCAATTAACACCACCTTGTCCCGCATTAAGTCTGGTGGAATGGGTTTATCTTGAACTTCGCCCAGAGAAACTTTAGTAAACTGCTGTATCCGTCCTCGGTAGTTCAACAGAACTTGGTAACTTCCCGCATCTGCTCGGACATAACCCCCATCATTAGCTTCAAAAATCGGGAAAACACCACGATTTAACTGCAAATAATTAGAGTTAGTTGCTGATGGCTTGGCGGTAATGCCTTCAGGTTTCAAGTACAACAATGCCAGCTTTAACCCAAAGCTTTCCAGAATCTGATCATTATTTAAATTTACGTATAATAGCGATCGCCGAATTTTGCCATCCCCATCTATGGGTAAATCATTTGACCCAATTTGATCGAGTCGCTTTAGTTCTGGAGACGAATCAACTGCCGAACTATCAACAGTATCAGAGACTTTTTGGACTCCAATCAAATTTGGAGTAGATTTAAACACCTTAAGTAAAGCTTCATG
The DNA here is from genome assembly GCF_043099725.1 of Nostoc sp. C110. Taxonomy (GTDB): domain Bacteria; phylum Cyanobacteriota; class Cyanobacteriia; order Cyanobacteriales; family Nostocaceae; genus Nostoc; species Nostoc muscorum_A. The sequence continues at coordinate 5,163,801 of NZ_CP171148.1, read as the reverse complement.
ACCAGGATTGACGGGTAAATCACGATAAATATCTAAACCAATCGCTCTGGGTTGTTGCTGTTTGATTTTCTCTAACAAACTGGCAAGTTTTCCATCAGACATAGGCCACTGCCTCTGCTTACGGATATCTGCCTCATTAATTTCAACTATGACGATGCGGGTATCAGGCGATTCTTGTGGACGAAGGAGAAAAAATTGATCTAGTGCTGCCAATTCCAATAATTGCAGTAATCCAGTCAAACGTAGTGCAATCACCAGGGCTGTAATATTGGGGACAGCAAGTAAAACACCACGCCATTGCCAGATTTGCGATTTCAGCTTTGCCCACATAAGATTTAGTGCTGTTAGCGGTAGCGGGGCGTTCAGCCCGTGCTGAGTTAGGAGTTAGGAGTAGAGACGCGATTAATCGCGTCTGTTGAAGAGTTGGGAGTTGGGAATTCTGCTTTAGCCCCATGCCCAATGCCCAATGCCCCATGCCCTTCTTTCTTAGATGTGCAACAATCGATCAATGGTTCTGAAGCGATCGCACTCAAACCTACAGACTTGAAAAATTGTCTCCAATCTAGCTTCGCTTTAAAATTATTCGGCTCAGTCCGGCGTAGCTGCACCAAACTAGTCAGCGCTTCATGCCAAATCCCAGCTTCTGCATAAATGGTGGGTAACTTGTACACATTTGCCTTTGCTAACGCCTCCGACAACGATGAGCCTGGTTGAGTGCGTTCCACCCAACCTTCTACAGTCGGATTATCGCTGGAGTCTTGAGTATTACAAACAATTGTTAGATACCAGTGATAAGTTTTACCTACAGTAAGACCGGGGGAACTCTCAGGAAGTTTGAAGCTAATAATTCCAGGTTTAGGAGGAAGCTTAAAAGACGTTTCATAAAATACATTCTGGTCTTCAGCTAGCAGCACAAACTTAGCTGTTTTAACTTGAAATGGAGGTACATACCAGAAAAATGTTGGATATTGAGCAAATGTCAGCCCTAATTTATCTGGAGGCATTAAGGGAGTTATTAATTTTTTCCCTATTAGGCAAGAGCCGCCACGGGTAGAACCACCAGCACTTGCAGGAGGTTTGCCTCGCTGTGGTGGCTTAAATGCCTGACTAATTTGCCAAGTTTTGTTGGGATGGTACGACTGAGCGTGTACCTGTGCTGTTAAAGCAGAAAGCAAACCCAAAGGGAAGGAAAAGCTTAGAAAATATAGGAATGGTTTAATCCGTTTCATATTGATAATGTCTAAGTTCTAAATTATTCAAGTGAATAAATTAAGTATTCCCAAAAGCAAGATCAAATTTTTCACTCAACTACAAACTATTGGGCATTGGACATTGGGCATTGGGCATTGGTTATTCTTCCTCATCTCCCCCTGCTCCCCTACCTCTTCCCGCCCCTCCCCCTTTTGGTCACAATATGGGAATATATAAAGTTGTAGCTAACCGCCTACGTAGAGGTTTAACGTGGATACCATTGCAATTCCTGCTCTAAATCGGCCAGTGGATGCCACGGTAGAAATTCCCGGTTCTAAAAGTCTTACCAATCGGGCGTTGCTTGTGGCTGCTTTGGCACAAGGTGACTCCATTTTAGAAAATGCCTTATTTAGTGAAGACAGCGAGTATTTTGCCAAATGTTTAGAGGAATTGAGTATTCCCATAACTCTGAATCCTAATCTGGCCCAGATTCAGGTTGCAGGAAGGGGAGGCGATATCCCAGCGAAACAGGCAGATTTATTTGTGGGTTTATCAGGTACTACAGCACGGTTTATCTCGGCGCTGGTGGCATTAGGTAACGGTGAATATCGCCTAGATGGGGTTCCCAGGATGCGAGAACGGCCGATGGGCGACATGCTGACGGTGCTGCAAACGGGTGGAGCAACCGTTAACTTTGAGGGAAACTCTGGGTTTATGCCCTACACCGTCTATAGCCAAGGATTCGCTGGCGGAAATTTTCGTTTAAAAGCTAACCAAACAAGTCAGCAACTTTCGGCATTGCTGATGATTGCGCCTTATGCTCAACAGGATACGATTTTTGAGGTTGAGGGTACACTGGTTTCTCTGTCTTACATCAAAATGACCTGTCGCCTGATGGCAGATTTTGGCGTGGAGGTGAATCAAATCGGCGATAATCAATTTCAGATCAAAGCGGGTCAACGTTACCAAGCTCAACATTATACAGTAGAACCCGATGCGTCAAATGCTTCTTACTTTTTTGCCGCCGCCGCCGTCACGGGGGGAAGGGTGCGCGTCAAACATTTGACGAAACAATCTTGTCAGGGTGATATTCTGTGGCTGAATGTTTTAGAACAGATGGGTTGCCAAATTAAAGATTCGGATGATTACACCGAAGTGACGGGGCCGAAGCAATTGCAAGGCATCGACATTGACATGAATGATATCTCGGATTTGGTGCAAACATTAGCTGCGATCGCGCCCTTTGCCAGTTCACCGATTACCATTCGTAACGTGGAACATATTCGCTATAAGGAAACTGACCGAATTAAAGCTGTTGTCACAGAGTTGCGTCGACTAGGAGTTCAGGTTGAAGAATTTCCAGATAGACTAAAAATTGAGCCTGGCCCCATTACCCCAGCGGAGATTGAAACCTATCACGATCATCGAATGGCGATGGCTTTTGCTGTCACTGGCTTGAAGGTTCCAGGAATTGTAATTAAAGATCCTGGTTGTACAGCAAAAACTTTTCCAGATTACTTTACTCGATTCTTCAAAATGTTAGAAGAATAATTGAGTAGTATTCTATAGCGACTGTCTTCATTTCGTGTTTGATTTTAGTTGTGGGTTATGACTCATAATAAGTAGTTTGTAGTGGGGACTAATGTCCCCAAAGCTAGGATTTTAGTCCTGAATACGAACGAAGATTTTTATTTGAAAAGGTTTTTGCTGAATTCAATAATCTTTATAGGACTTAGGGACTTCCAACAAATCAGTTATCCAAAACGAACCACAGAGACGCAGAGAACACAGAGGAAGAAATAGAGAGTATTTTTGCGTCAGTTTTGGGATATTTTTTTATTTGGAAGTCCCTTACACAAAACTATATGATATAGACGCAAAGGGCTTCCCGCAGAGTAGGAGAAGCCTTATATATTGCAAACTTAAATTTGATCTTATTTTACCTCTAATTAAAGTCTGCTTAAACTCGCAATTTTAATATAAGGTGCATCCAATTATTTGGAGACTTATTTCTCTTTCTTAAAAAGGGAAGAATCATTAATTTCTATCACTATTCTAATCAGTGATATCAGTTTATTGTGAGGAAAATGGAAATGAAAATAGTTTCAAAATTAGCCATTGCTGCTGCTAGCCTAACTTTAGGTTTTGCTGTTGTAGATGCAAAATCTGTATCTGCTGCAATTATTAATTACGCTTTCACAGTTGATAGTCCTATAACTAAGGGTAATGGCTTTTTTAGCTTTGACGACTCAACTCTGAGTAATGACTATACTCCCGAAGCTACTATTAAGTCGCTCTCTTTTCAATTTGATGGTGATTCTACCATTTACACAGAACAAGATGATACGAATTATCCAGACTTTCCTATTGCATTTCAAACCACATCTTTAACAGGACAAACATCTTTTGCATTAGATTATCTGTTCAACGATAAATCTAATCCTGCTAGTTCTATCAGTTACGAAATCATTGGTGAAGATTTTACAATTTTCTCTAGAACTTCTCCAGATGCTGAACCCATATCAGGTAAAGTTTCCTATACACAAGTACCTGAACCTACACCTTTATTTGGCGCTCTCTTTGCTTGTAGCTTTGGCTTGATGATGAAGAGAAAAGTAACATTGATGAAAAAGGTTAAAATCTAACCTTCATTAAGTTGATATTAATGCTTTCTTTGCCAAAAATTAATCTCTTATTAGTAGGCTTTTCTGTAGCGACATAACATCTAACACATTGATAATAATGGGAAAAATGGGAATTAAAACCTGATTTTGGTAAGGGAATTAATTACTAAGTTTGCCTACGATTACCCTGCCTTCTTTGTGTTAGCTGTTGCTGCGCTTTAACTTACCTGTTACTCAGGAGTAGAGAATGGTAGATTACCGGAATTTTGAGCAGTTCTTGCATAGTCGAATGAAACGACGCAACTTAATTATCGGGGCAGGAGCATTGTCTGGTTTAGCGATCGCTAATCAATTTTCTCATCAAACAGCGATCGCTACAGGTAGATTTTCTAATTATCCTTTTACCTTGGGTGTAGCATCGGGCGAACCTTATCCTACCAGCGTAGTGATTTGGACTCGTCTCGCTCCTGAACCCTTAGAGGGAGGAGGAATGCAACCTGTGAATGTGCCAATTCGCTGGGAAGTAGCAACTGATCCTGATATGAGGCGCATTGTCTCTAGAGGTACGGTACTTGCAACTCCACAACTAGCTCACTCAGTGCGAGTTGTGGTAGAAGGACTGCAATCTGATACTTGGTATTGGTATCGATTTCTGGTTGGTCAAGATGCTAGCCCTATTGGCCGCACTCGGACAGCACCTTTAGCAAATAGCTATTTGAGTAAATTTAACTTTGGTCTAGTCTCCTGCCAAAACTATCAGCAGGGATTCTATACTGCCTACAAATATCTAGCACAGGACGACCTCGATTTAGTAGTGCATGTTGGTGATTACATCTATGAAGGGGGAATCTCAACTACTAGTCCCAGAAAGCACAATAGTACAGAAATTCTCACCTTAGAAGATTACCGCAACCGTCACGCCCTTTATAAAACTGATACCAATCTGCAAGCAGCCCATGCAGCATTTCCTTGGATTGTTACCTGGGATGACCACGAAGTAGAAAACAACTACGCCAACAATATTTCAGAAATTGATACTGAACCAGATCAGGATCGAGCAATTTTCCTGCAACGGCGGGCTGTTGCTTATCAGGCTTACTACGAACACATGCCACTGCGCCCCTTCTCGCGTCCCGTTGGCCCTGATATGCAACTTTACCGTCGGCTTTCCTTTGGTAATTTAGCCACCTTCCATGTTTTAGATACCCGCCAATATCGCACCGATCAGCCCTGTGGTGATGGTACTAAAGAACGTTGCCCAGAGAATTTAGATCCCAATGCAACCATTACCGGTAAAGCACAGGAGGATTGGTTATTCGATGGTTTAAATAGCTCACAGTCGAAGTGGAATGTTTTGGCACAGCAGGTTCCCATTGCTCAACGAGACATGAAACCAGGAGAAGGCGGAACTTACAGCATGGATAAATGGGATGGTTATGTAGCTTCGCGCGATCGCCTCATGGCTTTCCTCGGACAGCGCCAGCCCTCTAATCCAGTATCCTTAGCAGGCGATGTACATTCCCACTGGGCGATGAATCTCAAAGCTAACTTTGATAATCCACAATCCGCCACAGTTGGCAGTGAATTCGTCTGTTCTTCAATTAGCTCTGGTGGTGATGGCTCAGACAGCACCCCCGCAGTTGAAGCTTACTTACCCGATAACCCACACATTAAGTTTTTCAATAATCAACGGGGCTATGTTCGTTGTTCCCTGACTCCCACAAACTGGCAGACAGACTATTTGGTTATGTCAAATGTCACAACCCCATTTGGCACGCTTAGTAAGCGGGCTTCATTTGTGGTTGAAGATGGTCGTCCAGAAATACAACAAGTTTAATGGTTTAAAATTCCCAGGTATTGACACCAGATAATCACAGATGGATACAGATAAATTATCAGTGTTCATCTGTGTTTTCATTTTCACAATCCCTAATAGGGATTTAAGATAATTGCAATTTTAATATACTAACTTGGGTTAACCCTAAATGTCGTTTCAATCCCTAATAGGGATTTAAGATAATTGCAATTGCCTCCACCTGTAGTACCTCCACCGCCATACTTACGTTTCAATCCCTAATAGGGATTTAAGATAATTGCAATTGTAATGTGGGCGATATTTGGTATTACCTACCGTTTCAATCCCTAATAGGGATTTAAGATAATTGCAATTTTTGTTGATGGTCTTGTTCCCACTGGCTAATATATGTTTCAATCCCTAATAGGGATTTAAGATAATTGCAATTTGTAAGGTAGCCATCCCCGTAAACAGTCCCACCCCTGGAGTTTCAATCCCTAATAGGGATTTAAGATAATTGCAATATGAATCCTTCTAATAGGATTGTTAATTGCCGCTAGTGGGTTTCAATCCCTAATAGGGATTTAAGATAATTGCAATATGAATCCTTCTAATAGGATTCAATTATCGATAAGTTTCAATCCCTAATAGGGATTTAAGATAATTGCAATGCAATTCACAATACTTGTTTACCAACTTGGGTAGTAGTGTTTCAATCCCTAATAGGGATTTAAGATAATTGCAATGAGCAGAGATAGCTTCAAATTTCCAGTTAGCAAGTTTCAATCCCTAATAGGGATTTAAGATAATTGCAATCGCTGGCTTCTGAAAGCTTTGCCCTATTTGGTTTTCAAGGTTCGGTTGCGCGAATGCTGAAATGATAACACGATGAATTGTGATTTTGCTAGAGGCAAATGGCTGAAAACTAGTCTCCATAAGGTGCGCGGATGGTTGGAAATGCGTAGGCATAGCCCGCCGCAGGCATCGCTCCCAAGTTCTTGCATATAGCACAGTTCAGCCATTTTTCTAGTTATCCTTTCCCCAACACCTACCCATCCGCGCATTTAGCAAAAAAACTAATCTGATTGGAAAGCTGCTTACTTATAAATACCCTACTCGATTAGTTAGAGTGATGCCGGGGTGGGCTACATCTACAGAATACCAGCACCCTCATGATTAACTTTATTTGCCAACGTCTTCAAAGTCTGTTATCGCACAAGCAAACTCCCTAAAAGCTGTTTTAATCAAAACCTCTTTCGTTCCCCTTTCCAGCGAAGAATTACGTATCATGTCTGTTAATTCTATGAACAGTAGAGAAAACATAAAACGATCTTGCCGATCAACTTGTTTCAAGCAAGACGATATAAACTGATAAAGCTCTGTTTTTCTCGGTTTGGTTTGTTCTTCCCATATTTGTAACCCAAGCCGGAAGGTTCTTAAGCGGATCTCGTTGCTATTGAAAGACGCGTCTTTGTAGCGGACAGATACGCGTTGGGGTATTTCCATGAGTTTTAGCTATACATATTCAATGTAAAGTAGTTATTCACTTATATTTTGGCTTAACCGGAAAAATCTGGTATTTTGCACCAATCTCAACAGCTGCCATAGATTAGCAACGAATGATGTGTGTGGAATATAGATGGTTAGTAGGGGGTCGCAACTGTGCATTGATGTCAACTTCAAGTCAAAGCCAGTAAGCAGTTGCAGCCCATCCAGGTTAAACCTGGAAATGAGGTTTTAAAAGGGTTTTGGTTTCAGTAAACACTAATGACAGCCGTGTACCCCTACTACGATCAATTTAGAGGATGCCCCAGAAATGGAGTAACCCTTGACCAGAAAAAGCTTCAATCAAAATCGCAGATAAAAAACCAATCATTGCAAGACGACCGTTCCAATTTTCACTTTGAGGAGTGAAGCCAAAACGCACAGCATTAGGATCTTCTGAAACAATAGGCGCAGGATTCTTAAAACCTGTCATGAGTAAAACTCCAAAGTTCAAGTGTTGTAGCAGTTGTAACTGTCTGTAAAGTAATGTAACAGATGTTTAAAAAAATGCAACATTGGGTGAATAAAGAAAAGCTGAAGAAAAATCTGCTCCATGAAGAGACAGGGGGAAGGGAGCAGGGAGAAGAGGCAGAGGGGGGAGGGGTAGGCTGACAGGTGTAGGTATTTAACAAATGTGGCTGAAATAGGGTTTTTCCGTTGGTTGAGAACTCAAATTTTAATTTCTGATTTTCCACCCAAGAACGAAATTTCGTTATTTGAACCACGTTTAGAACTCTGTTTAAGAGTGCCCACTCATGCATAAATAAAAAACCTACACCTGTCAGCCTCCTCCTCCCTCATCTCTGGCAAAGTTAGCAACAATTCGACAACCAGCGCCCGGTTTACTGACAATTTCTAGCTGGGCATTTACTGTAGCCATTCGTTCTCGCATTCCCTGGAGTCCGTATCCGGCAACGGATTGATCGCATTCAAAGCCTTTGCCATTATCTTGGAGTATCAACGATAGCCCCCCCGCCGTTGTTTGAATTCTAATTTGAACAGCTGTGGCATTGGCGTGTTTATAAATATTGGTTAGCCCTTCCTGGATAATGCGATACACAACATGATTTACTGAATCGGAAAGCGGTTGTGACAAATCAATTTTGCAGTATGGTAAGACATCGGTGAGGTGATAGAATTCCTCTGCAAGGTTAGCGATCGCATTTTCGAGTAATTGTCCGTGGAGTGGATCGGAGCGAATTGCCGAAACTGATTCCCGTACCTCTTGCAAAGCTTCAGAACCCAATTTTTTCGCTGCTAATAAAAACGATCGCGCCCGATTAGGATCGGTTTCCCAAAGGGTTAATGCTGTTTCCATTTGCACATTTAGCGCTACGAGGGAATGTCCTAGAGAGTCGTGGATGTCACGCGCAATGCGATTGCGTTCTTCTAGCGCCACCATTTCCTCGATGCGTTGATTCAGCGCTTTTTGATGATCGAGCGATCGCCTTAGTTCTGCTTCTGTCTCCTGCAAGCGCCGATTTTGCTCCTGGAGTTGCATTTGTAAGCGGCAAAGTTTGAGTTGATGCTCCATTCGAGCAACCACCTCTTCAATCTGAAAAGGTTTGTTAATAAAATCAACGCCTCCAACCGAAAAGGCTTTCACTTTATCAAATACCTCATTCAACGCACTAATAAAAATGACAGGAATCTCTTGTGTTTGAGGATTAGATTTGAGTCGCTGACATACTTCATAGCCGTTCATTCCGGGCATGGTAATATCGAGCAGAATCAAATCTGGAGGTTGAGCTTGTATACCAATTAACGCCATAGAACCATTGGTAACACTCCTCACTTCGTATCCTTGCTCGGTAAGCATTGCTGATAAAAGGCGAAGATTATCTAGAGTGTCATCAACTATGAGAATGTCTCCCTTGGATGATTGGCTTAATTCCATACTTCTCAAAGGGCTAAGAGAGTCGTTAATTATCAAGCTAGTGGTAACGTAATGTAAATAAATTATGGATTATAAGTGATAATAAATTCCATTCATGTAACAAATCTATTGATGATACTTGTAATTTCCAAGGCACTGATAAATTTACATTTGTTTATATTATTGTTTTCTATCCGTTTACCTACTTAAGTTATTTTTATTAGTAGTAATTAAAAATAAACTATATACGTAAAAATTTTTCATTTTAATTATTTAAAATAATTTTTTCACCATTTTAAATCAAGTTATAACCTTATTATTAGCCGTTTTTTAACTTGATTTTTCAAGATTGAGTAGCTAGGCAGCGTACCAGAGTTAGAGGTTGTTTGAAAAGTATTTCGCTGTAACTTTAGGCACTTTATATCCCCCCTAACCCCCCTTAAAAAAGGGGGGAACCGGAATCAAAGTCCCCCTTTTGAAGGGGGATTTAGGGCAGGGCTGTTTCATTCGATCTCTTAGAGATTTTGTCAAGAGTAGGAGTTAGAAATTTGCTTGATTTGCTAATCGAAAAGCTACCACCTCAACGACTAAATTTCAGTGTGATCGCGATTTTCTTGCCCAATCAGATTTTTTAGTCACCTGACTTTTTTGCCTGAAACGCTTGTAAATCAGAGCCTTTTAGGGAATGAAACGGCCCTGGGATTTAGGGGGATCTAAAATTTTTGATACCGACAAGAGGACTTTTCAAACATCCTCTTAGCTCGGTACAAGCAAGCTATATGTAGCGTTTCTTAAAGGAGAAGGACTTAGAAGATTTTGAACTTTTTAAGAAAAAGATAAATTCAAACTCTCACATAATAAGGTAATGTATTAATTCTCAATATTACCCAAGAGGGTAATATCATCTGAGACAGTTCATCTTCTATAATTATGCCAAATATAATTCATCAAAATTAAGAGGCTTTTGTGTAAATATTATTACCCCAACATTGCTGTTTAATTTCAGGAATTCGGATATGCCTTCTTTCACCCTTCGATTTTCAAAGCTGACTAAAAATGTGCAGTTGCGCCACATTCTTGTAGTGCCGTTTGTACTGCAAATTTCTCTAGCCGTAGGGCTAACTGGGTGGCTATCAATACATAATGGGCAACGAGCAGTCAATGAAGTTGCAATCCAACTCCGAAATGAAATCACGGCTCGAATCCAGCAGTACCTAAAGGTATATGTTGAAACGCCTCATAAAATCAATCAACTAAATGCTAATGCCATTAAACTGGGTGAACTTAATATCCAAAAATTATTAACATTAGAACAACACCTTTGGTATCAACTGAAGACCTTTGACACAGTGACAGCAGTTTACGTTGGGTCAGAATATGGTGAACACGTTGCAGTTCAAAGGGCGGATGATGGTAAGTTTGAGGTGAAACTTTCAGGTAAGTCCACTGGAAATGAAATTCGGATTTATGCCGCAGATCAACCAGGACATTACACTCAACTTTTAAGATCCAAGCCTAATTACGATCCTCGGACTCGTCCGTGGTATCAATCGGCAGTTAAGTCTAAGACAGCTAGCTGGGGTGGAATTTATAAACTGTTTGCCACACCCAAATATGTGCTAAATGCCAGCTTGCCAATCTATGATGATGGCGGCAATCTGCTCGGCGTTACTGCTGTCGATTTTTCACTGACTGGGATTAGTCAATATCTGCGGAGTCTCAAAATCGGGCGAACGGGTGAAACTTTCATCCTAGAACGCCAAACAGGATTATTGGTTGGGAGTTCTGCCACTCAACAACCCTACGTAATTGCAAATCCGACAGCCCCAATCATAGATCAGAATCCGGTTCGAGTTCAGGCGATCGCCAGTAATGATATTTTGACGCGACGCACTGCTGAATATTTGCAGCAACACTTTGTAGACTTAACCCAGATTACCGAAAAACAACAACTAGATTTTGACATTGAGGGTCAACGGCAATTTTTACAAGTTGTACCGATGAAGCAGCAGGGATTGGACTGGCTAATCGTCGTAGTTGTCCCAGAACGGGATTTCATGGATCAAATCAATGCCAATACTCGTTCAACAATTTTGCTTTGTCTAGTTGCGTTTGCACTTGCAACTGGATTGGGCATTCTTACCGCTCACTGGATTACACAGCCAATTCTCCGACTGGGAAGTACAGCCAAAGCGATCGCCGCCGGAAACTTAGATCAAAAGGTTTCTGTGAACAGTACAACCGAGCTAAACTCTTTGGCGGAGTCTTTTAACCTTATGGCTCATCAGTTGCGTGAATCCTTTTTAGCCCTAGCACGAACCAACGAAGAATTAGAAAGCCGAGTCACGCAACGCACCAGAGAACTTGGAGAGAAAAATGCCCAACTTCAAAGGGAAATTCGCGTTAGCGAAGCTGCCCAAAGGGATCGCCGAAAAGTAGAAGCAGCACTAAAAACATCCGAAGCAGAACTCCGGTTAATGTTCGCTGCTATGACTGATATGGTAGTGGTTTTTGATGCAGAGGGACGTTACCAAAAGTATGTGCAAACAAAGTATGTGCTAACACAATCTTTTGCTTATAAGCCTGATATGGATCGCATTGGCAAAAAAGTTGATGAAGTTTTACCGAAAGAAATCGCCAATTTAATACTTGATGCCATTCAGCAAGCACTGCATCTAAAAGAAGAACCCCGAAACCCTGATGGAAGTCGCAAGAATGTTTTTGTTGAATACCACTTAGCGAACAAGAATCGAGAAACTTGGTTTTTAGCTAGTGTTTCGCCATTATCTGACAATACAGTGCTTTGGGTGGCTCGTGATATCACCAAGCAGAAAAAAACCGAAGCCGCGCTCAAGCAAGCCAAAGAAACCGCAGATGCTGCCAACCTCGCCAAAAGCCAGTTTCTCTCTAATATGAGCCACGAACTGCGGACTCCTCTTAACATCATCCTTGGCTTTACCCAACTGCTGCTGCGAAATCGATCGCTCAACTCACAGCAACAGGAATATCTTGACACGATCAACCGCAGTGGCGAAGACTTACTGACCTTAATCAATGATGTATTGGAAATGTCCAAAATTGAAGCAGGTCGAGTTATCCTCAGTGAAACAAATTTTGACCTGTACGGGCTTTTGGATCGTCTGCAACAGATGTTTGCATTGAAAGCCCAATCTAGAGGATTAAAACTCATTTTGGAGCGATCGCCAACCATCCCCCAATACATCTGCGCCGATGAGAGTAAATTACGCCAAGTTCTAGTTAATCTATTAGGAAACGCAATTAAATTTACGCGGATCGGTCAAGTAACCTTGCGGGTAGAAACTCCTAACCAAAACATCACACCAGATGAACCCATCACCCTGAACTTCAGCGTCGAAGATACAGGTTGCGGTATTGCTGATTCTGACTTTAATCGTCTATTTGAGCCATTTGTCCAAACAGAGGCGGGACAAAAAGCTCAGGAAGGGACTGGACTTGGATTACCCATCAGCCAGCGATTTGTGCGGCTCATGGGCGGAGATATAAGGGTGAATAGCACGCTCGGAAAAGGCTCAATTTTTACCTTTGATATCCGAACTCGTGCAGTAATTATGGATACCTTGCCAACGCCTGCACCAAGTCGGCAAGTTATCGGTTTAGAAAAGGGACAACCCAGCTATCGCATTCTGATTGTTGAGGATAAACTAGAAAATCGGCAGCTTCTAGTTGAGTTATTAACACCCGTTGGCTTTGAGGTACGGGAAGCGGTAAATGGTCAAGCTGCGATCGAACTTTGGCAAAATTGGTCGCCTCACCTCATTTGGATGGATCTACGGATGCCAATTATGAACGGATTTGAGGCAACCAAACATATTAAAGCAACAGGCGCTCAAACTCCAATTATCATTGCATTGACCGGAAGCGCATTTGAGGAAGACCGCTTAACAGCGCTGTCCGTAGGTTTTGATGACTTTGTGCGTAAGCCATTTCGGACAACCGTAATTTTTGAAAAGATGGCTGAATATTTGGGTGTTCGTTATGTTTATGCTGATGAACGAGAAAATCAGGAAAAAGCATCTTGGCCTTCTAACGCTTCATTCATCACACCTAAATTAACGGTTGCAGATTTAAGCGTCATGCCTAGCGACTGGATTGAGCAACTGCATCAGGCAGCGCTCCGAATAAATGCTAAAGAAATTCTTATGCTGATTGAACAAATTCCTGAGCAGCACGATCATCTGATCGTGGCACTAACCAATCTGGTAGACTGCTTCTGCTTTGAAGAAATTATTGCATTAGGGAGTACAAAAAAAATAAATAAACCAAAAACGTAGATGCACAAAGCGCGTTGGCTTCATCTTTATTAGAGGTTATTTATAATTTTTTAGTTCTTCAGATGTCAGAGATGTAATTAGACTTAACGGTAGTGGTTGCTGACTAATTTTATTAACGTATTCTGTACTCAAGTATGGAAGGTAACTTGGCTGTCCAGCAATATACGTTTCGAAGAAAGGAACACTTAAAGCTTTAACATAGCGACGTGCTAAAACTGGACTTGAACCGACTGCTTGTATAGGAATAGGAATGCTTGAATTGGGTGATTCGGCAATCGTAGAAAAGTGTGTCCCGCCATTGATAAGCGTTAAATACTTATTTGAAGTTGTTAACCAAGTAAAAGGCTGAATTTGTTCTAGTAAAGCCGGAGTAACAGTATCAGAAGTGCCAGATACAATCATTACAGGGATTTTGATTTGGCTAAGGCTAGCCTGACCAAAAATACTTCTACCAACTGGATTAATGACAATTGCTGCTTTTATCCTTGTATCCGATAAATTATATTGATAATTTGGTAAATTAACACCCAAACATTGAAGTAATAGCGAGACATTTAACGTATCCTCCAAAGCTGGACAATCAGCTTTCAATTGCTCAAAATTTATCTTTGCACCAGCTAATGCTAAAGCTGTATATCCACCAAATGATTGCCCTATCACACCAACTTGATCTAAATTTAAACGTCCTTGAAAGGTTGGATTAGACTTAGATAACCTAGTGAGTTCATCTAGTAAATATTTAATATCTAAAGGTCTATCAATAAGTTCTCTAGGGTTAGTAACTTGATTTGTTGTACCTTTTAATAATGCTTGTAGTTGTTTTGAATCACTACCCGGATGTTCTGGAACAGCAACCACAAAACCATAAGAAGCGAGATGTTCAGCTAGATATGCAAAACTTGTTCTATCAGAACCAAGTCCATGCGAAATAACAATGATCTTCCCAGGAGTTGGAGCAACTGGGAGGTAAATATCAGCTAAGAATCTTCTATTACGTGAAAGGTCATTAAGGGTAATAGTTTGCTTGGAGAAACGAAAACTTCCGGTTTTTCCTAAGTCCATCAAGGGAATAGAATCAAGCTTAGAAACAGTGATTACATTTTTTTGAGATTCTTCGTTAATAAGTGCTACTGCATTTTGAGTTTGATTTACTAAATCTTGTAATGTCTCTACTATTTCTAAAGTCTGGTTTAAGTTTATTGAAATTGAGTTTGCAGGAAACTTTTGTAATATATTTAATAGAGTGAAATCGTTTTTATCTGCGGCTGATAAAATTAGTGCCGAGCGAATTGCATAAAAGCCTGACAATCTAGATTCTGTCTGAATAATTTTCCCCAATCTTTGTAATAATCGCTCACCAATTGGTGTATAAAGAAACTGCGAAATTTCTACTTCATTTAAGGGAATGCGAGTTAGTAAAACTTTCCGCAGTTGAGTTAGTTGTTTTTTGTCTACATACTTACTATATCCAGCAAAATCATCATCTACATTGCCTGTTTTAGCATAGTTTTCAAGCGAACTAATGGGGATAGACCTTTCTAAAACACCATAACTAAATTTTAGGCGCTCTGCACCAAAAGCAGGATAAGTAGTTAATGTAGGCAGCAATGCCATACTAAAAATTCTTAAAGCCAATTTCTGCCAAACAGTTTTTTTACCGATAAGATGAGTCATTACACACCGCTTTAGATACTACATTGATTACGCAACTAGAAAATTGGCTGATCATAAAATTTGAGATCGTTGAGGAAAGTTTTCTAGAATTTCCGCTTTGATTGTTTAAGTTACTTGCGTGGGAAGGCAAGAGGCAATAGGCAAAAAGGCTTTTTGAGTTGTACGAAGGAGGTATTTTTAAAAAATTAAATCTTAGCCATATAATAATTATGTTTTCTGGAAAGACTAATTACTCAACTAAAACTGTATAATCTCGCTGTTCCCATTTGCTACTTTCAATCCAGAAAAAGGTAAAGGTTATTGGCTGTTGTTGGTTATTTGAAACAGAGATATCTACAAAGTCTACTCCTAATTTTGTGGCAGTCGAAGGTGTATCTTTTACGGTTTGCCAATTATCCTGCGACCAATGCAACCGGAAAGAAGCTAAAGCATGAATTCGCAATGTATAACCTTTTTTAACTTTGTCTATTTGACGGTTAAACTTCCACATTTCCAATAATTTGCACTCTTGTCTTTCGCCTAAATAGCGATTCGCTACCTCTGGGATAAAATCAAACACCTGATTGTCATGATTTGAGCGTAGCAGCTTGATATACTCTGCGTGCGCCCACATTAAAGGCATGGCGGAACCTGTTGGTTTTCCTAAATACAAATGGCTTTCAGGTTTATCCGCTTCATCCCAAACCTGTTCTGGTAGCAAACAAGTGTTTGAAGCAAATCCTTCCATTGCCTTGATATATGTTTTGACATCACCACCAACAGCTAATTCATAATGTCCCCTTTCTCCTGTCAAGAGAGGCCAAGCGCGTCCCTTACCCCAACCAGTGTAAGGACTGCCATCTTCTTGCTGTCCGTAGCCGTCGTGGTTGTAACGATGCCAACAAGGCCCAACGGGTGTATCTACTTTCAAAACTGCATCAATTACTTTGACGGAATCAACAATAATCGGATCGTCAGGTTTACGAATTCCATAGCGTACCAGTTGCAGAAAGCCTGCATCCACAATTTCTTTCGCAGGAAATTCTGCTGGTTCACCAGGAGGCTGACTGCTAATCAAAATAGTTCCCTGATTAGGATTTTCGCTGGGTTGAGGATTATTAATATCTGTAGGAGTAATGCGAATGTAATGGCGATTGATGCCAGGAACAAGAGTACCTTCAGTAGTAACTGTCCAAGCTTCAACGTGACATTCTAAAAAATCGGCGTATTCTTCGATAAATTGTGCTGTTGCTTCATCTCCACGTTCACGAACAAATTGAGCAGCGCAGATTAAAGCGGCAATATTAGATGCCAGTGTAGAAGGTGAATAGCCGCTGTTTTCTTCCCAGCGTTCTTGTTGGGTGGCTGGGCCATGACGAATTAAATAACCTGCTGCCCGTAAAATCATGGGATAAATATCAAAGGTCAGTGGTATTTTATGTTGGTGCAGTAGCCATGCTAGTAAAATGGGAAATCCCACTTCATCTAGTTGAATACCCTTCCAGTAAGGTTCCCCATTAACCCAGAAATTTTGGGCAAAACCGCCGTCTTCCTGCTGACTCGTGGCCAGATAAATTAGCGATCGCACTGCTGTTTCAGTTTCCCCAGCAGCCAATAAACCTGATACACTGCTAACCATATCCCGCGTCCAGACAAGGTGATATCCCCCTTGGTCTTGGTCGTCTTTGGCTTCACCCCAAGGAATTGCTAGGGAAGCAATTAAAGCACCTGGATAAGTTTTGTCTTCATGGGCCAAAAGCAGACTAATGCTGTGGTGATACAAGTTGCCATCATCGAATGAAATATTTTCTAATGGTTTGATGCCTTGGCGCGATCGCTTCCACTGTTCGATATAATGTTGCTTCTGCTGTTGAAAAGGAATATTTAGCGACTGAAACAGTGTGGAAATTGCATTGTGCAGAGTTGTACCAAATGCTAGTCCCAAAGTGAACTCGTGACTCTCATTTAGATTTAGTTGTCCAGTCAAAGCAATGTTGCCATCCAAAGCACTGTCAAACTCCCAATCCATCTGGAAATTATCAGCTAAATCTGTCCACCCATCACTTTGACCAACATAACCACATGAAAGACGGGTAAAGGGAACCGTTGCACCTAGCACCATCCATCTTCCTGCTTTCTCGGCCGTTAGAATCCGATGTCCAGCAACTTCTATGACGTAACCATTGTTACCTCTGCCGCCAACTTCCAAATGTGGCGCACACAAAGCGTATAGCTGGAGTTGCGAGATAAACTCGCTCTCTCCTATTAACTTTGTATGTTGTAAAATACAGGAGAAATGGGGGTCAGCAATCACTTCTTTGATCGCAGCATAACGCCCTTGTGGATCAGAATTAGTGACGCGGTATCCTAAACCATGAGTCCACATCTGTTCAACTTTTGATTCCAGATGCCGTTTCTCGTCATGGAAAAAGCTTTTGCCATCAGAAATTAGATATTGCAAATCTCGAATTTGGGGTCTGTCTACTGTGGGGTGGTAGACTTCTGTCACAACACCGTTGCAAACAGTAAACCAAACCCGACTAGAGGTAAAATAAGCTGTTCCGACTGCATCTTTATTGGCATGAGTCCATCGAGGCTCGATACCTGGTGAACCAAAAGCCTGTGCTTGACCAATAATCTTTACCATAATTGATTGTGCCGATAAGCTTTGAGTGCTATTTGGAAATGCTGTAGTTGATATTTATCGAAACAAAATTCTCCTTCAATTGAAAGGTTGAGAATATTTGCGAGTAGCAGCTAAAGACTTTGCTTCAATAAAAATTTGTTTTATTTCAGGATGTTTTCGGCGAATTTTTATTTCTAAACGTTCTACAGTTAATGCTATTTCTTCGCCTGTGAGATTTTTAGAAAACTGGATTTCTAAGTTGAGTAATACTTCTTGTGGAGCAAGTTGCATTGTTAGTACTCGAATAACTTCTTGTACCCCTGGTTCTGTTTTTGATAAAGAACGGATATTGGCTATAGTTTGAGGATTAGCACTTTCACCAACTAATAATCCTTTACTTTCTCTAGCTAGTAAGACTGCTACTATAGACAAGATAATACCAATAATAATAGAGGCAATACCATCAAAATAAACATTATTAAATAAATGCCCTAAAAAAATTCCGATCAAAGCCACAATTAAGCCTAAAATTGCAGCAGTATCCTCAAATAATATTGTAAATACTGTTGGGTCTTTACTATTTTTGATTGCTTGCCAAAAATTTTCCTTACCCTTGGTCGGCAAAAATTCTTTTAAAGCTACAGTCCAAGAAAAGCCTTCCAATATTATTGCCATACTCAATACAATATAATTCCATATTGGATCTTCTAAAGGGCTGGGGTTAATTAAATGAGTAATTCCTTCATAAATTGACATCCCGCCACCAATTGCAAAGATCAGGATAGCAACGATAAAAGTCCAGAAATAAAGTTCTTGACCATATCCAAAGGGATGGCTATCATCTGCTGGTTTTTGGCTTCTGTGCAGTCCTAGCAAAAGTACAAGTTGGTCGCCTGTATCTACAACTGAATGAATTCCCTCAGAAATCATGGCGGAACTGCCAGTAATGGAGGCGGCTATAAATTTAGTAATTGCGATCGCTAAATTAGACCCTATCGCTGCAAAGATTGTTTTTTTAGATGAATCAGTTGCCATGAGCGTAAATAAGAGCTATCCAGAAACTTAGGTGCATCGTGCATCCCACATACAATCTCGTGTCTGACAGTTAAAAGTAAACTATCAGAAGGTATAAGATAGCTTTACTATGAGACTCATTGCACAGAATATTAAACGAACCGCCAAGTACGCCTTCTCTTCGAGACACTACGTGAACGCGAAGCGTCTCGAAGAGAAGAGCGCCAAGAATAGAGAGTTACTCATTTAGTGCAGCTTCACATTAAATTGGTATTACCTTTAACCATTTTCCGTAAATCCTGGATACAAGGTCATGCCACCATCTACAAATAGTGTTGTACCGTTAACATAATCGGAGTTATCAGAAGCCAACCAAACTGCTGCTTTAGCAATATCTTCAACATTTCCTACACGTTTCGCCGGAATCAGTTTTAGTAACTTTGCTTCTGCTTCGGGAGTATCCCAAGCTGATTCGTTAATTGGGGTTTTGATAGCACCAGGAGCAATACTATTAACGCGAATTTTGTGGGGAGCTAGTTCTTGAGCAATGCTTTTCATCATCATATTAATACCACCTTTGCTAGTAGCATAATTAACATGACCTGCCCAAGGGATTACTTCATGCACGGAACTCATACAAATAATTTTACCTGCTGCACAAGAAATATTAGGCTTCACACCTCGACGTAAGAATTCCTTTGCAGCTTCCCTAGCACACAAGAATTGTCCCGTCAGATTTATCCCAATAACTGCATTCCATTGCTCAATGGTCATATCGATAAATGCTGAATCTTTTTGAATGCCAGCATTACTTACTAAAATATCAATAGTGCCAAATTCTTGAAGCGTTTTGCTAAACATCGCTTTTACTTGGTCTTCTTTGCTGACATCGGCTTGAATAGCGAATGCTTCTCCATTATTAGCTTTGATATCATCAACAATTTTGTGGGCTGATTCAGCTTCAGAATGGTAGTTGATGGCTACTGCTGCACCTGATGCAGCCAAATTGCGAGCAATGGCTTCACCAATCCCAGAACTAGCACCTGTCACCAGTGCTTTTTGACCTTTAAGCAGGTAAGGGGAATAGCTCATAATGCTTTCAATACTTTTCAAACGTGTATTCTTTGTAAGTGGCTGAAGACTTGCATAATATGATAATTTTGCTTGCTTCGCGTAGTATTGCCTGAGCAAATTTAGATTATCAAATCGTTAAAATATCGATGAGACTAACAAAATCTTTTAGTATTTTAAGAGAACTTAGTATTTTCCTAATCTATCCAGAGAAAGAGAAAAAGTATATTCTTTTACTGACCAATATTTTAATTGTTTGTCATTCTTGTGACAATACTATGTCTTTATTTGTAAGATTTATTAAGTTATAGATTTCAAGGCTATTTCAATCTGAACAATAATTTATGGTATATTCAGAGCAAGCTAGTTTATCAGTTTGAGTTGATATCGATCGGTATACTAAATAGACGAAAAGTCTAGCTATTGTGATTAGTTTTTATGTTTAAATAAATAATTAATAAAAAATAGTAAATACGAGAAAATTCTGATTTCAAAATATGTTTTTAAATTTTAAATGTATCACGTTTTTTGAAATCTTTTTTAATTACTTGATATGCGGCTTTAGCACTAGCATTCTTGACAATATGAATGATGCGTTAGGCGGATAGCATCTATCTAAATACTTAGACTTATAAGGAAAAAAGCGATGCCTGCTCTGTCTCTGAATAGCCAAAATTTACCATACCCCGATCCTTTGCACCCAATTATCGTTCACTTTGTGATTGCAATGGTGCTTTTTTCCTTCGTGTGTGATGTTCTAGGCTATTTCACCCGCAACGTGCGTTTATTTGAGGTGAGTTTTTGGAATATGTTTGTTGCTGCGATCGCAATTTTCATCGCGATTATCTTTGGCCAGTTTGAAGCAGGACTAGCACAAGCTGAAAAAGCAGCCCAGTCAACACTGAATTATCATACCGTCTTGGGTTGGTCACTGGGGGCGATGGTTGCCGCGATCGCAGCTTGGCGTTTTGTGATTCGCAACCGTAGCCCCCGAAAAGTACCACCAGCTTACCTTGGGGCTGCAACATTGTTAGTCTGCCTAGTGTTTTTGCAAGTGTATTTGGGGAGTAAACTGTTTTGGGTGTATGGGTTGCACGTTGAGCCTGTAGTTCAAGCTTTGAAACAGGGAGTTTCACCATGAACTCGCAACTGATTGAGCAGTTGAGATTGCGCCTGGGTGCTAACGGATTACCCTACGAGATTCCTATACATCCGCAGTTGGTGCATCTAACGCTGGGTTTGTTCATCATTGCCATCATTTTTGATATAGCAGGAGTGTTGTTTTCTTTAGAAAAACCTATTTTCAAATTTTTGGGATTAGCTGCCATCCGTTCTAGCTTTTTTGATGTCGGTTGGTACAACCTCATAGCAGCAGCAGGTATCACATTTTTCACGGTTGCGACTGGTTTTTTTGAGCTACTTTTGGCAAATCCACCAGTCGATCAAAAGAGCGCTTGGGGATTGAGTGCTGGTTGGACGATGCTTTTACATGGTTTGGGTGGCGTTTTGCTGTTGGGGATTATTGTCGCCATGACTGTATGGAGAGGTTTGCAACGCTATCGCTGGCGGAAGGATGCTTCCAGACAGGTGCAGTGGAGTTACTTGTTAGCAGGGATTGCGATGCTAGGCATATTATTCGTCCACGGAACTTTGGGGGCGCAATTGGGAGAAGAATTTGGGATTCATGTTACTGCTGCTAATACCATTTCTAAAAATGTTTACAGCAAATAATTAAACGAGAATTTATCGAATTTTATGTTTAGTGTTTTTGAATATGTATTAATAGCGGTTTATGTAGCAGTGTTGCTCGTCGTCAGTCGCTGGATTGGGCAACAAGCGTTTTCTTGGATGCCTCCGCAAGCTACCGCAGAAGCACAACGGGTAGATGATTTATTTAGCTTCTTAGTCTCAATTGGAGTATTCATCTTACTTGGGTTAGTTGGTGTTATGGTTTATGCGATCGCATTCCATCGCGCCCCCCCAGAAGACTACACCGAGGGACACCCTTCTAGAGGTGATGCGAGGCTAGAAATATTGTGGACAGCAACCCCGACTTTGTTAGTAGTGTGGATTGCCTTTCAAAGCTTCAATATTTATCAGCAGTTAAATATTTTAGGTCTAAAGCAAATCGTGCATTTGCATACACCCCTAGAATCTGCACCCGCTTATGCCGAAACCGTCAGCGATGTCCCTAAACCTGCATCTGAAACTATTGATGTTTTCGTTAAGCAGTGGGATTGGTCTTTTCGTTATCCAAATAATGTTACTAGCAATCAACTGCATCTACCGATCAATCGCAGCACTCGCTTAAATCTGCAAGCGCAGGATGTAATCCACGGTTTCTACGTCCCTGAGTTTCGCTTAAAGCAGGATATTATTCCAGGACGCGACATTGATATTGTGCTAACGCCCATTCGTGCAGGCAAATATCGGCTGAAAGATTCTCAATTTAGCGGTACTTACTTTGCCTTAATGGAAACGGATGTATACGTTGAATCCCTCAATCAATATAATCAGTGGCTCACGCAAACTGCTAATAGCGAACAAACCCCTGTAAATCAGGCAGTTGCCGAAAATATCCAACCACCAAAAACATTGTTTAATAGCGGCTGGTATACCGTCACACCTGCTCAACCTGGCATTGCCAATAAAAGGAAGCAAAATAATGACACATGATTTTAGTCAAGATATTACCGGGGATCGAGAATCGAAAAATTATCAGAACCAAGAGGGTAATAATTGGCGGGAATATTTCAGTTTCAACACCGATCATAAGGTGATTGGAATTCAGTACATGGTGATGACCTTCATTTTCTTCCTGATTGGCGGGCTGTTGGCGATGTTGATCCGGGCTGAGTTGCTCACCCCAGAATCGAATCTGGTCGATCGCCCGCTTTATAACGGTTTGTTCACCATGCACGGGACAATCATGATTTTCCTGTGGATTATTCCCTTCAATGCAGGGCTTTCTAACTATTTAGTACCGTTAATGATTGGAGCGCGGGACATGGCTTTTCCCCTGCTCAACGCCATCTCTTTTTGGATTTTGCCACCCGCAGGTCTTTTACTACTATCTAGCTTCTTCCTGCCAAATGGGACTGCACAATCTGGCTGGTGGTCTTATCCACCAATTAGTCTGCAAATCCCAGGCGGTGAACTGATTAACGGTGAATTTTTATGGATAGTCAGTTTAGTTTTGATAGGCATCTCTTCAATCATGGGGGCTGTCAACTTTGTGACAACCATCTTTTGGATGCGGGCCCCAGGAATGACATTTTTTCGGATGCCTGTGTTTGTTTGGTCGGTTCTCAGTGCCCAGTTATTGCAACTGATTAATTTACCTGCCTTGACGGGTGCATTGATTCTGTTGTTGCTTGACCTATCCTTTGGTACACAATTCTTTAAACCGGATGGGAATGGCGATCCGATCATTTATCAACATCTATTTTGGTTCTACTCTCACCCAGCAGTTTATATCATGGCACTACCAGCCTTCGGTATTTTTGCTGAGGTTCTGCCTGCATTTTCTCGCAATCCCCTATTTGGTTATCGGTCAGTGGCGATCGCCACCTTGGGTATTGCTGCGATCAGCATTTTCGTTTGGGCACATCACATGTTCACCAGTGCAACCCCTGGTTGGATGCGGATGACTTTCATGGCTACCTCAATGTTAGTTGCCATACCCACTGGTATTAAAGCCTTCGCTTGGACTGCCACAATTTGGAGAAGCAAGCTACATCTAGAGACACCAATGCTGTTTGCGATGGGAGGTGCAGCCATGTTTATTTTTGGCGGTGTTACTGGTGTAATGCTTGCTGCCACGCCCTTTGATATCCACGTTAATAATACCTACTTTGTTGTGGGACACTTCCACTACATCGTTTTTAACACGATCACAATGGCAATCTTCGCGGCAATTTACTACTGGTTTCCCAAAATAACTGGAAGAATGTATGCTGAGGGTTGGGGCAAATTGCATTTTTGGCTGACCTTTATTCCTGCCAATATTACCTTCTTCTCCATGCACCCATTAGGGTTACAAGGGATGCTACGCCGAGTTTCTTCCTACGACCCACAGTATCAAGGATGGAACGTCATCGCTAGCTTGGCTTCATTCTTACTAGGAGCATCTACCCTGCCTTTTATTGCTAACATAGTAGGCTCTTGGCTTTATGGGCCGCGTGCAGTTGACAATCCTTGGCACGCTAGTGGATTGGAATGGACAACCTCTTCACCACCTCCGCGAGATAACTTTGAAGAGATTCCAATTGTCACAAGACCACCTTATGACTATGGCAATCCAAAGTACTCAGTAATCGAAGATTCTAATAATGGTGAGTTTCAGTAGGGACTGGGAAATGGTGACTGGGAAGGAAATAATAGTTATAAATTCTTCAATCTCTAATCCCAATTCCCAATTCCCAATTCCCAATGCCCAATTCCCCAATTGAATTATGCAACGTCGCACTATTCATATAGATGAAAGTCCAATCCGTTTTGATTTATGGCGGCGACGCTTACCAAATTGGTTACAGCGCTTCTTACCAAGTGGTGGCGGTAGCCATGAAGATCATCATGGAAAAGGAATGTTCGGATTTACCGTGTTCCTGCTATCAGAAAGCATCATCTTTTTGAGTTTTATCTTTACTTATGTTGCTCTACGACTGACTAATAAAAATTGGCTGCCACCCGGTATTTCGGGTCCAGAATTGTCTACAATTGTGGTTATTAATACGGTAGTATTACTTTCTAGTAGCTTTGTCATTCAACCAGCAGAAAATGCCCTCAAGCGTAATCAACTCACGAAATTTCGTTGGCTATGGTTAATAACGATCGCAATGGGAAGTTACTTCTTAGTTGGTCTGTTAATTGAGTGGAAAAATCTCGATTTCAAGATTACTACAGGGTTAGTTGGTTCGACATTTTACTTATTAACAGGCTTCCACGGTCTACACGTCCTGGCTGGTGTTGTGCTTCAGATAATTATGCTGATTCGTTCATTCATCCCAGGCAACTATAATAAAACTCACTTCGGGACAAGTGCGACTACTCTTTTTTGGCACTTTGTTGATGTAGTTTGGGTCTTTCTTTTCTCGCTTCTCTACCTTTGGCGAGCATAAAAAAATTCAAAATCCAAATATTTTAAGGAGTAATGTGATGAATCTATTCTTGCAAGAAATACCAGCCTCAGAACGTACCCTAAAAACAATTCAAGAAACTCCAGCACCAGTCCAAGATCCATTAATTGCACGCGGATTACAAAAAGAGCAATATGCTGGCATTATTGGGCTAGCGATCGCTCTGATTGCTGCTGTCGGATTTTTTAGTCAGAGAGTTGAATATGCTATTGCATTTGCTGTGTTCCTCAGTGCTATTTTGATAGCTTTGTTTTTATTCATCTAGTAAAGCTTTTATTATCTGATTTAACAAGATTTGCGAGGGATTTTATGAACAGCCCAGTTTATCAAACTGTGATTGTCGGCGGTGGTTTTGCAGGGCTATTTACAGCCTTACATTTAGCTCACGAACATTATCCTCGTTCTGTTATCTTGATTGATAAAGACGAGCGCTTTTGCTTTAAGCCGCTATTATATGAATATTTCGATGGTGAAATGGATACCTTTCAAGTAGTCCCGCGTTTTTCGGAACTACTTAAAGGTAGTGGTGTCATCTTTGTGCAAGATACAGTGCAATCGATAGACTTGCATCAACGGGAAGTTAAATTAACTTCGGGAAACTCCTATAATTACAGCAATTTAGTATTAGCTTTGGGCAGCGTTACTGGCTATCATCAAGTTGAAGGTGCGAATGTTAATGCCTTTCCTTTCTGGACACAAGCAGATGCGATCGCTCTTGAGCGACATTTACGTGACTGTTTGCACAAAGCCGTCCAAACTGAAGATTTAGAACAACGCCGAAAACTATTAACAGTAGTCATCGTTGGTGGTGGTGCAAGTGGTGTGGAAATGGCAGCAACTCTAGCTGATTTTCTCCCACATTGGTATAGCGCTTTGGGAGGAAATTCAAGTGAAATTCGTGTAGTACTACTCAATCATGGTAAAGAAATCCTTGATGGCGATATAAATAACCCATTGCGTGAAATTGCCGAACGGGAATTGAATAAACGTGCTGTGTCAATAGAGATGATTGTGGAAGCAGAAGCTACTGCTATTGGTTCCACCTCAATTCAATATAAGCGTAACGATCAAATTGAGACGCTAGCCACCCATACTACAGTTTGGACTGCTGGCACTTCTACCCATCCACTGATTAAAGATTTGCCAATTCCTAAAGAACATCGAGATCGTCGCGATCGCCCTTTAGTTACTCCCACCTTACAATTACTTGATTTTCCAGAAGTGTTTGTCGGTGGTGATTGTGCAGCAGTTCAGGATAATTCGCTACCGCCTACGGCTCAAGTGGCTTATCAGCAAGGAGCCAATATTGCCCACAATTTGAAAGCGATCGCTCTAGGAGAAGAACTCAAACCTGTTAAGGTTAACATCCGGGGAACCCTTTTGAAATTGGGGATAAATGATGCTGCTGCTAACCTTTTCAATGTTTTTGAAGTTGCAGGCGAATCTGGGCATTTAATCCGTCAAGGCACTTATTTAACGCTATTACCAACACCAATTCACGACTTTAAAGCAACAACGGAATGGGTGGATGAAGAGATTTTCCATCACCACCTTGACCCTCATGATGTCGGTAAAAAAGTGGTGCAAGCAGCGGAAATAGTCGGCGCAGGAGTTGTAGGTATTCTAGCTGCGAGAAAATTACTGAAAATGTTGGGAGATGAGGATAAAAAAGAGTAGGTAGGGAATCTCCTTTAATACAAGGTAAATTGCCAGTACAAAGGTTTCCTTTAAGTCTCTAATGTGAAGAATCATTTCTAGAACTGCTTACTTGGCAATTCACAGAGATAATTTTTTTACTTTGATACTGTGGAAGCCCAAATATTTGAATATGTTTGTTAGTACTAAAATAAATCTCTCGTGTTTACCTGCTTTTACTAAGTCGAAGATATATAGTGCGATATTCGGTTTGATATTATCAGCATCCCTACCTGGTGTTGCAGGGGCAGAAACTGTGATGCAAAAAGTGGCGCGGACAGGAATATTAACGGCAGGTACAAGTAGAGATGCTTTACCCTTTGCATATTCTGACAGTCAAGGAAAATTGATTGGTTATTCTGTGGATATGCTGACTTTGATCCAGAAGCAGTTAGAAAAAGAATTAGGCAAGAAAATTCAACTTAAATTAGTTGGAGTTACCCCAGCAGAAAGAATTCCCAAGATAATTAATCGACAAGTTGATATTATCTGTGATGCTAGTAGTTTTACTTGGGAACGAGATAAAAAGGTTGATTTTTCAATCAGCTATGGTGTCACAGGTACGCAAATTTTAATTAAGAAGGACAGCAATTTAGGTTCGCCTGAATCTCTCATTAACAAGCGTGTGGGTGTGCTGGCTGGAACTACCAACGAACAAGCCATCAAGCAGATACAACCCCAAGCCAAACTTGTATATTTTAAGGCTAGAGCAGAAGGATTTGCGGCTTTGGAACAGGGTAAAATTGACGCTTTTGCATCCGATAGCATTCTTTTAGAGGGATGGTTACAAACAGCAAAAAATCAAGATAGTTTTGCGATCGCACCTCCTCGTCCCTATTCACGAGAAGGAATTGCTTGTATGGTTCCTGAGAATAACTCTAAATTCCTCGATTCAGTTAACTATTCCCTCGTCAAGTTTATGCAAGGATTTGTCAACGATAACCCCAAATATGTTGCAATTTTTGACCGTTGGTTTGGTTCTCAAGGTGTTGTATTTCTAAATCGAGACTTACGTGATTTAGCTGTGGAAACCATGCAATTGATGATAGAGTTTCACGAAGATATTCCCCAGAAAGATTTGTAGGTTGTAGTTAAGCTAACGCGCCTACATACAGCAGTTTTCTTTTGCATGAGGCACAAAGTCACTGGTTTTGAGGCAGGAGGGAGAAGAATAATTTGATTTGTGAATCCTTGGTTCCTTACCTCATTTAGTTGCAAAGTGATGTATTGCAATATTTTCCGTGTAGACCGTCATTAGTCATTTGTCATTAGTCATTTGTCATTTGTGTTTACCAAGGACAAAGGACAATTGACAAAGGATAACCTCACCAGTTGATGTGCAATCTTATTTGCGTAACAGCTTAGTATTGATGGTGAAGAAATTTGAGAGGATATTAGACCTCTGGCAAAACTCTTTTATTGTTATGAATCCAATGTCACCGTTTTAACTGGTAAGGTAATGACAAACTCTGTCCCTTGCCCCAGTACAGAAGTGCAGGTCAGATTACCACCGTGAGTTTCTTCGACAATTTGCCGAGCGATCGCCAACCCCAATCCAGTCCCTTTACCAACAATTTTTGTAGTAAATAAATGGTCAAATATTTTTTCTTTAACTTGTTCACTCATTCCCTTACCATTATCAGAGATGGCAATTTTAACTAGATGATTCTCGACTGAGGTTGTAATTATAATTTGGTTAGGAGTTTCTTGAATCTCTGCTAAACTCCGCCCAATAGTTGACTCATCCAAGGCATCAATCGCATTTGCCAAAATATTCATAAACACCTGATTTAGCTGCCCTGGAAAACATTCAATTTGAGGTAAATTACCGTAGTTTGTGACAACTTCAATAGCAGGGCGTAGTTCATTAGGCTTTAGACGATGTTTCAAAATTAAAATTGTGCTATCAATGCCTTGGTGGATATTGAAAAACACTTTGTAGTCTTGATCCGCACGAGAGAAAGTTCTTAAACTGGTGCTGATTTTTTTTAATCTGTCACAGGCCATAGACATTGAATCAATCATCTTGGGCAAGTCTTCTAAGGTATAATCTAATTCAATTTCGACCGCATGATCTTTGATTTGATCGTTATTGTTGAGTGAAGTTTCTTGATAGAGTTTCAAGTGTTCGATAATATCAGCAATAGTAGGTTTAGCTTGTTTGAGACTGGCAGCAATAAAACCGAGGGGATTATTCATTTCGTGAGCGACACCAGCAACTAAGTTACCCAGTGCAGACATCTTTTCACTTTGGACTATTTGTAATTGGGCGTTTTGTAGCTCGTTTAGCGCTTGTTGCAAATCAAGTGATTTTTGCTGTAGAGTAAGTTCTGCTTGTTTGCGATCGCTAATATCTCGCATCACAATTACTGCACCAAGTTTGTTGCCTAAAGAATCGACGATCACTTGTCCGCTTGCTAACAAAATTCTCTTAGAGCCATGTTTCGGCGCAATTACCATTTCTGCATTTTCAACTATTTCCCCTTGCAAGGCGCGAAACAAAGGAATTTCTGTTGTTGATAGGGGTGTTTGACCATCAGCTTGATAGAGATCGAAATGTTGTGCCCATTGCTCTGGTGGTAATGATTCTATTGGTAAGCCATGAAACTCACGGGTTGCGTTATTGAATAAGACCAAATTTCCATTAGGGTCACAAACAACAATCCCATCTGTAATATTTTGAATAATGGCATTCAAGAACTCTCGTTCTTTGGCTAGAGATGCTTCGGCCTCTTTGCGTAAGCGAAGCTCGTCGTAGACATCGCTAATATCAATTACCACCCCATCCCATAAGATTGCACCATCGGCTTGTCGCTCTGGCCGAGCCACAGATTGAATCCATTTCACGGCTCCTGAAGGCAGGATAATGCGCCATTCTTGATCAAATGGTGTCAGAGTTTGGGCAGAGTAAGCGATCGCTTTTGCAATAGCTGGTTGATCGTCAGGATGATTCATGGCGTAAAGGCTGTGTATCCCTGCCATCACTAATTCTGGCTCTAATCCATACAAGTCAAAACAGCCAGAGCTAACGTAAGGTGTTGAAGTTGAACCGTCGGCTGCCAAACGGAATTGGTACACCATCCCAGGAATATTATTCGCCAAATTTTGGAAGCGGATTTCACTAGCCTGTAATTTTGCTAGAGATTGCCTCAACTGTTGAGCATAGTTTTGGGAATTTCGATAAAGTCGGGCATTCACTAGAGAAATTGCCGCTTGAGCGCAAAGCAAGTTTAGCAGTTCGACGCGATCGCTTGTAAAGGCTCCGGCTGCTAGGTTATTTTCCAGATACAATATGCCCAGCAACTTCCTCTGATGTAATATCGGGCTGCACAAGATGCTTTTGGGCTGCTGTTGCTGAATATAAGGATCGTTGATGAATTGAGGATGCACTGTGGCATCAATAATTACTGTTGGTTTTAAGCTGCGTTTGACGGTATTAATTAAGCCAACTGGCACATCCTGAGAGTCTTCAATGGGTTGTGGATTCAGCAATCTTGGGTAAAAATCAACATGAGTAATTCCCTTTTTGCTCTCTACAGATGCGATACCAAGAGAAAGCTGTGCTAACGCCTGAATTAGCAAACGCCCTGATTCTAAAAGCATGAACACACACTTATCTGCTCCAGCATTTTCAATGACAATATGCAGCAATACTGAAAGCAGTTTTTCCAGTTCGATTTCGCCAGATAGGGTTTGGGAAGCTTTGAGAATGGTAGCTAAATCTAGAGCAACAGAAATGCTGCTACTACTGGAATTGGCAGAACTGGTGGAGGTGACACTCCCCAAGGCAAAGATAGTTTCGTTAGTTGAGAGAGGAGAAGGACTTTGCTGAAGAATGGGGGCGAGTAATTGGGGATAACGTTTTTCTAGATCGACGACTTTGGCTTTCGCACCCCAACGAGCATAACCATAGTAGGCTTGAGTCATGTATGACTGAGCAATCTGCTCTTTGCCCCAGTCGAGGTAAAATTTGGCGGCTAATTCATTGGCTAGTGCTTCTTCTTGAATATAGCCTTGTTCTTTGGCTCCAATAATGGCGTGATCGTAATATTCAATTGCTTCTGCGCGATTGCCCAAGACTCGATACCGCTCGGCTTCCACCAAATCAAATTTGTGTCGAAAATTCATTGGTGCATGGGTAGCCCAGTAGTTAAGTTTTTCTTGGTTAGCAGTAATGCATTCTTTCATTTGCTGCTGTTCTAAGGCTGAGAGTTGCTCAAACCATGCTAGTTGGGCTAAAGAATCATAGAAATGAAAGATGGGTACATATAAAAAAGCAATGATCGCATCTAAATATTGTCTCGCTTGCCTAGCCTGTTCTACGGCTTGTTCAAACTCGGAAAACAGATACGATACAACCAGTTTGTTAATCCACAGCAATGCTAATCCGGTGCGATCGCCTGCTGCTTCATGTAATGGAAGTTGATGCTGTTCATTGTAGGCTGTACCGCTCAACACCACAACATCATCCGCTTCTCCCATTAAATTCAGCAAAATTTGTCGAATCAATTGGGAATAGTTCAGAGCTAGATTTTGCTTGAGATGCTTGAGCGCTTCACAATAACCAGCAACTTCCGGCTCTAGCTGTGTTAAATTCTGTCCTGCAAAATAGGAGTAAAAACTGTAGTTATACGCAGAGTACCCCGCGAAAGCCAAATCGCCTACATCTAAACAACTACAATAGGCAGTTTGCAAGGGTTGTAATAACTCCCGCAGGTGCATTTTCCAATGCCTTGTGTACACACAGACTAGTAATAAAGTTTTCCCTTTCAATTCGGAATTTTGATAACGCGATCGCAGGTCGAGGGCTAACTGACCGAATTCATAACCTAATTCGACGTTTTTGAATACACCACACATCAGTATTCCATAAGAGACATAGCTAAAGGTCGAGGTTGATTCATTACCATAGACGACAGATAAATAAACCTTTTTTAAAATCACCAGTAAATACAACTGTGGCTGGGACAGATAAGCGCAGGGTGCTACTGATGTCAAAATTCGAGCTGCTGCCAGGATGTTTGCATCCCTTGCATCGCTGAGGTTGAGCAACTCGGCAGGGAATCGCTCTCCAATTACATCTAAGACGGTACGCAAGGCCACTGCCACATCTTCCTGGGTAGGCTCTGTGGGTAGTTCCACTCCCAATTGCTTCAAAATGGTAAGTGCTGCTGCGATCGCTTCGGCAAAATGACCCTGAGCAGTGAATACCTCAATTTTTACCTCATAGACGCTGATTTTATCTAATGGAGTTTTGGCGTGATTTAGGACAAGATGAGCATTGGCTGCCATCTCCTCTAAATCACCGCTCAGATAGGCAGCTTCTGTGGCAACTTGATGGAGTGCTAGGGTTAACTCATACTGATGCTGCCAACTGTTTTGGGCGAGTAACCCAATGCCCACCTGGGCATATTTGCAGGCAGCAGTGTAGGCGATCGCTGCCTTGGCCTTGCGGCTTGCCATCAAATTAAATTGCGCTAATGCTTGACGTTCTGCGGGTTGGGTAATCAATTCAGCCGCAACGTTAAGTTGACCAACAATTTCAAAAATGCGTTCTTCCCGGTTGCTTTCGGGGGTATTACTCAGGAGTAACTGGCCAATTTTTAGATGAGTTACCTGTTTTTGCTCCTCTGGGATGAGAGAATATGCCGCTTGTTGGACGCGATCGTGCAAAAATGTGTAAACACAGGAACCAGAATCCAGAATCTCCAAGTCAGAAGATTCTGTTATTGCTTCTGACTCTTGATAAAACTTATAGACATCACAATGTGGTAAAACTAACCCTTCTTGCAACGCTTTCCACAAAACTTCTGCCGTTTGGGTTGGAGACTGTTCAAAAACGATCGCCAATGTCGCCAAATCAAATTGATTACCGATACAGGCTGCCAATTTCAGAACTTCCTGAGTTTCGAGTGGCAACTTTTGTAGTTGAATTGCCATAAACTCAACGACATCATCCGTTAAAGAAAGCGATGTCTGAAGACAAGCTGCCGTGCGTTTAGGTACTTGCACCAAATCACACTGCCACAAACCTATATCCCAGTCAAAGGTAATTCGTCCATCTTCATGTAATGCCTTGAGAAACTGGGTTGTAAAAAACGGATTACCTTTGGCTTTTTGATAAACTAGCTCGGTTAACGGCAGGGCAACTTCTGTTGAATAACTCAATGTATCGGCAATCAAACGATTCACATCTGTTTGACTCAAAGGAGCTAATGTAATGGTGCTGACGGTGACTCCCTTCTCAATCTCTTCCAGGGCTACCATTAACGGATGAGCCGCAAACACTTCATTATCACGGTATGCGCCAATAATTAACAGATAACCCTTTAAGGTTTCACCCATTAACAGCCTCATCAAATTGAGAGATGCCAAATCTGCCCAATGCAAATCGTCGAGGAACACTACTAACGGATGCTCTCTTGTAGCAAATACCTGAATAAATTTCACAAACAGCAGATTGAAGCGGTTTTGTGCAGCACTACCTGATAATTCTGGTACTGGCGGTTGCGTGCCAATAATCCGTTCTAATTCTGGAATCACTTCAATGATCACCTGTCCACTCTCAGAGATTGCGGACAGAATTTTGTTTCGCCACTGTTCCAACTGGGTGTCGCTTTCGGTGAGCAACTGTCCCATCAAATCCCGGAAAGCTTGTACAAAAGCAGACAGGGGAATATTGCGGTTGAACTGGTCATATTTCCCTTTGATGAAGTAGCCGTTCCAGCGAACGATGACCTTATGCACTTCATTCACCACGGCAGTTTTACCGATACCAGAGAAGCCAGCCACCAGCATCAGTTCCACTGCACCATTGGCAACCCGCCCAAATACCTCCAGTAATCTTTCTATTTCCTGCTCCCGTCCGTAGAGTTTTTCAGGGATGAGAAAGCGATCGCTGATATCGTGCTGTCCTAAATCAAACCATGTGTGTTTACCTGTTTTTTGCCATTGTTCTAAGCAAAATACTAAGTCATATTTGAGTCCCGTAGCACTCTGGTAGCGGTCTTCGGCATTCTTTGCCATCAGCTTGCAAATGATCTCTCCCAACATCAAGGGGATTTCCGGGTTGAGATTACAGATAGAGTCAGGCTGTTTGGCGATATGACAATGTAACAACTCCATCGGATCGTGAGATGTAAAAGGCAGTTGTCCACTCAGTAGTTCAAAGAAAGTTACACCCAATGAATAAAAGTCGCTGCGGTAGTCAATGCCTCGGTTCATCCGTCCAGTTTGCTCTGGCGACAAATACGCTAGGGTTCCCTCCAGTCCGTTGGGACTTTGGATTTCCTGGGTTTCTCGTGGTAGCAGCGAGGCAATACTGAAGTCAATTAGCTTAATTGTTCTGGTGTCAGGATGAATCAGGATATTAGCTGGCTTGACATCTTTGTGAATGACGCGCTGTTGATGCAACTGGTGTAAAGTCTCTATCAGTTGCAAGGCAATGGGTAGGAATTCCTCTAAGCTCAGTGGTTGTCTTTGGGTAAATTGTCGCAAGGAGATGCCACCAAAGTCTTCCATAACTAGGGCATAGCCATTGTGATGGGGTTCTAGGCTGTAAGGTTTAATGATGCTGGGAATATCTAGGTTTTTAGCGATCGCATATTGGTTGCGAAACTGTACTAATTCGCTAAAACTTGGATATTCTCGTTTTAAGAGCTTGATGACGACTGGTTGGCGATCGCATTCTCGTATTGCCCGATACACTTGAGTCCGAGAACCAGAATAAAGTTGCTCTATAATTTGGTAGCCAGCGATCCTTACAGTTCCATCAACTTTTGCACTCATAAATTTTTACCAGAATTCCTTGTCTAACGCTAGAATTCCCCAGACAGCATCTTCCTTAAATTATATTTTACATCAGTATCAAAAAGAACCATACTTTATTGGGTATTGGGCATTAGGATAAGTTTTTTATACTCATGAAGAAGTCTTTATTTTAAATAAGGGGCTGCATCCGCAGCAAAGCTGGTAAATCCAGAGAGGTGAGGTGTTGATAAGCTCGATCTATAAAACGCTTGCCCCTAAGAAAACCTGTATTAGCTCCGGGACAAATGTACCTGAGAGTTTCTGGTGTAAAATGTTCTAATAATAACTGAACACTGTTGATTTGTCGTGGCCAGTGAAAGGTTTTAGTTATCCGTAATGGTACTGCATCGCCCTTCTGATTA
Organism: Nostoc sp. C110; assembly: GCF_043099725.1. Classification (GTDB taxonomy): domain Bacteria; phylum Cyanobacteriota; class Cyanobacteriia; order Cyanobacteriales; family Nostocaceae; genus Nostoc; species Nostoc muscorum_A. The sequence continues at coordinate 5,129,089 of NZ_CP171148.1, read as the reverse complement.
GGAACCAAATGGCGACCAGAAAACAATATACCTCCAAGCTTACTGTAGTATAGGCACGATGATCCGGGAGAATGACCTGGTGTCCAAATAATTTTGACTGCCGCATCAAGAGTAAATTGTTGACTAAAGGTAGTTACGGGTAAGCCTGGTAATAAATAAGCTTCTTGTTCTTGCATCAAAACTTCGCAATCCAAGGCTTTCTGAATTTCAGCAGTTTTGCCTATAGCACCTCGATGGGTGATAAATAACCAACGCACGCCTCCATGCGCCGCCAAAAAGTCTTGATTTGTTTGGTCTAGGGCAGGGCAATCTATGAGGATATTGCCTTCATTTCTTACAATAAAATAAGAGGTTCCCCCTAATGTGTCCCGATTGGGTGGGAAAGCAAAAATGCTATCTTGTGCGAAGTCCGATTGCAAGGAACTTCCGCTAGGAATTTCTTGAGGAAAGACAGCCCGTGGTGGCTTAGTTGTATGACTTGGCTGTTGAGGTAAAGGGCACATAATTAAAGAACCGGAACTGAGGAGTTGTGGACAATCTGGTTACAGTGTAGAAATTCTGAAGAATTGAACTGTAACCATCTGAAAAAATTGGGATTTGAAGTCTGCCTCGTAGTTAATGCTATGGTGCTGAAGCTACTAGGTAGGGCGTTTTGTCAAAATTACTGAAGATAACATGGCATTTTGGTTTCTGTTTATCCTCCTACTGGGGCTAGCTACTTATCTAATGGTGCAGCACAGTGTCGCTCACATCACTCGAACGCCAGTATGGTTGTTGTGGCTGGTTTTAATGACACCAGCATTGTTGTTAAGTGGATGGACACTGATATATGGGGCGAAACAACCTCCACCACCAGGGCTGATTGTTTCGTCGTTATTTGTCTGCACAGTGTTGTACTGGATATTGTTTCTAGGGGGGCGGCGAGTGCCAAGAGATACACAAACCGAAGTTCCAGCCCAAGCCTCAGAATCACAGCCAATTATCCAGCCTACCCCAGAACCACTAGTGCGTCCCATTGAGCCAACAGAAGAAACTCAACTGCGAAATTGTTTTCCTTGGTCTGTATATTACGTTCAAAATATTGAGTATCGACCACAAGCCGTAATTTGCCGGGGTCAGTTACGAACTAAAGCCAGCAACGCTTACCAGCAGATTAAGACTAATATTGAAGCACAATTTGGCGATCGCTTCGTGTTGATCTTTCAAGAAGGCATAAATGACAAGCCTTTCTTTGTGCTGGTTCCTAATATTCAGGCTGCTAAAGAGAGAAATACACCCCGACGCGACCAAGAACGCTTAACTCGACCAGGATTAGCACTTCTACTACTAGTAGCGACTTTGATAACTACTACCTTGGTGGGAGTGGAAATTGCTGGTACTTCTCTTCCGCCTCTATGGGAAATTGGCTCTTTGTTCAAAGTTCTATCTAACCGAGATGTCCTATTCAAAGGATTACCTTATGCTTTAGGGTTAATGACTATTTTGGGTATTCACGAACTTGGGCATTATTTGACGGCTAAATTCTACAAAATTCGCTCGACGTTGCCTTACTTTATTCCAATGCCTTTCTTTTTGGGAACTTTTGGTGCATTTATTCAGATGCGTAGTCCCATTCCCAACCGCAAAGCATTATTTGACATTAGTATTGCTGGGCCACTTGCAGGCTTTGTTGTTACCTTGCCATTACTAATATGGGGCTTGGCTCATTCTGAGGTGGTTCCCCTGATTGAAGAAAAAACCCGATTTTTGAATCCTGATGCTCTTAATCCTAAATATTCCATCTTACTAGCGCTACTGTCGAAGCTAGCCTTGGGAAGTCAGTTAACAGCAAAATCAGCCCTTGATTTGCATCCAGTTGCAGTAGCTGGTTTTATCGGACTAATTGTGACGGCGTTAAATTTAATGCCTGTGGGACAACTTGATGGAGGCCACATTGTCCATGCAATGTTTGGACAACGAGTTGCGATTATGATTGGTCAAGTGGCTCGCCTCCTCTTGCTATTACTTTCGTTAATCCGGGAAGAATTTTTGATGTGGGCGATTATCTTATTATTTATGCCGTTGATTGATGAGCCTGCACTGAATGATGTCACTGAATTGGATAACAAACGTGATATTTGGGGATTACTGGCAATGGCTTTGTTGATTGTAATTATTTTGCCATTACCGCAAGCGATCGCTAACTTTTTGCAAATTTAAAAAGTATCAACGCAGCCATAAAAATCTAGATATATTTTTCCCAACTATGGAATTAGCCATAGCTTGGTATTTTTTATTGAAACAGAATTCAGAATTCAGAATTTAGAATTCAGAAGTCAGGATTCAGAATTCAGAATGAATTATAGACATCTCTAAAAACTAATTATGCTTTATCCATAACCATTGTAGAGACGTAGCACTGCTACGTCTCTACATTTTTTTGCAGAGGTTTAATGCCAGAAGCAATTACTAGCCAGAACACAGTTTAAATAAACCCTGATTTTTAGGTAGGGGCAATTAATGAATTGCCCCTGAGCGCGTATAGTTTTGCGTAAGTCCTAAATTACAACTAACTCGATACTGAATTAGCCGCCTCGGAAGCCTTTGCAGCAGGTGGAAAACCACCCATACGAATCTCAGAAGTGAAGGAAGTAATGCTAAATCCACCAAAACTCTTGAGGACATTTACCCGCATTCGCAAATTGGGGCTAGCAAACCACAGGCGCTCCTCTGACCAGATGTTTTCATCTTCTATAGTTAGGATTAAAGCACCGTCACTGTCAAATTTGTAGTGTCCAGCAACTGGAGTTTTCTCAGCATCAACTATTTCCCGCAGTAACTTGCCTTCAGACGGATTATCTGCATCGGGTACTGAAACTAACACAGTTGAACCACTATGTTTTGTTTGCTCCTTTTCCATTGTGCCATTCCAGTTAATTTTGATAGCACAGGAGGCGGAACTAGGATTAATTTCGTACTGTTGACACAGTTTGGTCGCTTCTGGATGATCTACTGCCAGCGTCTCAATGATAATGTCTGACTTGCTATGTTCAGATTCATTCACAGCCAAATGTTGACTAGTCCGATGAGAAAACCATTTACCAGCACTTAACTGAAAAAACTCTTCAATATTCATGAATGAAATTACCCTGCATCAAAATGCTAAAATTCCCACTTAATTATTAAAAGGTAGCAGGAGGCTCTAATATTATTAAGCTTGATTGCCTATTTCCTCAAGCTTCTTGAGGCCAATTCTGGCTGCCTCAGCAACGTTGAAATGATTGTCTTTTTCTAAGTATTTTAAAGCTGAGACACTCTTGGGAGTGGGAAGATTACCCAAAGCTTCTGCCAAACGTTGTCTGACTAACCAATCATCTGATTGGGCAAAGCGTAGAATCTGATCGACAGACTCAACATCTTTAATTTCTCCGAGCGCAGAAATTGCAGCTTGTTGCAACACTACTTCTTTGCTATCCAATGCCTGAAGAAGAAGTTGACGGGCACGTGGGTCTTTAATGTTACCAAGAGAAACGGCTGCACTAAAGCGTACTAGCCAATCAGTATCTTCATAAAACGCCCGTGAAAGCACTTCAAAGGCTCTGGCATCGCCCAAATATCCTAAAGCACCAGCAGCATCAGCGCGGATGCCATAATCGGGGTCATTTTCGAGAATTCTGACCAAAATTGAATAACATTCTGGTGTTGGCTTGATTCCAAGGGCAAATATTGCCATCGATCGCAGTTGCAAAGATTCGTCGTCTAGTACCTTTTTAATTAAAGGGACTGCCTCTTCAGGAGAAACATGACGCAGATTAGCAAGAGCTACCATGCGATCGCGTAAGTTCGGACTTTCTAACTGAGTAGAAATTTCTTGTAAGCTGAGAGCTGTCATGTAGTTCAAAGCATTTTCTTTACTTATCTTAATTTACTCGATCATTTCATCAGGCTGTCGCCATCGTGAAGTAGGAGTTTGGCGACTTTACAAAATGGCTCAATTATGAGTGAAAAATAAATAAATGTTACCAGAGGAGGCAGAGGGCAGGATAGCGAAGCGTTAGCGAGTCCACGAGCGTCGGCAGGAGGAAGAAAATATAATTTTTACAAGAGGGTGCAGGGGGCAGAGGGCAGCAAAAAAATTGTAGGTTGGGAGCCACTTGTTTCTGGCTTGGAACTAGCTGCGAACAAGTCGTAAAAACCGCAAGGGCGCAGTGGCTTTCGAACCTACGCCAGTTTCAGTTTTTAACCTTAACTGAATCACATTGGTTTTTAAGACACCTTTCCTGTGGAACACTAACCCACTTTCAAAGCAATTTTAAGAATATCTTTGGCAATATCCCGCGATTTATTTGACCCGACCATTTGTAGAAGTCTGGTTCAAATTATATATTTAGACTAGGTTTCAGAACGGAGAGGGGGGGATTCGAACCCCCGTTAAGTTTCCCTAAACAGACTTTCCAGGTCTGCGCCTTAAACCACTCGGCCACCTCTCCAGGTGCCACAAGTTACGATCATACTATAGAATCCCAGAAAATGCAAAGATAAAGAAAGATATTCTTAGATTGAATCTGAAAGTCCTAATTCTACAACGCAAATCCAGATGTCTCGTACATACACAATTAAAGTTCGCGATCGCTCCACTGGCAAAACATACACCCTACAAGTGCCAGAAGACCGCTATATCCTGCACACTGGCGAAAAACAAGGTGTGGAACTACCGTTTTCCTGTCGCAACGGGGCTTGCACCGCTTGTGCTGTAAGGGTATTGTCGGGAGAAATTTATCAACCAGAGGCGATCGGATTGTCGCCAGATTTACGTCAGCAAGGTTATGCCCTTTTGTGTGTGAGTTATCCCCGTTCTGACTTGGAAGTAGAGACACAAGACGAAGATGAAGTCTACGAACTCCAGTTTGGACGCTATTTTGCTAGGGGGAAAGTTAAAGCGGGTTTACCGTTAGATGAGGAATAAACAATTGAAGAAGGCAGGAGCCAGGGGGCAGGGGGCAGGGAGCAGGGAGCATGGAGGAGGGGGCAAGAGGTTCTACTCGCTAGGCGCAGCAGCGACCATAGGAGAATTTGTGAAGGTTGGGAGTATTGGTAACTGGGTACGAAAAATAACTATTTTGGTTTGTTTATTGCTCTTGGTGAGTTGCCAAAGTAAAAACCAGTTACCAAATAATCAGGCTCAGGTGAAAGTAGCGCGGGTAGTTAGTGGGCAAAGTTTGGAAGTGTTAGGAATGGCTGAACAACCGAATTTGATTTCCCAAGTACGGTTAGTTGGCGTTGATGCACCAGATTTGCGACAGAGACCTTGGGGAGAAGCAGCAAAAGAACAGTTAGAGAATCTTATTGGTGGTGCAGAAGAATTGGTCGAACTGGAGTTTGATTTAGAAGCAAAAGATAAAATCGGGCGAACTCTAGCTTATGTATGGAAAAATAAGGTGTTATTGAATGAAGAATTAGTTAAACAAGGCAATGCAATGTTTGTTGGGCGATCGCCTAACCACAAATATGACCAGCGTTTAGAACGTGCCCAACAATGGGCTAGGCTCATGGGCCAAGGAATCTGGAACCCAGAGAAACCCATGCGCCTCACTCCCGCCGAGTTTCGCCGCCAAAATCTTTAATGAGTGCTGAGTGCTGTTAGCGGTAGCGGGGCGTTTAGCCCGTGCTGAGGGTGAGAGTAGGGAAGTAAGTGAAGCAGTAATCAATGACAAATGACAAATGACCAATATACAAATTTTTCTAGATATTGCTACAGAAGCAGCCTTAGCTGCTGGTGCTATTTTGCAAGGTTACTTGGGTAAGTTAGAAGACGCAATTATTGAAAAAGGTCGCCCTGGTGATTTAGTTACGGCTGCTGATAAAGCTTCAGAAGAGTTGATTTTAGAAATTTTGCGTCGCCATTTTCCCCAGCACTCTATCCTCGCTGAAGAATCAGGCAAATTAGGTAATCAAGAAAATGAGTACCTCTGGGCAATAGATCCTTTAGATGGCACAACCAACTACGCCCATCAATACCCGTTTTTTGCAGTTTCTATTGGGCTGTTAATTAATGGCGTTCCAGAAGTGGGTGTAATTTATGACCCATTCCACAATGAGCTATTTAGTGCGGCTACTGGCTTGGGAGCAACGCGAAACCGTCGTCCTATCAATGTTTCGGCAACATCTGAACTGAGTAAAAGCCTACTAGTAACTGGATTTGCCTACGATCGCCGTGAAACCTCTGATAACAACTACGCAGAATTTAGTCACCTTACCCACCTTACGCAAGGGGTTAGACGTAGCGGTTCAGCATCGCTAGATTTGGCTTATGTTGCCTGTGGGCGTGTCGATGGTTACTGGGAAAGAGGGCTTTCTCCTTGGGATATTGCCGCCGGGATAATTTTGTTGCAAGAAGCCGGGGGTAAAGTCACCTCATACAATGGCACTCCTGTCAAAATTGAGTCAGGTAGAATTCTGGCCACAAATGGTTATATTCACGACTCCCTAAGTAACGAACTGTTACAGGTTCCGCCACTATCAGCCTGGGTATAGCACGTGGAGGTGGGGGCTTTCCCTGCGACTTTGGGTAAACTAAAAGGAATCTAACTGCTCCTTTGGTGCAAAAAGTCTATATGTCTTTCAAAATAGATCGTGGATTATTTAAATATGATTTCATAGATCATCACGCAATATTGTGCGTTCCAGTTGATGCGGATGTCAAAGAGATTCGGAAACGCTATCTCCAAATTGCCCGCCGCTTACACCCGGATAGTAGGTTTACTGAAAGTGATGAGCAAAAACAGCTAGGAAACGAATTGTTATCAAAGTTGGTTAACCCGGCTTATGAAAAACTTGTTGGCGATCGCACTCGCACGGAATATATTTTAATTTTGTCGCAAATCGGCAAGCGCTTGTTACAAGAGTCTTCTTCGTTAACTCTCACCACCGATTTGGCTAAAGAGTTAGCTAAGTCGCCTAATTTCGATCATGTCTATAAAAGTGCGATCGCTAAACTAGCTCAAAACCAATATGATTCTTTAGACCAAGTGCAGCAAGTCCTTGCCCAAATTAGTGAGTTGAATTTAGTCTATTTAATGCGGAGTGCAAGCAAAACATCCGCCGCGCCGCCGCCACCTGCTCAACCCAAAGTTCAATCAGTTACACCTCAACCAAGTACACCAAAAAATACACTCCCAGAACCAGCACCAGCACCAGCGCCACCAAAAGAAGACACGGTTGTAGAACAGTATGTTCGTCGCGCTCAATCTTTGATTGACAAAAACCAATTTGCCCAAGCCAAAGTAGAGTTGCAAGATGCCCTGAAGCTAGAACCTAAAAATAGTCGCTGTCATAGCTTGATTGCAATGGTGTATTTGAGGCAAAATCAGCTAAAAATGGCAAAAATCCACTTTGAAAACGCTTTAAAGCTAGATCCCAGTGACGAAATGGCTCTGCAATGGAAACCTAAAATAGATAAGGCATTAGCACAACACCCTAGCGATCATAAGGTGACTTCATCCGCCAATAATGGAGATAAGCAACCAGATAAATCTGGTAGTGGTGGTTTGTTCGGTGGTTTGTTTGGTGGGAAGAAAAAATAATGGTGTATCAACCAGCATCGGGTGCCAGGGATTTATTGCCCTTGGATGTGGAGAAAAAACGCTGGATTGAAGATCGGTTACAGCAGGTGTTTCATCGTTGGGGATATCACAGGATTATCACCTCAACTTTAGAGCGTATGGATACCTTGATGGCAGGGGAAGCAATTCAGCGCCAGATGGTGATTCAACTACAAAATGGCGAAGATGATGAATTAGGGCTACGTCCAGAATTAACAGCATCCATTGCTCGTACTGTTGTCACTCGCATGGCAAATGCAACTTATCCGCAACGGTTGTACTACAACGCCAATGTGTTTCGCCGCACGTGGGAAAGTAGACATAATCGCCAGCAAGAGTTTTATCAAGCTGGGGTGGAGTTGTTAGGTGCTGGCGGATTGCTGGCGAATGCGGAAGTACTGCTGCTAGTCGCGGATTGTTTAGCAGCATTGGGTTTGCGACAATGGCACTTAATTTTAGGTGAAGCGGGAATTACGCGATCGCTCCTGAGTGCATTTCCGGCTAATTTACAGGATAAAGTTCGCAGTGCGATCGCTCATCTCGACCGCATTACCATAGATACTTTACCCTTGAGTGACAAACTACGCGATCGCGCCAGAATCATGCTGGATTTGCGCGGCCCCAGTGCAGACGTGTTACAAAAAGTTAGTAGTTTGGATCTAGACGAAGAACAGCGAGAGGCAGTGAATAACCTCAAATCCCTAGTAGAATTACTAGAATCAGAGAAAAAATTCCCCTTAATCCTCGATCTCAGCCTGATCCAGACCATAGATTACTACACTGGTATTGTCTTTGAAGTTGTCAACGACACCGAATCTCAAGCCAGAGTTTTAGGGCGTGGTGGTCGCTACGACCAGCTTTTGGGTCTATATCATCCCCAAGGAGACAATATACCCGGAATTGGTTTTGGACTCAATATCGAAGATTTATACCAAATTTTGTTATCTACTCAACAATTACCGCAAGTAACCCCAGCGAGTAACTGGTTAGTAGTACCAGAGACGGCGAGTGCTAACGCCCCTGCCTTTGCCTACGCGCAAAAACTTAGAGATTCCACCCATTTAGTGCGGGTAGAAATTGATTTAGGGGGAAGGGATGCAGATGCTATTCGCCAATATGCACGCGATCGCAGCATAGCCCAAATTGCTTGGATTAAAGCTGATGGTTCACCCAAAATTGAGTCATTGCGTTAAGTGAGTTGGGAAGAGGACAAGGGGACAAGGAGAATTGGGGACAAGGGGAAAGACTTGTTTCAAGTTCTCACCTCTTGTCCCCTTGTCCCCTTGTCCCCTTGTCCCCCTCGTCCCCTGCTCCCTACTCCCCAGCCTCCCCTGCTAGGCTAGAAATAGCCGATACAGAAAAGAGGGAATCGAGAAAATGCCGCACACAATTGTTACAGAAGTCTGTGAAGGCGTAGCTGACTGCGTAGATGCCTGTCCAGTAGCTTGTATTCATGATGGCCCAGGCAAAAATGCCAAGGGAACAGATTGGTACTGGATTGACTTTGCCACTTGCATCGACTGTGGTATATGTCTCCAAGTTTGCCCAGTAGAAGGGGCGATTCTGGCAGAAGAACGACCGGAGTTGCAAAAAACTCCGTAATAGTCCATAGTCAACAGTCAATAGTTATTTTTTGACTTGACTGTTGACTGAAGAGGCAGGCGAGCAGAGGGAAGTGGGCAGGGGGAAGATACTGGAAATATACTGATACAAGGGTTTCAGAGCAAATAAATTTATTTATTCTCAAAAGTAAAAATATTTATTTTGAGCGGAAAGTGCCACAAGAAATAATACATCCTTGCCTCAAGCCCATAAATTTAATTTATGGGTTTCTCCCACTGCTCCCCACTTTCTGCCCCTTTTACTCTTTTTGACCAATGACAAACTACAAATGACAAATGACAAATGACAAATGACTATTTACTAGATGTTCAGAATGTCCATGCTGGATACATCAAAGATGTAGATATCCTGCAAGGTGTAAATTTCCTGGTTGCCCCAGGAGAATTGGTAACAGTGATTGGCCCCAACGGTGCTGGTAAATCTACTTTGGCAAAAGCAATTTTTGGGCTTTTGATCCCCCACACAGGCACAATTACCTTCAAAGGTGAAAATATCGTGGGGCTAAAGTCCAATGAAATTGTTCAACGAGGAATGTGCTATGTACCGCAAATCGCCAATGTTTTCCCCTCTCTCAGTGTTGAAGAGAACTTGGAGATGGGTGCTTTTGTACTTAATGTTCCCCTGAAACCAATTAAAGATAAAATATTTACCATGTTCCCCAAACTGAGCGATCGCCGTCGTCAACGGGCTGGTACTCTCTCTGGAGGAGAACGCCAGATGCTAGCGATGGGTAAAGCTTTGATGTTGGAACCTAGTTTGTTGATTTTGGATGAACCATCTGCTGCTTTATCCCCGATCTTAGTGACACAAGTATTTGAGCAGATTAAACAAATTAATCAGGCGGGAACTGCGATCGTATTAGTAGAACAAAATGCCCGTAAAGCCTTAGAGATGGCTGATCGCGGCTATGTACTGGAGTCTGGGCGCGATGCTATCTCGGGCCTTGGTCAAGAACTGTTGAACGATCCTAAAGTGGGTGAACTATATCTGGGAGCAGGTAAAAGACATTAACCATCTTTAATCACTCTTGCCCCCATTCAACATAACACCACTTTAAATAAGGAAACTTCACGAGCCGATAGCGATGTCGAAGGCGTTCTGCGCCTACGCTATCTATAAACTAATACAAAAGCTATAACAATTCCTGCCACTGCCGCGACCGTCGTTTTCGATGCTCAAAGAATTCTCCCCAATAATCCTTGCGTTTCTAATCACATCTACAGCAGGTAAAAAGGGAAAACAGGACATTCATTCAGGAAAAATTATAAAAATGCAAATTAACCGGATTTGCCAGAACCCCAATTGAACAAGAGGGCGTACTAAACTTCCTATATATAAAGCTCTGCATCACTTTTTGATATAGTTCTGAGTCAAAATAACTACTGCAAAGTCGCTCTAGAGGGAATCTGGGGCGTTTTTTATGGTATAAAAACGCCTATGTTTACCCTAATCAAAATTGATTGAGTGCTTTTGGCAATTTGGCATCCAAAATTTTTATGTTCCAGTTTTAATTGATATATCAGCAGGGTTACTGGGACATTGAGAAACTTCTACAAGGGATCGATTCCCGTCTCAAAAATCCCACCCAATGGCCAGTTGTTGACGCTCACGCTCTGTAAACTACCTTAAATGGTGGATGCAGTAAACAAGCAGCAAGCGTCACCGCTTCATCACAACTGGCTAGAAATCAAACAGAAAACACATAGTTCGTTAAGGGTTGCTTTCCTGGCTCGTCCATTCTTTTTATGGTATTGCGTAGAGGAGGAGCATTAGGTTCCAGCAAGCGTAAGTAGGTCGGCGAAATTAAAGCTAACTGGCTAAGGCTGTCATTTGTCCTTTGTCATTGGTCATTAGTAAGGGTTTTAAGCATATTTACGTTTTGTAATATACTTAGTTTTTTTAACGCCAACTTAACTTACTTAGCTGAAAATTATATCGGGTCAGTGATAAGTTAGGCGCACTCACAAATTCGGTTACTCAACGCCTTTGCAGCACTCAATGAGTCGAGTGCTGCAAAGGCGTTGAAGCCGAAGTAGATGCAAAGCGGCTTGTCGTCAGACATCGCTCGGCAAATTGTTGAAGAAACCCACGCTGGGAAATTGAGTTTTAGCTCGGTTATTGCTGAAGGCACGGAATTTTTAATTTAACTACCTGTGTGAAATTTTAAAGTTATTTTTTTATAAATAACTACAGATATCTGGCAATACTCAATCTAGAAGTTTTAAGAATTTAGAAATTGACAATTTTGCACAAATACTGTTCGAGATAAATTAGTTTTTTGTACCTAATTAATAAGTTTTTCTAGTTTTAATAAAGACATATTAAGTCAAAGATAAACTGATTCATGTTTTCTGAAAAAAATGAAAAATAATTTGTAGCTAGATATAACTTTGTGTTAAGATCCAAAACACTCAAAAACTCAAAGCTTTAAAGCGAAGTTTGACAGTATGTCGTTTGACTATCAGAGCGGCTCAACTGACAATTATGGAGGATATTGCACCGAAGAAGCCGTTATTGTAGAGGGAACACGAAATGAAAAAAATGATTACAGTCATACTGTTAGGCATAGCAATCTTCACCTTTGCCTTCAGTAGCCCAGCTTTCGCAGGAGATGCCGTTAGTGGAGCTAAAGTATTTAGTGCTAATTGTGCTTCTTGTCATGCGGGAGGTAAGAATCTGGTTCAAGCAGCAAAAAACCTGAAGAAGGAAGCTTTAGAAAAGTATGGTTTGTACTCAGCAGAGGCAATTATTGCCCAAGTTACAAATGGTAAAAATGCTATGCCTGCCTTCGGCAAACGTTTGAAAGCCGACCAAATTGAAAATGTAGCTGCTTACGTGCTTTCACAAGCAGATAAGGACTGGAAGTAGATTAATATCTAATACCATTTCTGTATGAAGATGCGCTTAGAAGACTAATGTAAAACTACAGATTGCAGGAGCAATTTATGAATTGCTTCTACGTGAATAAAGTGTAGTCTCACATAGAATTGGTATAACTTCAAAAATTAACAATTAGCGGGGCTTTTGTCCCGCTAATTTTAGGTTTGCCAAAATTGTAAAATAGGATGCTTATACCAATTTTGGATTATATAGTCTTGATAAGAAGACTGTTCCAAGAACATCAAACAGTACTACCTATCCTAATTTGGTACTATGAGTAATTTCTGGCGATTATTTATCGGTGTAATTATTGCTTTTTCTCTCAGTTTTTTGACTTTATCTGCATATTCAGCACCCGTTGCCATTACCAAAATTACGGCGAGTAATTTTTTGGAATTAGGTGTAGATAAGATGCGACGCGGTAATTACCAGGAAGCAATAGAGAGTTTTAATCAGGCAATTGAAGTTGAGAAAGATTTTGCTGTAGCTTACAGCGATCGCTGTCTTGCTTATCTTCAATTACAAGATTACCATCAAGCGATCGCAGATTGTACCCAAGCAATTAATTTTGCACCTAATGACTCTGAGGCTTATCTGAACCGGGGTTTGGCACTTTACAGACAAGGGGATTATTCCGGTGCCATCGTTGATTATAATCGAGCGATCGCACTTAAACCCTACGATTTTCGAGCTTACTACAACCGAGGGCTAGCCTTTACAGGGGATGGGAAAGACTCGGAGGCAATTCTTGACTTTAATTTAGCTTTAACTCAAATTCCCCGAATTACTAGCTTACTGCTTGCAGATATATACAATGACCGAGGTTTGGCGCATTTTGTCTTACAAGATACCCAAGCAGCGATGCTCGACTTTAATCTAGCAATTCGTCTCAATGCTAACGATTATAGAGCGTATTTTAACCGGGCTTGTGCTTGCGGCCGAAACGGAGATGACTTTGGTGCAGTGCGTGATTTTTCTCAAGTCATCAGACTCAACCCCAGTAATGCCCAAGCTTACGTTAATCGGGGAGTAGCTCGTTATCGCTTAGGATATCATTTAGGAGCTATATCTGATTTACAAAAAGCATCTGAGTACTTTGACAACCAAGGAAAGAGAGTTGCCTACGAAAAAACTTTAGATTTACTGAATAATTTGCGACAACAAATTTCGTCTGCAACGGAAATCGCTCTTTTGTAAGACTGTAAGAACTATACAGGATATCCACCAGCTTGAAAAATTTGTTCGGCGGTTAAGCTTAACTCTGGGAAAAGAGGTGAGATAATGCGATCGCTACCTCGAAACTGGTTGACTTGATATTCTCCCTCAATTAAAGTGTAGAGCGAGACAGTTGCTTGTTTGGGATTGCCAATAAATCGCCTACCGCCTAAAGCCGCATAGTCTACAATCCAGTACTCTGGGATGCCTACAGCTTCATAGTCAGCAGCTTTTTTTAAATAATCATCACGCCAATTGCTACTCACTACCTCAATTACTAAGGGTATTGATTCCGCTTGACTTACAGTAGATTCTTTTTTCCACAGAGATTCATTTACCAAATTAGGAAGATTTAATATCAGTACATCTGGTGAGTAAGCTGATTCACTTTCAAGCGGTTTTACAAGTACTGTTTTCGGGATGCCATAGGGTAAGTTGATGCGACTATATTCTAGAATAAGTTTCTGAACTAAAAATACGATAATCTGTTCATGATCGCCTGTAGGTTGCGGCATCTCTAAAATTACTCCATCATGCAATTCATAACGTTTTCCTGTGTTGTCGGGATATTTAGCAACGAATTCGTCAAATGTAACTAGTTTGCGTAAGGCTTGAATCATAAATTATTGCCTTTTATTCTGTTTATGAAGCGTCCAATTTTATTAATGCTAACGTAATTCATAATTAGTACGTAATAGCAAATTATATAGCAATACTGACTCATCTTTGAACAACAATATTCCCAATTGTCTAGGAAAGTTGGGAATCTAAATCTGTGGAAATATGACAGCGTGTCTTTTGACACGATTTTACTTTTACAGCAAGAATACTACGTGGTGACTATTTTTACTTGGTGTGAAAGAGAACGTGAAAAAAGATTTTTTGTTGCTAACAGTTGCTTTACCGGGTTTACTGATAGCATTTCCTAGCTTTGCTGCTGAGAGTGAAATTGAGCAGAGAAATACTGATAAATCAACCGAAGTCATTTCCGATATTCAGAGTTTGAGTGAAGTTGAGTTACCCGCTACTAATGCCGAATTATTAACTCAACAATCTGCACCGAGTGAAGTTAATCCAGAAACTCAACCAGATTATACAGATGATGCAGACATTTCCATAGAAGCGATCGCAGAACCAGACAACCTACCTCAATCTACACCAACTTACGTAATTGATAAAGAAGAAATTCAAAAGCAGGGCGCTACAAGTTTAGCGGATATCTTAAAAAGAATGCCTGGTTTTGCAATCAATGACGTAGGTCATGGTGCAGATATTCATACAGGTACATACTATCGCGGAGCCTCAATTAATCAGTCTGTATTTCTAATTAATGGCAGACCAATTAATAATAATGTCAACACTTATCATGGTGGAACTGACTTAAATAGCATTCCTGTAGAGGCCATTGAACGAGTGGAATTATATAGCGGTACAGCCTCCGCTTTGTATGGTTCCTCAGCCTTTGGGGGAGTTGTGAATATCATCACCAAGGAAGGTTATGGTAAACCTCAATTGAGTGCTAGTGCAGAATTTGGCTCATTGAGTTTAAATAATCAACAAGTGACTTATGGTGGTTCATCCAATAATGTTAAATATAACTTTAGCTTTGAAAGATTCTTTACAGATAACCGTTATCGCGTGCCTGTAGGTGCAGCAAATCGTGATGAACAGGGATTTTTATCAAATGCAGATACAGCTACAAGTACCTACTTCGGTAGCATTGGACTAGATTTAGATAAAAAAAATTCATTGAATTTAGATGTTACTGCACTCAGCAGTCGTCGCGGCTTAATTTATTTTGGTTTCCCTCTGCAAAGAGATAGATTAGACCACGATGGTTTAAACGTTGGCTTATCTTGGAAAACTCGACTAGGTAATGGCGAAAGTTCTAATCTTACTACCTCAATTGGTTATAACCAAGATTATTTCAGCACTTATGGCCCTACAGGAGCATTTTACCGTACAGGAACTTTAGATACACAACAACTTACAGCCAGGGTAGACCATGAGTGGAAAGTTACTTCCAATAATAAATTGCGCTGGGGATTAGATTTGAAAAACACCGATTTAAACGGTGATGTTTTGAGTACGAATCCTAGTAGGATTGCCACTAATGAAACTGAAGATAGGAGTTTGTTTAATACAGCTTTATTTGCTGTCAATACTTGGAATATTAGCGATAACTTTCTGATAGATTTAGGGCTAAGGCAAAGTTTTGACAGCCAGTTTGGAAATTATCTCAACCCTAGTGTTGGGTTACGTTATGCCGTCACACCAATAGTAGCAGTGCGTGGAAGTTGGGCAGGGGCACAACGCAATCCTGGGTTAGATCAGTTGTATGTTTATGATACAGTTCATGGTTGGGAACCAAACCCTGATTTAAGACCAGAAACTGGCTCTACTTGGAGTGCGGGAGTAGATGTCAATTTTTCTCAAAATCTGATTGGACAGTTTACTTACTTTGGTAGTAGTATAGGCGATCGCTTGGGAGTCATCGCCGGCAGATGGGAAAACATTGGACTAGTAGATACCAATGGTTTAGAGGTTGCATTGCAATTAAGAATTGCGGCTGGCTGGTCAACTTTTCTCAACTACACTTATACAGATGCTCAAATAAAAACAGGCTCAGAGAGAGGTTTACAGTTAGGTTTGATTCCCTACTCTGTACTACAAACTGGTGTGGGTTATCAAAATTCAGGTTGGCAGGCTAATTTGTATGTTACCTACAACAGTGGCACTCGCAGAGCCTTCTTTACAAACCCTGGTGACACAATTACAGATTTTTCGCCTTCTTTCGTAAATTTAGATTTGAGCGGTCGTGTACCTGTAACTAGCAATGTAGGATTGACAGTTTACTTAGAAAATCTCCTCGGTGAGCAATATGAGCGAGTTAATCGCATTTATAGCCCTGGATTTACTTTTCGTGTGGGTTTAAGCGCCAATTTTTAGGTGTCTGCTTTTCTCTCTGCGTTCTCTGTGACTCTGCGGTTTAAAAGTTATTTATTGAACCACAGAGGCGCAGAGAACACAGAGAATAGAGAAGTCTTTTGGTCGCTATGCAACATCGTGCGTTAGGCTAAAGCCGTAATGCACCCTATTTAAGATTTACTTTTAATCTAAAATCTAAAATTGCGATGAGAGCTAGAATTGACAATCAAATACTTTTTATCCACCACGAAGATTTACCAGAGTTTAAGAAAGGTGGTTCGGTAGTTCGGAATTCTTATTTTTGGGCGTTACGTTCAATTGCCGCTCATGCTTCGCGTTATCGTGATTGGGAATACGAACCGGAGGTTTGGCTAGCACTTTCAAGAATGCTGTTATCTTTTGCTGAATCTGGGTATTTGGGTCTTAGAGAAACCTTGCTGGAATTTCCTTTCTCTCAAGGGGAAATTCCTAGTTTGCTACGAGATGTGTCTACTTTTGAGTAGAGTTGCTGCTGTGAGTAAGGGACGCAAAGTCTCAAAGTAGGCTACTAGTACCGCAAGGCGGAATTAAAAATTAAAAATTAAAAATTAAAAATGAATACAGCGTAAGGATTTCATTAATTTAGAAATAGGTGGTTTATTTCCGCCGTGTTGTACTAGTCCTATAGGTAGGTAATCATAGTTTATAATCTACCTTGATTAATTAAAGTTTTATCTTAAATTATAAATCATCAATTTTTAATAATTAAATCATCCCTTTCTCATGTATTGTGAGGAAGTTGGCATGAGATTTTTATCAGCAACGATCAAATTTTGGTGTTCTAAATAGTGAAGTACTTGGTTAACACATTGATCAATAGTGAATTTATCCGTTTGACAGATAATTTCTGGATTTAATGGTTCTTCATAAGGGTCAGAGATACCAGTAAAATGTTTGATTTGTTCTGCCTTTGCTTTGGCGTAAAGTCCTTTTACGTCACGAAATTCACAAACGGCAAGTGGAGTATTTACATAAACTTCGACAAAATTAGTAGTTGTCTGTTTGAGTTGATCTCGAACATCACGGTAGGGGCTGATTGCAGCAACGATCGCAATTATGCCATTGCGACTAAGTAATTCCGCAACAAAGCCAATACGACGCACATTTGTATCTCGGTCTTGTTTGCTAAAACCCAATTCTTGTGAAAGATGGGTGCGAACGACATCACCATCTAGCACTTCTAAGCGATGATTTCTCCTTTGCAGTTCTTGAGCTACACCGTGGGCGATAGTTGTTTTTCCTGCACCACTTAAGCCTGTCAGCCAGAGGACCATACCTTGTTGTTTCATGTTTTATTTAATATTTAACAACAGTCTTGAACCTTTAGTTATTAGCGATCGCTAAGGGTTAAAATCATCTCAAGTTTGAAAAAACACTAGATCCGTTTGCCTTGTTTCCCACCTCTAGCGGGGGCGCTAGAGGAATCTTTGGCTGGGCACATTAGCTTGGGTGAACTGTTGTCCAGAGTTGAAAGTAAAGCGATCGCTCCCAGCACCGCCTCCACCTCCTCCTTTAGCGGTGCTGTTGGTAATGGTCAGGTCAGAAAATTTCACGTTTCCAGACTTGATGAAGAAGGGACGCAAATCTTCATCGTCGGTTTGTCCATTGTTGTTGGCATCGCCACTGACAGTCTTGCCGTTGCCAATGACCACGATACCACTGTTGAGCAGGGTCTTCATCACGCTCGTTATTCTGATGTTCGATTTAAACTCGATCGCATCAGTCCCTGCATTGCGGTTGGCTTGGAGGATAGTGCCTACCGTGTCGCCGTTTCCATTGTCGGTGGTTTGAGTGACTTGATACAGTGTCATAGATTTAACCTCAAGTTTGTTCTTTGTTTAACGATTCAATAACTGCGATTATTCATTGGGCATTGAGTACCGCATTTGTTATTTCGGCGACTACATTTGTTATTTCGGCGATCGCATTTGCTATTTCGACGAACTCATTTGCTATTTCGGCGAACTCATTTGCTATTTCGGCGAACTCATTTGTTATTTCGGCGAACTCATTTGCTATTTTGGCGAACTCATTTGCTATTTCGGCGATCGCATTTGCTATTTCGGCGACAGCATTTGCTATTTCGGCGACTACATTTGCTATTTCTGCGATCGCATCTCGCAGAGAAGCAATTTCAAACCCTTACTTTTTCTAAATTACTTGTATAGTTTTATCTTGACTATCTACTACGCACCAATTTACAGCTTATCAACAGGTTAATCAAGGGTTCTTATAAAACATCCTACTTTTCCTATTTAATTGCGTAAATAATATTGCGCCTAATTATACTTTTGCAACACTTGGTAAGCAACTTGCACTCATCGGGCACTCAAATGACTTTCAATCCGTCACGATTAGCCATCATAGACAAACCCTAGTTAACAGTAGTGCTGAAGCAAGGGTAGTTGTAAGAAGACAATTAAGATACACCAGTTAGTGGAGGAGAATAATGTGAAAATAGCGATTATTGCGAAAACATTAATTACATCTATCGGTTTATTAGCTTTATTTGCTCCAAGTCAAGCATCGGCTCAACTTATACCCCAACCTTGGGTTTCAGTTGGTGGAAAAGATGGTGATGTAACTTATGCTGTAGGCGCTAGAGCTTTAAATTTTGGGGTTGAAGTAGGAACTGGCCCTGATGGCGCTACGGGAGTAGATGTTTTGAAATTTATCAGTTTGCCTGTCGTCTCACCTTATGTAGGAGTTGGACTTTATTCAGAAGATAAAGGTGTTGCAGTTTCCGGTGGTGTTCAGGTAAGTGCTACTGATAACGTTTTTGTTGGTGCTGGTTACAATTCTATTCGTGGTTTTAACGGGCAATTGGGAATCAGATTTTAACTAATTCGTAGGGGGAATAATTGAAGTTGAGATTATTTCTCTGACATGAACTGCGGAATCTTGTTGTAATGCTGATGCCGCGATCGCTTCACTCTCAACTATACTTAATCGAGCGATCGCCTGTTTCACTCCAGGTATACTTTGAGGATTGACGCTCAACTCATCCAGCCCTAAACCTAATAAAATTGGTGTTGCTACAGTATCTGCTGCCAATTCTCCACATAATCCTACCGAAATGCCCGCAGCATGGGCAGCTTTGATAGTTTGCTGCACCATTCGCAACACGGCTGGATGTAGTGCATCAACCAAATTTGCCACGCGGGGATTAGTGCGATCGCTAGCCATGACGTACTGACTCAGATCGTTAGTACCTATACTAAAGAAGTCTACTTCAGCTGCTAACTGATCTGCGATCGCAACTGCTGACGGAACCTCCACCATAATCCCTACTTTCATCGCGGCATCAAAGGGGATACCAGCTTGATTTAATTCAGCCTGGACTTCACTTAAAATTACCTTAGCTGCACGTACCTCCGTCACTGTGGCAATCATCGGCAACATAATCTTAATTTGGTGTCCTACACTGGCTCTCAAAATTGCCCGTAACTGAGTTTTGAATAAATCCAGATGATCTAAACAGAAACGAATTCCCCGCCAGCCTAAGAAAGGGTTGGCTTCTGGAAACCCGACTCTCAAATAGGGAAGTGGCTTATCACCACCGACATCTAAGGTACGAATAATTAGCGGACGATTATCTAAAACTTGGGCGATCGCCTGATACACTTCAAGTTGTTCTTCTTCTGTAGGGGCGCTTGTCCTATCGAGATAAAGAAACTCTGTGCGGAGTAATCCCACCCCTTCTGCACCGCTAGCTACAGCAACTTGCACATCATTTATACTACCAATATTGGCGAAAACGCTAACTTGCCGACCATCAAGAGTAATTGCTGGCTGGTGTGCTGTAGCTTGTGCTTCCTGTTGGGCAGTTTGCCAAGCCTCTCGCTTTGCCTCCAGTAAATCCAGGATATGTGATTCTGGTTCTACCCAAGCTTTGCCACTTTCACCATCAAGCGCCATGAGTGTACCATCTGCCAAGTGCAACACCTGGGAATCCACTCCCAAAACTGCGGGAATGCCCAATGTCCGGGCGATGATGGCGCTGTGGGAAGTGGCGCTACCAGAAGTTGTACAAATACCCAACACCATTCTCGGATCTAGCCTAGCGGTATCTGAGGGAGTTAAATCAGTTGCTACTAAAATCGCCGGTTCCGAAAGATGCAAGTTAGCAGGGGCATTCCCAGCTAGTAATCGTAGTACTCTTTGCCCTACGTCGATAACATCCTCAACTCGCTCTTGCAGATAAGCATCCTCAAGTGTTCGGTAGGAAGTCACCACCTTATCGACTACGGCTTGCCAAGCTGCTTCAGCATTTATATGGTGGTCTAAAATACGCTGATGAGCCGCTTCCAACAATACTGGATCTTCTAAAAATAGTAATTGAGCATCGAAGATGGCGGCTTCAGCGTCACCAATTTGCAGAGATGCTTGTGAAAAAACTGCTTGAATTTCTTGTCGAGCAGTTTGAATTGCTGCTTGTACTCTTTGCCACTCTGATTCAGGATCGTCTACATGATATTCCGTAATCGTAATGTGAGTGGGTTGATAATTAACCACAGGTGCGATCGCTACTCCCGCAGAAGCGGCAATTCCCGAAAGTTCGCCGTGAGTTGCTGGGGTAACTTCATGGTGAAATACTGGTGGAGAATTCAAGGCAACATTATCTTCACCAAAATTATTCGCGAATAATGCCTGTAATGCCGCTAGTGCTTCATCTGCATCCGAACCAGTAGCAGTAATCACTAGTTCGTGTCCTTGACGCACTCCTAAAGTGGTGACTTGGTTAATACTGTCACCCCGAACTAGCTCAGTATTTCTAGTTAAATTCTGCACCAGAATTTGAGATTTAAATCGGGCGACGGTTCCCACAAACTGGGCTGCGGGACGGGCGTGTAATCCTAAGCGATTGCTGACAATTAGCCGGATTTCTTTGACGGGAAATTCTGAATTTCTTACTTCGATGTCGTCACTGACAACTGGCAACGGACTTACACCCAATTGAGTTGCTTTTGCTAGGAGTGCGCCGCGTGCTTCCGCTATGACTTGGTGAATGTTTTTACCAGCCGCCGCAGCTACCACAGCAGCTACAGCACCTTCTACTAGAGGTGCTTCACACAAATACACTTTTTGTTGCTGTGCTTTTGGCAAAAACTCAATGGCCATTTCTGCACTCAGCAAAGCACTACCCAAATCCATCAATACCAAAACACCATCATCAGAGAAAACAGAAGCGATCGCTTCATAAACCTGAATCGGATCTGTACCCAATGGATTTTCAGGATCTTCAATACCTGCTGCAACAGCGATGGAAACTTGGCCCTGAACCATTTGCGCGGCGAGTTCCCGCACACCTAGAGCTAGTTGTTTACTGTGAGAGACGATAACAATTCCGATCGCTGCCATACCGCCAAACTTGTTAAGAGGTTTGCGTTTAGCTCGTTATCCATTACAGTTTCCCATTCCGCACCGCTAAAAACAGCGTTTATCCTGATCACAATTGCAAGTCCCCGAAGATATTCCGGTCTTTCCAGCTAGAAATACGAATAAAATAGCCTTCTTTTACAGAAATACGTGGTATCCACTCATAAACACCATCGCTAGCGGTACGGGAAGAAATATTTTGGATAAGTTTGTCTCCATCGTACAGCTTAATCGAGACATCGCTATCAAAATTATCTTGCCACAATATTAAATAGGGCTGATCCTTCTTGGGAAGTACTTTAGCAGTTAGCTGACCAATCAGGATTTTTGGTGCAACCTGATTTTTAGTTGTCTTACGAAATCCCAAATAATGAGGAAGGTTGCGGAAGGCAGGATTTTCTTGCGGATTAGACAGTTGGGGAACAATAATATTTCCGTTCTGGGAATTGAACAAATAAGTTGATCTGCCGCCATCAACAGTAATGATGTCGCCTTTAACTCCTAATTTACGTAATAAATCGGCTGCCTCATCCAGAGTTGCTTTGTTCACCGTCATAATCAACAATAACTCGTCACCTTTAACACCATCTTTGTCTAGAGTACCGATGACTTGATACTTATTTGCTTGGTTTTGGGCTAAGACTTTTGCTGGATGATCGCTGTATCGGTAAGTGACAATTGCATTTTTGACTCTATTTTGGTTCAGAGGTGCGCCGCTAACCTGGTTGTAATCGGTAATGTATGCCTGCTTATTATCCCAGACTAGAGCTTTGAGACGAATATTACTATAGTATTTATCTTTTGGTTGTTTTATTGGCCCATAAGGGCTATTGCCACCACTGATAACTACACCATTTAATTTAATTGGAAAGGATAATTGAGTACTAGACTCGTATTGCTCAAAAAAAGAACAATTAATTATTGAGAAAACGTTATTTGAGTAGAGTTTCTTATATTCTTCTGCAACTTCAGAAAACAAATGTCTTTTGAAAAAAGGACTGTGATATTTACTTTCTCCCTGATAATATTTACCCTCATTTATACCCATATTATCTACTTCCCCGATAATTTGGTCTATGTGTATTTTGCGGAGATTGATAACTTGTAAATAGGCTTCATTCCCATTGGGTAATTCTTTTTTATATAAAGCCGCTCCGTCTATAGCATGGAGAGGCTGATAAGAAGATAAAGGGTTGAAAGTTTGGGCAATCCAAAAGCTACTCAGAATTGGCAGCAAAAAAAGCAATAAATTTATTACAACATTCATGAGTATTTGATTGATTTATAGCAATTCTAAATCATTCGTTAAAAATTAAAATTATATCCCCGACTTCTTCAAGAAATCGGGGATCTGGAGATCATTTAGGATTGCTATGGGACTTCTACATTGACAGTAAAAACCAAGTATAGATGATTTGAAAAACCAGATCCATCAGGGATCTTAACCGAACTGTATTTTAAATGCTTTTGCGATCGCTCTCAAAATCTCAACGTTGAGCCTCTGAACTCGGAACTTCGACCTTTTTACTCAAACGTTGAGCCTCTGAACTCGGAACTCCGACCTTTTTGCTTGAACGTTGAGCCTCTGAACTTAGAACTTCGACCTTTTTGCTCGAATGTTGAGCCTCTGAACTCGGAACTCCGACCTTTTTGCTCGAACGTTGAGCCTTTGAACTCGGAACTCCGACCTTTTTGCTCGAACGTTCAAGCTTTGAGCTTTAAACTTGCACTTCAACAGTGCAATTGATGAGTTATTTCCTACGGTGCTACTTGTTGAGACTTAACTTTTCGATTTTTACGAGAAAACCGTTGCCCCATTTCTTCAACCATCGTATCTAAACCTGTCCCCTGACCACTGACTTTAGCATAGTTATATACTTGCAAGGCGGCTGCATAAGCTTCGCTGCCTACTGCCAAGGATGTATCATCTACCAAATCTTGCAATTGTGTCAACGAGAGCAATAGTGGATACAACGCTTCAAACAACTGGACATCTTTCCGCATCTCATCTATGTCAAACGATCGCGGTAAGAACTCTGGGTTTTGCGTCGCCACTTCTAATGCTTTGCTTACAAACGCCCGACTTTTGTCTCCCATCTTGGGTAATGCTTTGCGGTCATCTGCACTCAAATCAACTAAAAATGGTAAGTTTTCTTTAATTGTAGCGATCGCTTGGAACACAGCATCTCTCTGTGTTTGTGCCAGTGTTGCACTAATTGAGGTCGTAGACATAAGAATAACTCTCCAGTATGTTTCTTTAATCTAGAGTGCCCAGCTATACAAATTAAATTTCAATATGGTATTTCTATCTTGTCCGAACCGCGCGATCGCATAGTATATTTATCAAACAGAATTCAGGAGTCAGGAGTCAGAATCCAGAATGAATTCTGTATAACTGGCGGATGGTTTTGTAATACTAGTGGTATCAGAGATGATGGCTCAATTTGAATACAGCACTCTCGCCCATCCACAGGATATCCAACAGTTGGAACATATCCTTGAACAGTGTTTCATCAGCGCCCTTGGTGGTGAGGAAGCTTACATCAAGATGATTGGCGTAGAAAATTTCCGTATTATTCGGAGATTAGAGCAAGTAGCTGGTGGATTAGCAACTCTCGACATGGGTCAGTTGTGGGGTGGTCAACGTGTACCAATGACAGGAATTGCCGTAGTGGGCATTGCTCCAGAATATCGGGGTTCGGGGGCTGCGATCGCTCTTATGCAGCATACTCTCAAAGAACTTTACGATAGAGGTATAGCAATTTCCGCCCTTTATCCAGCTGTTCAAAGCTTGTATCGAAAAGTAGGTTATGAGCAGGGGGGTAGCTGGTGTATTTGGGAGATTGCTACCCAGAATATCCAAGTACGGGAGCAACCCCTACCTTTAGAATTAGTAGCAAGCATCAATCATGAAGTCTTTCATGAGCTATATCAGCAGCAGGCGAGACAAACGCATGGATATTTAGACCGACATCCAGCAATTTGGGAACGAATAATTCAACCAAATGATAAGGAAATAGTCTATACCTATTTGATTGGTACTAAAGACCAACCCCAAGGCTATATCATCTTTACTCAAGAGCGAACAAATAATGGTGAAATCCTCTTCGTAAAAGATTGGGTACTGAGTACAGTTGATGCTGCACAAAGTTTTTGGTCTTTTCTAGCAAGTCATCGCTCTCAAATTCAACAGGTGCGATGGAAGAGTTCTGCAATTGATTCCCTGACATTGCTGCTACCAGAGCAAACTGCCAAGATTAAGACTACAAGTCGTTGGTTGCTGCGGATAATAGATGCAGTCAAGGCGCTGGAATTGCGTGGTTATCCACCGGGAATCCAAGCCGAATTGCACTTAGAAATTCAAGATAATTTGCTAACTGGAAATAATGGTAAATTTATTCTTTCTGTCGCCAACGGACGTGGTGAAGTCACAAAAGGTGGAAAAGGTGAATTGCAGCTAGATATTCGGGAATTAGCGCCATTATATACAAGCTTGTTCACCCCCTACCATTTGCAAATAGCAGGAAAACTGAATGGTACAGAAACGGCTATTTTAGCAGCTACGCAAATATTTGCAGGTGCTTCGCCTTGGATGGCTGATTTCTTTTAAAGAATTGGGCATTGGGCATTGGGCATTGGGCATTGGGCATTGGGAATTGGGAAGAGGACTTGGGGACAAGGAGAATTGGGGACAAGGGGAAAGACTTGTTTCAAATTCTCACCTCTTGTCCCCTTGTCCCCTTGTCCCCTGCTCCCTGCCCCCTGCTCACTCACTCACTCACTCCCTCACCTGACTTACTTAAACAGACAAGGGGCTTAAGCTCCTTGTCTTAAACCCCTTGTTAAAAGTAGTTTTTGGTGTTGAGTTTCGTTCCTTAATCCAACCTACACTTAGATTGATCAAAACCTATTAAAAATAAAGGTTTATGATTTTTCTTTGATTAAGGTAATAGAAAATGGCTAGTTAGCTCAAGAAATTTGGAGTACCACTACCACCATTCTTACCAACAGCAGGAATTTCTAATAGACTATCCGTAGCTTTGCCAGTACCGTCATTGATAACGGCTGTAGAGCTACCTGATGGATGTCCATTGGGGACGAACAGTTGCGGATGGTCAAAAGGCGCTTTATCATACCGAACTCGCTCATCAGTCAGACCTTTTAAAAAGGCGACCAATTGCTGTTTTTCTTCCGGTGAAAGACGCAGTGGGGGAAGAAGCCCTAAGTCACCACCCCGATTGTAAAAATCAATCACTTGCTCTAAGGTTGCGTGACCTCCATTGTGGAAGTAGGGAGCAGTAAGTTCCACATTGCGAAGTCCAGGTGCTTTGAAACCTCCGGCTGCAAACACAGCTTCACTAGAATTCAACGGTGGATTCAGGATGGGAGGGTTTTCGCCAAGAAGAAGCTGGAATTTCCCTAACTGAGCCAATCGTGCTTCTGAAAGCGGATTACCGAAAGCGTCATTACCACCTAAACTAGGGTCTTCTGTAACAGGTGTGACACCAATATTGAAGAAGCCAGTGTCTTCAGGGGAGTTTGGCGGGAAGGGCGCACGTTTGATTCGTCCTTCTTTAGTCACATTGCTTGTTGAAGCAGCTGTCAATTCCGATCCAACGTGACAAGCAATACAGAAAGCTTTGCCTTCAAACAGTTGTTTCCCTTGTTGCTGCTCAGAAGTTAGGGCATTAGTGTTTCCTTCTAAGAAGCGATCGAAGGGCGTATCATTGGAAATGAGTGTAGACTCGTACAACTGAACTGCCAGCCCGAAGAATAGCGAGAAGTTGTACTCCATTAATGTGTACTCATTAGTCTCCAAGGAGCGATCGGGCTTCTTGACAAAAGTCCTTCTACCTTCAGCATCAACTTGGATGAGTTGATTAGACTTCCACCACTCCGGCTTGAAAGCATCTTGAATTAGCTGCCCATAAGTTTTATCTTTGAGTCCGGGTTTGGGCGATCTACTATCTGCACCTAAAACGCTGTCTTGAGGATGCACTACCTGCTTACCTAGCGGTCTGAGAGGTAATAACTTTTTCGCAAGTTTTCGGGGAAGCTTTTTACCTTTACCAGCGCTGAGGGATCTTTTGTCAATTCGCCCGAACTTATCACCAATTTCTTGAAAAGTTCGACCATCAGCAGACGATTCAAAGGAACTGAGTGGCGGGCCAACCGCTTGGGATGCCAAAGATGCATTCTTCAGACTGACTTTGACAAATTCTAGTTTATTTGGGTTTGCTGCTTTGGCGATCGCAGCATTAGGATCTCTTAAACCGAAAGGATTCACCCCATTAAAGATGTTTTGTGCCCTTCCGTCCCAAAAGTTGCGGAAGTTGAATGCTGAATTAATCACGGTTGGAGTATTACGCGGCTCGACGCGGCGCACATTAACGCCTCCCACGTTAAACACTGGATCTGGCTCGTTTGTTACTTTGTCTTCTGCATTACCAGGTGTGACATCAACAAACTTACTATTGAAGATCCCCTGAGAAGAACTGACATCGTTACTGTGGAAAGGAAAATCTCCTGGTTTGAGTTGGTAGTTTGGTAGTCCACCAACATTAAAAACTGCATCTGGATTCTCCGTACCATCAGGGTTAATCCGTAAAAGTCCAGGAGCAATCTGATTTTTGGATCTATTATCAGCCCCAGCATGGAAGTGACAACTAGCACAGGCAGTTACGCCGTCGCTCCCAACCTGCATATCCCAAAAAAGAGTTTTTCCTAACTTTACGGCGGCTACTTTGTCTTTTACGAAGTCTCCAAGATTGTCCGGCTGTGGAACCGATATGCTTTTGAGCGAAGGTAGAGGCGATGGCGTAACCTGGGCTGAGACAGTATTTCCAGCTAGTATTGCTGCCATAATAATGACAGCAATTGTTATAGTCTTTAAAAATTTTGATCTCAGGTAGTTAAGCTTGCCATATTTAAATCTCCACTCTTGGCGCTTTATTTTTGTCACCATAGATTTGAGTAAAAATCGACTTTTTGAGGTCAGTAGTCAGTAAATGGATAAGCTTGTAATAGAAATTACTAAGCTTAAGATGAGTATAAACCCCATAATGCTTTGTACTAAATTAAAGCTGAAACAAATTATACGTTTACGTGTAACCCTGAATTTTAATATTCATGTAAAGTAATTACGCTATTTACAAATTTTCTATAAACAAGAAACGCCACGATTTAGCACTAAAAATAAATTGAGTAGGGTCGATAAGCCGTTCTACATTTAATTTTTTCACTAAGCTATTAAGATAGATTATCAATAAAAGATTGTAAAATTTAGATATGCAAATTAGATATGTTTTAACTTCTCATCAGCCCTACTTTGAGTAGGATACTTGAATGTCACTACATCAAAGTTCTGGTCGCTGGCGCTTAGGGCTAGTATTATCGCTATTAACGGTTTTATTGTGGGGAATTTTACCTATTGCTCTGGCAGTAATTCTGCAAGTACTTGATGTCTATACCGTCGTTTGGTTTCGATTTTCGGTATCATTTTTACTACTAGCTGTGTATTTAGGAATACGCGGCAAGTTACCAAAGTTAGAACAACTGCGTTCTGCTTCTTGGAAATTATTAGCGATCGCTACACTATTCTTAGGGATTAATTACTTCTTTTTTACCCAAGGTTTATCACTAACATCACCTGCTAACGCTGAAGTTCTGATTCAATTATCTACCCTTTTATTAGGTTTTGGAGGGTTAGTGATTTTTAAAGAACGTTATCGGCTGTATCAGTGGATTGGTGTCAGTGTAATGATTTGCGGTTATGTTTTATTTTTTCGTGAACAACTAACGAATCTAATTACAGCGCATGGCACATATCTACTAGGTAGTGTTTTCATAGCGCTAGGCTCAATGTCATGGGCGATTTATGCTTTGGCACAAAAGCAGTTATTACAATCTTTATCTTCTGCCAGCATCATGCTGATTATTTATGGAGGATGTGCTTTATTATTCACTCCTCTAGCCAAAGTAAAATCACTTTTGATACTCGATCCTTTCCATTTAGGAATGTTGCTTTTTTGTGCTTTTAATACTTTAATCGCTTACGGTGCTTTTTCCGAATCATTAGAACATTGGGAAGCATCACGAGTAAGTGCCGTAATAGCTTTAGCTCCCGTTGTGACATTAATAGCAGTTGCAGTTGTATCAGTTATTGCACCTAATTGGATACCATCAGAACACTTCAGTTTCGTAGCAATATTGGGAGCAGGTTTAGTAGTTACAGGTTCAGTAGCGATCGCATTAGGGAAAGCTGATTCGTAGTAAGGATTTTCAGGATTTTTACTGTTTTCTTTATCTATAAAATCCGTGCAATATTCAAAGCTACAACATAAATACTGAGGCACAGTATTTTTTATTTGTTATGATTTGATAGTGAAGGCGAACTACGGGAGTCACCCATTATAAGATGGATACTTTACCCATCTGTGTGACACTGTAGGATCTGATTTTTGACTTTCTAGCCCAGAGAAAAATTCTTGAAGAAGAATTCATAAATCAGAATTCAGGAGTCAGATAAAGCTTTCTACATTCGCAAGTCATACAAAATTCATACTGAATTATAACGGCTGACTCCTAAATTCTGTTTTGATAAAATTGAGGCTAAAAACTTAAAGTAAACCAAGCAGGGTGTCCGAATAACTACCAAAGCCAACACCTGATAAAACCAGACCACCGAAACAGTTGAGCGATGAATAGTTTGTTTGGTAATTGGGCCAGCAGCCTCAGAAAAAATTCCCTATTGCTGGTTCTTTCAACACTGCTGCCAACGTTTGGAATTAGCAATTCTGTCTTGGCAGCAGAGCGGATTTATGCATCTTATTCAGCCTTAGAGCTTTCCATTTCAGTCAACACTTTAGAAAACTATGCCAAAACAGGTGTAATTAACGAAGATTTGGCAGCGTATCAGCAATATTTGCCTCTACAACAGCTTCCAGAATTGCGACGGATTTTACTTAATCGTGTGAAGGTTAGTCCGGTAGTACTTTCGCAACTTCTCTATACACCGCAAGGAGAATTTTTGCTGCATCGGTTGGCGCAAGTCATTAAAACCAGTCAACCAGGATTTGATAATTTGCGTTCGGCGCTAATTTCAGCCTCTGCTGAATCGGGAGGCTTGACACTTTTGAATGTGTTGCGTAAATACCCCAGCAGCAGCATTCGTCTTGATGTCGCAGAGACTTTAGAAATAGCTACGGAATTAGAGAAACTTGTTAGCCAAACCCATAGTGCGATCGCAGCAGTTTCCCAAGAGTCTAAAATAGAAGCTGCTACCACTCCACAACCAAATCTCTCGCAATTACCTGATTTAAAGGTTCCTGGCAAGTTTAAGTCGCAAAAATACACCCTAAAGTTTTTTGACTCAAAGCGCAATCGGCTTTTATTAACTGATGTTTACATTCCCAATGTTCAAAAGACTGCACCCGTAATTGTGATTTCTCACGGCTTGGGTTTAGATAGCAGCAACTTTCAATATTTAGCTACGCACCTATCTTCTTATGGATTTGCCGTTGTCGTTCCTAATCATCCTGGTAGCGATGCTAAACAATTACGTTCTCTCCTAAAGGGACACGCCATTGAAGTAGCAGAACCAGGTGAATTTCAAGACCGACCTTTGGATGTCACATATATATTGAATCAATTGGAAAAAGGTAATCAATCTGATTCAAGGTTTAAAGGTCGCTTAAATCTGCAACAAGTCGGAGTATTTGGTCAATCTTTGGGAGGCTACACAGCCTTAGCCTTAGCAGGCGCAAAAATCAACTTTGAGCAGCTAAAACAAGACTGTCAACCAGCAGCACTGCAAAAAACCTGGAATATGTCTTTACTGCTCCAGTGTCGCGCTTTAGAATTGAGCATCAGCAAGTCTGGCAAGGATTATAACCTGCGGGATGAGAGAGTAAAAGCTGCGATCGCAGTTAATCCCATTACTAGTTCTATTTTCAGCAAAGCTGGCTTAAGTCAAATCAAAACTCCAGTGATGATTGTCAGCAGTAGTGATGATACAGTTGCACCAGCTTTATCTGAGCAAATTTTACCTTTCTCCTGGTTTGCGAATTCCCAAAAGTATCTCGTCATGCTTGTAGGTGGTACTCACTTTTCCACCATTGGTAATGGCAATCCTGCAAATCAACAAGTAGCATTACCTACTGATATGATTGGCGATGCTTCGCAAGCGCGTCGTTACATGAATGTTTTAAGTTTATCTTTCTTCCAAACATACATTGCAGGAAAACCACAATACACCCCTTACCTTAACGCCGCATACACTCAAAGCATTTCTACTAAGTCTCTTGGTTTAAGTCTTGTCAAGTCATTGAATACAACCGAATTAGCTCAATTACTGGATATGCAAGGAGCCAAAACCGTAAAAAAAAAGTTCCCAACACCATAGTCAGCTTCGGATTTTGGATGTTGGATATTGGTGTTGCATTGCTGCATGTAATGATTTTTGTTTGATTTATACAGACGTAATTTATTACGTCTGTAGAGTTTATTTGCACCTTTATAAAATCAGAGGTTCAATTCTTGCTTGCACTTCTTCAATTAGATCCTCTTGAACTCTCTCTACAAACAAAACTTTTCTAACTTTCCAGTCTAGTGATTTGATCTGATCGGCTAACACTACTCCACTGGTTATCATTCCATCAGGAAGCGGAACTTCAAAGTTAAGACCTTTTTTTTGATTAGTAATTGGACAAATTAAAACTATGGAAGCCATTTGATTGTATTTTAATGGCGACATAACTAAAAAAGGACGATAGCCCATCTGCTCACGCCCTTGAGGTTTTAGTTCTGCACTAAGTGTTTTAGCAATATCTTCAAATGACATTCCTGATGTTCTTAATGCTAATACACTTCGGATAGAATCAGCCGTAATTTGCGTTGTAGTTCCACAGTCTAACTTGACAATATCGCCTCTATCTGGAACGTATGGTTTAATTACCAAACTTCATTCCCCATAGCAGATCCGGTATCTATTTCAGAATGGAAATTATCTGGAGTCATACCTTCCAATAATTCATCAAGCGTATATTTTTTTCGCTGCTGCGGCGTGATGACAATACTATTGCCTGAAACGCTGAAAGTTATGTCTGTTCCCTCTTTTACATTAACTTGTTCAGCCAAAGCTTTCGGAAGTCTAATAGCTAGACTGTTTCCCCACTTAGCAACAACTGTGGTCATAGCTACCTTTAAATACTTTCTTAGAGAATTACACGCCCAAACGTAAAACTTTCGGAGCTTGACACATCTACTTTAGACTCTTATGCGTATCTACTTTGAATATACCATAATCTGTATTTTCAGTCCGTTATGGAAGCGGTAATATACTCTACCCGATCTTTTAATTATTTGCCCTTACCTACTTACCTCAAAAAACCATAACAAGCACAGATGATATGCGATCGCATTCATCCTTATCGGCATATACTTTAAAGAAATATGACATTTAATTGCGCTATTGTAAAATTCAGCTTTACATAAGTTGATTTATGAGCCAGCCTAAAAATACTACTACCCAAGCGACTGCTCTGACTAACCACGATCGCAAACCTATTCATATACCTGGCTCTATTCAACCTCATGGTGTACTACTAGCACTCAGTACTCAGTTAGAGATACTGCAAGTTAGCAACAAGACCCAAGCTTATGTAGGTAAAGAGCCAAAAGATTTGCTTGGTAAACCATTGAGCTATTTATTAAAAGCTCAACAAGTAGAAGCTGTAAAGCAGTGCTTGGTAAAAAAAATTGGCAGTCCCAATACTTTTAAAGTATCAATAAATACTTCGGATGGGGTACGAGATTTTGATGCGATCGCTCATCGTACAGAAGAGGCTGTGATTCTGGAGTTAGAACCGACTGACTCAAAATCTGAGGTGAGTTTTCTAGGTTTTCATGCTTTGGCGGGTGAAGCGATCGCAAAAATGCAAAGCACATCAAACCTGATAGAATTTTTGCACTTAGTGGCTGAAGAAGTCCAA
The DNA here is from genome assembly GCF_043099725.1 of Nostoc sp. C110. Lineage (GTDB taxonomy): Bacteria > Cyanobacteriota > Cyanobacteriia > Cyanobacteriales > Nostocaceae > Nostoc > Nostoc muscorum_A. The sequence goes on along the minus strand of NZ_CP171148.1, from coordinate 5,096,454 downwards.
AAAATCATCGGTTTTGATCGGGTAATGGTCTATCAATTTGATGAGTCGGAAGCGGGTTCTGTTGTTGCAGAAGTAAAACGGGAAGATTTATCACCTTATTTAGGACTTCATTATCCCGCTACGGATATTCCAGCGCAGGCTAGGGAGTTATACACACGATGCTTTCTGCGATTTCTTCCCGATTTGACGGCCGAACCTGTCCAGTTAGTTCCAACGCAAAATCCGACAACACATCAGCATCTTGATTTAAGCTACTCTGTGCTACGGAGTTTTGATTGGTGTTGTGCTGAATATCATCAAAATATGGGAGTGAAGGCTCTTTTGGTGATTTCGTTGATTCAAGAGCAGAAACTTTGGGGATTAATATCTTGCCATCATCAAACACCAAAGTATATTTCCTACGAAGTACGCAAGATGTGCGAATTTTTGGGACAAATCGTATCTTCAGAGTTAGCGCACAAAATTAGTTCTTCGGAATGGGACTATAAGGTAAAACTCAAATCGCTACAGTCTGAGTTCCTTGAGTCCATCTCCCAAGCAGACAACTTTATCGATGCCTTAATCAAACCGGAAATCCGCTTGCTGGATTTTGTCAGTGCCTCTGGAGCGGCGGTTTGTCTGGATAATGAAATTAACCTTGTGGGAACCACACCAAATATTGATCAGGTGCGGGCGTTAATTGAATGGGCAGATACTCAAGTTAGTGACAACCTTTTTTCTACCGATTCTCTGCCGAAGCTTTATCCAGAAGCACTCATATTTAAAGATACTGCCAGTGGTTTGTTGCTGCTGCGAATTTCTAAAGTCCGGCGTTATTATATTCTTTGGTTTCGCCCTGAAGTTATCCAAACAGTACACTGGGCAGGAAATCCACAGGAATCCATTCAAGCTCAGACAGATGGTAGCTACACCCTGTCTCCCCGAAAATCCTTTGAACAATGGCAAGAAACGGTTAGATTAACTTCTTTACCTTGGAAAGGGTGTGAACTTGAAAGTGCGATCGCTCTGAGTAATGCGATCGTTGGTATTGTCCTCTCGAAAGCAGATGAATTAGCTAAAATCAACCTGGAGTTAGAACGCAGCAACCAAGAACTAGCATCCTTTGCCTACGCCGCTTCTCACGATCTCAAAGAACCTTTGCGGGGCATTTATAACTTCTCGACGGTGCTGCTAGAAGACTATGCCCAAGTATTAGATGATGATGGAATTGAGTGCTTGCAAACAGTAGTGTCCTTATCTGTACGCATGGAAACTCTGATTAATGCTTTGCTGCGACTATCGCAGTTAGGACAAGCACATCTCCGAGAGCAAGCAACCGATCTCAACGAATTGCTCAACCAAGTAATTAATGTCTTTCATGCTAGTCGCCAAGGCTCTGGGCTTGTGGATATTCGCATTCCTCGGCCTTTACCAACAATTCAGTGCGATCGAGTTCTAGTTAATGAAGTCTTCAGTAACCTCCTTAGTAATGCCTTCAAATACAACGATAAAGCAGAGCAATGGGTTGAGATTGGCTACCTTTCTCAAGAAGAGGGACAGGGAGCGGGGAGTAGGGAGCAGGGAGTAGGGAGCAGGGAGCAGGGGGCAGGGAGCGGGGAGCAGGGAGCAGGGGAAGCAGGGGGAGCAGGGGAAGCGATTATTCACCAATGCCCCATGCCCCATGCCCAATGCCCAATCTTTTATATCCGAGATAACGGTATTGGCATCCCACAGCATCACTTAGAAACTATCTTTAGATTATTCAAGCGGCTGCACTCTCAGGAAAAGTACGGTGGAGGAGCAGGTGCAGGATTAGCTATTGTTAAGAAGATTGTTGAGCTTCATAACGGCCAAATTTGGGTTGAATCTACACTAGGTGTTGGCTCTATTTTCTATTTCACGCTGGAATAGTTTAAGATAATAACCAAATATGTATTTTTGTTAAGCTCTTTTAAGACCACGAATGACAAAAAAACTTCATGAACCTCTGCTTGTTGTTGAGGACAGCAATGAAGATTTTCGGATGCTACAACGTCTGATGCGGCTCATGTCCGTTCAGAACCCCATACATCGTTGTACTAATGGGGATGAGGTTTTAGAGTTCCTGTATCAACAGGGGAGCGATGCCCATAGCAAAGGCGAAAACTTACCCAACTCTAAAGTAGCATTACGACCCTCTGTGATCTTGCTCGATCTGAATTTGCCAGGTATTGATGGCCGTGAAATTTTAGATCGGCTCAAGCAAGACAAGAGTTTCAAGGAAATCCCCATCGTTGTTTTTACCACATCATCAAATCCCAAGGATATTGAGTTGTGCTACCAAAAGGGCGCAAATGGATATCTGGTAAAGCCGATGGATGCTCAGGAACTAAAAAAGACGATCCAGGCATTTGTGGATTACTGGCTTGAAGCCAATATGCCGCCAGTCTTGGATTAATTTTTTATTGCCTGTTGATGAGGCAGTAGGGAAAAAAGGATAATAAAGGAGACGGTTCAGAGGGCACAGAGACATTTTCTTCTTTGAGTCACTGTGTCTGTTTGTCTCTGCTAGATTCCTTTTCCCCATTTTTCTGTTTTTGAGTATTTGATGTTTCTTTAGGATTACTAAAGAATTTAGATTTTATTTATACTTATTTTATATTATTTTTAGAATTATGCAATAAAAACCAATCTGGATAAAAGGGATCTACATTCCCGATCCTCATACCTGTATATGTTGGACATAAGGACGCTACTCATCATTGATGATTGTGCAGCAGATCGGAAAATATATCGCCGATATCTGTTGAAAGATCCGCACCAGTCCTACCAGATATTTGAGGCAGACTGTGCAGAAGAAGGACTTGCTTTGTGCCAGAAAATCCGCTGCGATGCCATTCTGCTGGATTTTTGCCTACCTGATATGAGTGGGATAGAACTCTTCGATCAAATGCAGCAGGAGATATTTAAGACTTCTGTCCCTGTGATTATGTTGACAGGGCGGGGCGATGAAGAGGTGGCTGTGCAAGTCATGAAACGGGGTGCGCTGGATTATTTGGTGAAGCATAATCTGACACAGGATGTACTGCAATTAGCAGTCCGTAATGCCATCAAGCAATCATACTTACAAGCCCAACTCAGCAAAACTCAGGAAAGACAGCGCTTAATTGCTACAACTGCTTTACGAATTCGCCAGTCTCTTAACCTAGAGCAAATTTTGAATACAGCTGTAGCAGAAGTACAGCAACTTCTAAAGTGCGATCGCGTGATGGTGTATCAGTTCACCCCAGATACTGACGGTAAAATAGTTGCCTCATCAGTTGAGTCATTCCGCACTGTAGCATTGTGCGATCGCGTCGCGCCTGGGCAAGAAGCAGGGGAGCAGGAAGCAGGGAGCAGGGATCAGAGGAAGGAAAGAGGTAAATTAATTACTCATTCTCCCCCTTGCACCTTGCACCCTGCCCCTCTGCCTCTTGTGTCCAATTCCCAATCCCCAATCCCTTATATTTATGAGCTTGGGTTGTGTAATTGTGTCAGCTTGAAAGAGGAATTTAATACTAATGCAAATTTAGTAGTTCCCATTAATTTGAGTAACAATGGGAACCCAACTCCCAAGCTTTGGGGTTTGTTGATTGCTCACCAAAATTCTGGAGAACGACATTGGCAAACTGATGATGCCCAAATGCTCAATGAAGTTTCGGTACAATTAGCGATCGCTATCCAACAAGCTGAATTGCTAGCCCAAACTCAAGCAGCCCTTGCGAAAGAAAAGCAACTCAATGTATTTAAATCCCAAATTATTGCAACAGTTTCTCATGAATATCGAACGCCGCTAACTTCAATTCTGGCGGCTGCATCAACTTTGGCAAAATATAGTCAGCAACTGGATGAGTCTAAACAACAAAGGTTTTTAGGAATTATTGAACAGAAAACAAGGTATATGTCCAAACTTGTGGATAATATGCTTCTGGTTAACCAATTTGAACTAGAAAAACCCAAATTTAAGCCAATCCCACTAGATTTGCTGCAATTTTTTTCTGATCTTATAGAACAAGAGCGAGAAACAACAGGCGATCGCCACGAATTAATTTTTCAAATTACTGGGCATACCCAAGGCTTTTGGGGCGATCGGGGACTGTTGCAGCAAATTTTTATTAACTTAATGTCTAATGCAATTAAGTACTCTCCAGATGGAGGTGCTGTAGAGTTCCACCTGATCGGCAAAGAATCAGAGGTGATTTTTTACATCCAAGATCGAGGAATTGGTATCCCGATTAAAGATCAAGAAAATTTGTTTCAATCCTTCTGTCGTGGAAGTAACGTTGATACAATTCCTGGCACGGGTTTAGGATTGGCGATCGCTAAAGGTTGTGTAGAATTACATGGTGGCAATATCACCTTATTTAGTGAAGTAGGGCAAGGAACTAAAGTTACAGTCAGCTTACCAAAGGTATTCCCAATCGATCAACTTTCCCCATCATCAACTTGATTTGTAGAAGTATATAGCACTTATCGGTTATCTGTATTAATTAAAATTTTAAAAACAAATATTGTGATTTTTACTCTTGAATTTCTATGTTGGTAATCAGCCATTCTTCGATTGTTTTACCGCAAGGCTCAGAACTTTGGCAATCACTGACATTCTCTAGCCCATAAGACATCTTTACTTTTTTATTGACGTATTTCTCTGGTTCGCAAACCTCAAATGTTGCCCCGACACCTTCATATAATTTACCTTTTTCATCAACAACACTAACGTAGCATTTTAAGTCTCCATTCTGCATATCTTTGATAGTACCCAATATCGGGTTATTGTGAGGAATTTCATTAGTTTTGTTATTTTGAATAGGTGTTTTTTCATTTGATGTTGGATTACTAGTTTTTTTACCAACTTCGATCTTATTTAGCTTTTCTTTATTTGCATAAATAGATTCAGAATTAGCTGGAGTAGTTGTTGCAGTATTTGCTTGATTAACTTTATTTGGTTGAGAAGTACTATTGCCATCACCGCAACTTGCAATCAACATAGAAGAAAGAATTAACATTGTAGTAGTGAAAATTGCTTTTTTCATTTAATTTATGTTTATAAAACCCTATCGATGATTATTTTGGTAAAAGTATTTTATGTGTTGTCACTTATAAGTGACAATGTGGTATTTACTGTACATACTCGGCGTTATCTGCATTTTGTGTGTATTTTTCGGTAAAGTGCTTACAGGATATCTTGAAGGTGATTAATGTGTATAAATTAATGCTTGAGAAAGCTTTAATTACCAAATATTAATGCTTTGAGCCTTAAATAAGTATTTAATAGAGTTTAGAAGCTGTAAGTATTGATTTTGTGTTATTTCAAGGTTTTCTCAACTTAAACAAACCATTTGACTGGACTTCCCACGACTGTGTAGCGCGGGTGCGAAAATTGTTGCGCCTCAAACGTGTCGGACATGCGGGAACCTTAGATCCAGCCGCCACAGGGGTTTTACCAATTGCCCTTGGTAAAGCCACAAGATTATTGCAATATCTGCCAGAAAACAAAGCTTACAAAGCCACTATTCGCCTGGGTGTGCGTACTACAACCGATGATTTGCAAGGTGAAATCATCACTTCTCAACCTTGTGCTGGATTAAGTTTGGCAGAAGTAAAAACTGCATTAGCACAATTTGAAGGCAAGATTGAGCAAATACCACCTATTTATAGTGCAATCCAAGTAGATGGTAAGCGTCTCTACGATTTAGCACGCCAAGGGAAAACAGTAGAAGTTCCAGTGCGAACAGTGGAAGTTTTTCGGATAGATATTTTGGACTGGAGAGAAGGAGATTTTCCTGAATTGGATGTGGCGATCGCTTGCGGTTCTGGTACATATATTAGAGCGATCGCTCGTGACTTGGGTGCAAACTTAGAAACTGGTGGTACTCTGGCGGCTTTAATTCGCACCGAAAGTAGTGGTTTCAATTTAACCGATAGTCTTACATTGACTGATTTAGAAGCACAACTACAAGCTGGAATATTTCAACCCGTTTGCCCAGATGCAGCCTTACAACATCTATCATCTGTTACTTTACCAGCAACATCTGCTCAAAAGTGGTGTCAAGGTCAGCGAATTTCTCTAACTTTTGATGTCCCTACAATAGTGCGAGTTTATGATGAAGAGACTCGCTTTTTAGGTATTGGACAATTACAAGACGAAGTGTTGATCCCTCAAATGGTTTTTGAACCAATTTCTTAAAATCTTAGTTATTGGTCATTTGTCATTGGTCATTTGTCAAAAAGAATAATATAACGAACTACTATGCAAGAAAGGTTAGACCAGATTGAGGCGATTATAGAGCGGACAGCACAAAGGACTGAAGCGATCACTGTGTTCGCTATACAGGAGAATGGCAAGTAATGAGCGATCGCCATCCTACAACTGCTGCACGTCTCAATGTTTACATCCAAGGTCAAGGATTCCCCATTTTGGGCTTACATGGTCATCCTGGTACTGGTCGTAGTCTTTCTGTCTTCACCAATCATTTATCAAAACGCTATCAAACTATTGCCCCTGATTTACGCGGATATGGCAAAAGTCGGTGGAATGGCAATTTTACTATGACTGACCATTTAACTGATTTAGAAGCGCTGCTGGATCGCTTAAATATTGACAAATGCTTAGTATTGGGATGGTCACTTGGGGGCATTCTGGCAATGGAACTGGCATTGCGTTTACCAGAGCGCGTTACTGGGCTGATTTTAGTAGCGACAGCTGCAAAACCCCGTGGTAGTCATCCGACCATCACTTTGCAAGATAATTTATATACTGGCGTTGCTGGCTTATTAAACTATATAAAACCGAGTTGGCGATGGAATATTGAAACTTTTGGCAAGCGATCGCTTTTCCGCTACTTAGTTCAACAACATACATCCACAACTTACAACTATATCGCCAAAGAAGCAGTACCAGCTTATCTGCAAACCTCTCCTGCTGCTACTCGTGCCCTCTATAGCGCCATTCAGTCACGATACAATCGGCTTCCAGATTTGCCACAAATACAATGTCCTAGTTTGGTACTTGCTGGCGATCAAGACCGCCACATCACATCTGATTCGAGCCTAGAAACTGCTCAACACCTCCAAAATTCTCAGTGGCAGTGCTATTCAAATACCGCCCATCTTTTCCCGTGGGAAGTCCCCCAGCAGGTGCTGAATGACATTGACCATTGGCTGGAAGAACATCCGCAGGTAATTGGTATTCAATAGTCCCAGAGTTTTTACCTCTGAACCACATAATTCGCAATTAGAACTCGAAATTAAGTTAGCGTCTCGTAGAGAAGCCCATTACGAATTACGAATTACGAATTACGAATTATCTTAATTTTCGCCTAACTTAAATCTGACCGCCAAAGGCAGGCTGTACTTTGCGGTCAAATCTTTCCCCCAAGTCTTCAGCAATTGTTAAGGTATTAGGTTTGCAACGTTTGACACGCACAGTAATTCCCGTAGCTCCTTCGACTTCTAAATCTTCTATGTATCCAATGCTTGAAAATTTTGCATCAGAAGAAGTCAGAAATGGCCCAAAGTAGTAAGTACACCGGGGATTTTGCGTCACAATCTCTACCCACCAAGCCAGGCCGATGGAGTCGAATGTGTTAATCAACACTTCCTTGAGGTTATGCCAAAGGGTTTTCATGTTTTTCGCCGATTTATAAACGTCTACAGGGTGTTAAACGATATGGTGCTTTATTATCTTTTACATTTCTTTATACTCTGTTACTGTTATTTTTTCAAAGAAATTTTTTGTAACTTATCTAAGTACAGCGTATTTAGCGATCGCTGACGATAAATTTCATAAAGCGCCATCCCTGCTGCTACAGAAGCATTCAGGCTGGGAGTCTTACCTTGCAGAGGAATCGATACCAAGAAATCACAGGAACGTTGAGTCAACATACCCAGACCTTCGCCTTCTGAACCGATTACCAAAACGATTGGGCCTTTGAAATTTACAGTATGCACGGGTTCGCTTCCACTTGCAGCAGTACCATAAATCCAAAAGCCAGCTTCTTTTAATTCTTCTAAGGCGCGGCTGAGGTTAACAACTCTAGATACAGTAAAGTTTTCTAAAGCGCCTGCTGCTACTTTCATGACAGTGGAAGTGATCCCAGATGCCCGTCTTTGGGGAATTACTAATCCTTGAGCGCCTATTGCTTCGGCGGTGCGAATAATTGCTCCTAAGTTGTGGGGATCAGTAATTCCGTCAGCCACTACAATAACGGGATCGGTTACAGATTTAGACTGTTCAATGAGGTCGGCCAATTCGATATAGCCGTAGGGAGCAGTTTGTGCTGCCACACCTTGATGATTAGCGCCATTGGTAAGATAGTCTAAGCGCTTGGGTTCAACCTCATCAATAACGGTGCCATTTTCCTTAGCTTGCAGCAGAAAATGGTGAAAGCTGGGATCGTAGCGCAGACGGGTAGTAATCCAGATGCGGTTAAGATTGCGTTGATTTTGCAACGCACTCAATACTGGATGACGACCGTAGATGAGATCGTTATCTTCTTCTATCGGTTGTGTAGATACAGGCGGCTGAGAGAAGCTGCTATTTCGTTGTCGAGAATTGCCAGAAATGGTGTTGCTATCTATTTTCCGGGGATTGCGAATGGGAGCAACAGAAATGGGGTTGCTATCTATTTTCCGGGGATTACGAGTGGGATTAGCAACAGAGATAGGGTTACTATCTATTTTCCGGGGGTTGCGCGTGGGATTACTAACAACACGCTTACCCTTAATTTTTATAGGTTTACCACGATTGGGTTCGCCGGTAGAAGTGTTGTTGATGATTTTTCTCGGTTTATTCTGCATTTGATTTATGGATATAGCTTATGGTTGAACATACCGATTACCGTAATTTCTGGAACCTAATCTACTGCTGTACCTATTGTTGTGAAATTGAGTTTTCACCCTTTTTCTACATGAAGCATTTGCAACAGTTCGGTTAGACGCTGGTAATCTGTGAGATATAAATAGCCTATTAGGGTTTCTAGACTAGTTGCCTGTTGATAAATTTCGGGATTAAGTCGCTTAGGGCGGCCTGTAGCGGCGTTTCTACCCCGTCGGACAATTTCTAATTCGGTGTCCCTCAGATGAGGAGTTAGCGATCGCAAATGTAGCGCTTGTGTTTCTGCTCTTACCTGCTCCACTACCAGACTATGGTAAATTCCCGACCGCTGCAATGGCAGCAGATAGAACATTCTAACATACAACTCATAAATTGCATCCCCCAAATATGCTAAAGCAGTAGGAGAAATTTGTTGCACTTGTGAGAGGGAAATCTGTTGGAATGGCCCTGTGGTTGCCAAGAGTGCTTCAGTCCAAGATAAACTCTGCTTGGGAGTTTTATCTTGTCCATCTAATAGCTCTTCCTCCTGTGACTTCACAAATAAATCATTCCTTGACGGGCTAGATTTGGCAGGCATTCTTCGCAAAGACTGATTTTTTTGAAGTATGCCATGATAGTATACTTAGCATAATCAATACTATCAAAGTTACTTTTTAATTTCATCTTTTTGATTGAGAGTTGGCATTTAAAATCACCCTGATGTCAACGCCTTGTAAACCAAATTTCGCCTACTTCTTGTAGTCTGTGTCTAAGATAGGGTAAAATCTGAACATCAAATACACCCCGTTACTAGATAGCATTGCTATGCTTACTTAGTAAGTGACAATTTTTAACTATACAGTATCAAGTCAAGTTTATCTATAGACAAATCTGCTAAATTTGTATTTTTTACAACTTTTTCAGACTTGGTTATTTATCCGAATGTTCTAGTAAGCGATTACACAGCAATCACTTGGTATATATATTTTTTTGATTGCTCTACTTTAAAGATAATAGCGCAACTGGCTTATTGCCTCTCCCACAAGGAGAGAGGTTTTCTGCCAGAAGTTTTAAAAATTAAGCTACCCGATATTGAATCTGGATAGCTGAATTAGTCTCTCGGTTCAAGCAACCAAGACTACTTGACGTTTTCTAGAGCTTCTTCAACTGATTTTTGCAGGGAGAGAAACTTCTCTAGACGAACAAGCTTGACCGTTTGAGTTACGCGGGCATTCGTGACAATTTGCAAAGTGCCTTCAGCAGTTTGAGCCTGCTTGGCTAGCTGCACCAGAGCGCCCAAGCCAGAGCTATCAATAAAGTCGATTTGTGAGAGATCCAAAATAATGTGCTTAGGGCCCTCTTCAATCTTGCTGCCAAGCACTTTGCGAAATGTGGGTTCAGAAAAGGCATCTAACAAACCTGTGAGGCGGAATAGCTGGCAGTTATCCCGGACTTCACGAGTACCCCTCAGGCTAACGGTTAGATTCAGTGGCTCAGCAATAATTCCCTCCTCATGAGTTAAAGTGAACGCTCAAGTATAGATGGTTTTTGAGCATGTTGTCTACAATCTTTTGGGGCATTGGGGATTGGGCATTGGGCATTGAAAAACTTTTTCTTAGTCCCTAGCTAGTACCCATTCCCTATTTTTACTTAACCTCGGCTGTTGCGGCTTGACGTGCTGCTTGCATGGCTTGAACAAATTGCTCAAACAAGTAATCGGCATCGTGTGGGCCAGGACTGGCTTCTGGGTGATACTGTACAGAGAATACAGGTAGAGATTTGTGACGTACCCCGGCAATGGTGCGATCGTTTAAGTTCAGATGGCTGATTTCCACAACTGCCGTAGGTAAAGAATCTGGGTCAATAGCAAAACTATGGTTTTGGCTGGTAATTTCTACCCGTTGTTGTAAACCCGCAGGCTGATTTAAACCACGATGACCAAATTTTAGTTTATAGGTTTCTGCCCCTAACGCATGACCTAAAATTTGATGCCCCATACAAATACCAAAGATGGGTTTTTGACTTAACAAAAGCGCTTTGGCAGTTGCAATCCCTCCAGTGACGGCAGCCGGGTCGCCCGGCCCATTAGAAAGAAACACACCATCTGGATTGTAATTGAGGATTTCTTCTGGTGGCGTATCAGCAGGCACAACAATTACCCGACAACCGTAACTTACTAAGCGACGCAAAATGTTGCGTTTTACGCCAAAGTCAAGGGCAACAACGGTAAAGGCTTCTCCAAGATTTTCCGCAGCCTCACAGTTGAATTCCCAAGCTGGAATTGTGGGATCTGACCATTCATAAGCCGTTGATGTGGTGACTTCTCGAACCAGATTCAATCCCGCCATGTTGGGAGCTGCCTGTACCTGTTCTAGCAATTCCGCCTCATCAAGAATGGTTGTGGAAATGCCGCCGTTCATGGCTCCAAACATCCGAATTTTGCGGGTGAGGGCGCGGGTATCGATGCCGTAGATCCCTGGTATTTGATTTTGTTTGAGGTAGTCTGGTAAGGATTGTGTCGATCGCCAGTTACTTGGTCTTTGACAAATATTTCGGGCGATCGCACCCCGCACTTGGGGACCATCTGATTCTTCATCTTCAAGATTGATACCAGTATTGCCTAATTCAGGATAGGTAAAAATGACAATTTGACCGCAGTAACTAGGGTCAGTCAGAACTTCTTGATATCCGGTCATGCCAGTGTTAAACACCACTTCTCCGATCGCGGTTCCCGTCGCACCGAAAGACCAACCGCGATAAGTAGTTCCATCTGCCAAGACAAGTAAAGCAGGTATTGCGTCAGTCAGGGGCATAGTAAATTGGGGAATTGGGAATTGGAAATTGGGAATTGGGAATTGGGAATTGGGGATTGGGCTGGTACTAAACTCTTCCCCATTGGCTATTCCCCATTTCCCATTACCTATTCTTCAATACTGCGATTGTTAATTATCCCATGAGTTGAGCAATTAGGAGTTTTTTGGATAGTTAATTAAAATTAAAGTGGGAATTTAAAGTGGCGGGAGTGGATTTGACAAAGCTTGGGTGGTTAAAATTAATTATGCTTCAGTCTTTTTTATCCCGTGCAACCCTAATTTTAGTATCAAGCGCTCTTGCGGTTTTGTGTGTTGCCTGTAGTGAAGACAAACGGAACACTGTGACTGGTGGCAATGAGCAACCCGCGCCAATTGGGGATTTGGCATCAGTAGAACCTGCCGTTGAATCACCAACACCAGCAGTTACCCCAGAAGTACAGCCGCTAGAGCCGTCTGAAAGCGAACCAAGCCTTTTTGAACAGGGGCTAGACAAAGCGGTTGGTGCTTGGAGTATCAGCCGTTCTGCTCAATCTCCAGGTGATTGGATTTTGGTGGCGAATCAGTACCAGGATGCGATCGCGCTGATGCAAAGAGTCCGGCGACAAAGCCCAGAATTTGCGATCGCTCAAACCAAAATTACTGAATATCGCCGCCAAATTAAATACGCCCAACAACAAGCTACTCCTCGCCCTGTCCGCCTTGCCGAACCGAAGAGGATAGTGGTTGTGGTTCCCCAAACAACAATTACACCAAAGTATACCTCGCCTCCACAAGAAACAAAGCCGTTACCAATAGAGCCAGGTTTGCCCTCATCAGCAGTAGTAATTCCAGATCAGCAGGTATTTACAGCGCCGATTAAAAGGCGGATTGGTGGAACACCAATTGTCGAAGTCACTTTCAATGGCCAGCGACAATTTGAGATGATTGTGGATACGGGAGCCAGTGGCACTGTCATCACCCAACAGATGGCCAATGCTTTGGGAGTCGTGACAGTAGGGAAAGCTAAGGCAAATACCGCTAGTTCTAGGGCTGTAGAATTCCCTGTGGGCTATGTTAATTCGATGGCACTTGGTGGGGTAATAGTGAATAAAGTACCAGTAGCGATCGCAGGTGCGGAACTAGAAACTGGACTTTTAGGCCATGACTTTTTTGGCAACTACGATGTCACCATCAAGCGTAATGTCGTAGAATTTCGCCCGCAATCGCGATCGCAAATCAATTCCCCAGAAACTCAACTAACTGCTCCAACTTCGTCCAAGCTGCCCCGCTTTGTAGGATATCCTTAGCGATTTTAATCCCTTGGGCGTGATCCAGCAGTGCGATCGAACCTGCTACTTGCAACGCCAACGACGCATTTAACGCAACAGCATCTTGTTGCGCCTGAGTTCCTTTACCTTGCAATACCGCCTTGAGAATCATCGCATTTTCTTGGACATCCCCACCCCGAAGCATACCTATGGGAGCAGGCGTTAGATCCAAATCTAGGGGATTAATGGTAGTTACCTGCACTTCTCCATCTGATAAAACTGCCAAGTCTGTTTCATCTCCTAACCCCGCTTCATCAAGTTTTTCTCGCCCGTGCAAAACAATCGCTTTTTCCTTGCCCAAATTGTTTAATGCTTGAGCAACAGTCGCCAAAAGTTTGGGAGTAAATAACCCCACCACCTGCCCATTGGGACGCAAAGGATTTACTAATGGCCCCAGCAAATTAAACACCGTTCGTACCCTGAGAGTCCGCCGCAATTGTGCAACTGCTTTCAGTGCTGGATGCCAACCAGGTGCAAATAAGAAAGTGATCCCCACCTCTTGTAGTGCGGCTTGCACCTTGTCACTGGATGCGCTCAAGTTTACACCCAAGGCTTCCAAAACATCTGCGCTCCCCGTGAGACTTGAAGCTGAACGATTGCCGTGTTTAGCAACGGGTACACCAGATGCTGCGGCTACAAATGCAACGGCTGTAGAAATATTAAAGGTTGATGAACCATCTCCACCAGTTCCACAGGTATCTATTACAGTGCTAAGTGCTGATTTCTGAGTGTTGAGTGGAGAAGATTGAGATTGTAAGACTTCAGCCATACCAGTCAATTCATCGGCAGAAATGCCTCTAAAATTCAGCGCTGTTAAAATAGCGCCTGATAACTCTGGGGGAACCGCTTCACTGAGCCAACCTTGCATCAATTCAGCAGCTTGAGTACGAGACAAGGATTGGCCATCTATTAATTGTTGCAGTAACATATACCAGCTAACAGACGATTCTTGAGCAGGGATTGGAAAAGTTGTCATAGCTAAGGTTTGTAGTTTGGTAGGTGTAGCTAAGTTGAAGGGTATGGGAGCTATACTACCGGAAAATTGGTTGCTATTAAAGTTAGGTTGAAATATCAAGGCTCAACTGCAAATCTGGATTAACAAGTTTCTGATTTTTTGCTTTTTTATCCAAATAAAGTTTAACTTCGTAGTTAGTAATGAATAATTCTTTTCCTTTGGCTGCACCACTCTGTTTATAGTTATTCATGCCATACTGTAATTCCCACTCTGAGATATTAGCCCATTGAAAATTTTCTAGAATTTGCGTTGAGTTGTCATAGGTAATTAGCCAGCGATGATGACATTGTTGCAAAAGTTCAGCAAATCTCTGATCCTCAAAAGATGTGTGCAAGTCACCATCTTTACCATATAGCTTTGATTTTTTAGCGCTAAAATATGGTGGATCTAAAAATAAAAATACATCTTCCCCTTCTGGCTTTAATAGGTGGCTGTAATCCAAATTAGTAATTTGGACATTTTCTGATAAAATATTTTCTAACTTTTCTAGCCGTTCTATTGAAGAATCAGTAAATCTTTTATAGAAAGCTTGTTCAGAAAAACCACCTGATTCTACAGTTCCTGAAAAAGTAATTCTATTGAGTACGAAAAAGCGAACTGCTCTTTCTAAATCAGATAAATTATTGACATCTACACTAGTTAAATCTCTAAAGAGTAATTTGCCATCTGTATATTTGATTTTACTATGTCGAATTTCTTTAACTAACTGAGCTATATCAGATTGGGCAATTTTCCAAAACAAGAAGAGTTCGCGGTTTAAATCGTTAATCCAAATCTTGATATGAGGAAACTTTTGTCTTAAATAAATGAATACAGAACCACCACCTACAAAAGGCTCTCGAAATTCCGAAAAGCTTTCTGGCAAGTATTCAACTATTTGATTTATTGCTTTCGACTTACCACCAGGATAACGGAGAGGGCTTTTAATCATAACCAAGATTATAATGTTTAAAAATTACTGGATACTTCTATTTTAAGTTTATGATTGTTTTGAGCTTCTAAAGCCAATTTTTTGATAATTGCTTTTTGATTTGTATTAAAAATTTTAATATTAACTTCTAAAAAGTATTCTAGGTCTTCTAGAGATGCATCTGGAAAAACAATAGAACCAACAACGTTGTTGCCCGTAAGCTTTAGTTTGGTAACAAATAATACTGGCTCATCGTTCAATATTAAAGAATCTAAATTAGAAAATAAAATTAGCTTGAATAAACCATCTTGAATATCAGGGAGTTTTGGCAAGGATGCTTTTGAAGTATTTTTTGATTCTTGTATAATATACGTGTTGTTCTCGAATATTATCTCATCAGGAGTCAAATAGTAAATGCCGCCAAGATAGTTTTCAATACTAAAAGTTGCTTTTAATCCATCCACTAAATATTCTAGTTTATGAGAAGTCAGCGCTTCTCTCTTACTAGCACTCTGAGAACCTTTTAGAGAAATATTCTTAAATTCCTCAAACTCTTCTCTGATTTTATGTAAGTATTTATCTAATCCTTCTCGTGAGTGAATTATTACTCCAGTTTGATGAAAAATAGAATTATAAGAATCTAGAGCTTTTTCAAAAGTTTGTGTAAATCTTTCTTCAAATAGATTCTTGTTCCAATGTAGTGCGCTTTGTCGATATGCTAATATCTCACTGATTTGAAATTTAACAAAATCATTAGCAAATTTCTGATTACTCAATTTATTCTTATTAGCTTGCCCTTTTTTAGTACTTTTTTTTGCTGTTTCGTAATAAGCAAGTACTATATAGATGTTAAGCAAATTCATCCAAGAAATGGTAGAGTATTGAATTTTATCTATATCTCCATCTTTGCCCTCATCTTTAATCACCGGGATAATAGTTATAACTTTTGAGGAATTATATGTATTATAAATTCTGGCAAATGGATAACTTCTGGTTCTCTTAGGTGATACCCATTTTGAATAAGCAATTTCAGTTGTAGGTGACTTGATTAATCCATAACCCCTTTCTTTATTGACATCAAATACATCTAAATTAATCCTACTTAAATTATCATCCAAGTAAGTTTTATAGGTCACTCCTTTTATAAATCCTGTAAAATGGAGAACTTCAGCCATATATTCAAATTTTTATTAATATTTTTCTTTGCCATAGTTCAGTTCAGTATTGGCTATTAAAGCATAGAAATAACCAAGCAAGAGTTAATTTCTTCCTGAATGGTTACAATTTTCTGAAGTAAGCTACCAAGGCTCATTTTATGCCCCGTTCTGCACCTTATCAACCTTTGTTGTTGCGAATTCTTCACGGCGCGAGTGGAATTTTAGTTATTGCAGCAATTATTACTGGATTTTTGGTTTACAACACTTACGATCGCCGATTTGGTAAAATACCATTTCCTCAAATTGGGGATATTCAGGGTATTCACGGCACTTTTGCATTATGTTTCTTGCTTATTCTGCCAGCTTTTGCCCTCTATAGCTTTCATTCTGGACAAAAACGCCTAGTTCAATCTGATTCTTTGCAGCAACTAACCCAGGTTGGCAAGCCAATTTGGTGGGTTAGCTTGCAACGTCTAGCAAATACTCTTATGCTCATCGCCGCTATTTTGGCTGTGAACTCTGGCAGGATGATGAAGGAAGAATGGCTTCCAGCAGGGCAGCTACATCATATTTGGTACTCCCTTCACCTTAGTGGCTGGGTTGTGATGGTTTGCTGTGTGGCGATTCATGTTTTGATGTCTACCAAGGTCGGTGGTGCGCCGTTGTTACTTTCAATGTTTTCATGGAAGTTTCGCCCAGAAGATAGCCCTGATAAATGGTCTAGTCGTTTCCGTGGTTGGTTGACTAGCTTACAGGCTAACTTTGGTGCGGTAATGAATAATTTTATGCAAAACAATTTTTACCTCAGAATTATTGAGGTTATTGTGCTGGGTGGAATTCTGACAGCGTTTGTCTTACCTATATTTTTTCCCGGTAGTGAGTCATAGGTAATTGGCTGTTGAGGCGTAGCTTGCCACCGTAGGCGATCGCAAATCTACTAACACAAAATTACGCACCCGTAATATATATTACTGAATTTTATATCGAGTTTATGTTGCATTCTCTTAAAAATCTGTTACATTACTTTACAGGCAGTTATACCTGTTACAACATAAAAGCTCGGAGTATTATTTATGGCAGACGTTAAAAAGACTACGCCTTCAGTTTCACAAGATCCCAATGCTTTGCGCTGGGGCTTCACTCCTCAGAGCGAAAACTGGAACGGTCGTTTTGCAATGATTGGT
The DNA here is from genome assembly GCF_043099725.1 of Nostoc sp. C110. Classification (GTDB taxonomy): domain Bacteria; phylum Cyanobacteriota; class Cyanobacteriia; order Cyanobacteriales; family Nostocaceae; genus Nostoc; species Nostoc muscorum_A. The sequence continues at coordinate 5,079,256 of NZ_CP171148.1, read as the reverse complement.
TTTTTATCTGCTGTTGCACTTGAAGTCTTTTCTGGTCAAGGGATTTTACACTTCTGGGGCATTCTATAGATTTAAAGGTTTTTATAGCTTCATTAGATAATCTGGAAAGGCAGTGATTCATAAAATCGTCTGCCTTTCTTTTATAAGGAAATTCTCTTAGCGTGATGAGCGAAATATTACACGGCCTGGGGATTCTTCCTGATTAATTCGCGCATATACTCGCAGACAAGTTAAGACTTCGCCAGGAATACCACCACAGTCTAGTTGTAAATCATCTTTGGATGAAGCACAAATATCTGCATAAAGCCCTGATAATTGGCGAATTCGCACTTCATTACCTGCATTAATTGCCTCATCAACAACTTTCTTCAGGATGCGCCGTGATTCATGTTGTAGCTTCCCCCACCAAGAATAGCGTTCAGCCGGTGGTACGAATACTAAGGAATGTATTGCTTCATCCATGTCAATCCAAGCACGAAGAATTGACAGGGGATCAGTGTTTTTCTCAGCTTTTTGGGTGCGTTGGAAGCGATCGCTTAAAGCATCAATATATTGATCGCGCTGTTCTGCTTTGGAGTGTAAGGAAATGACATCGAAGCTAAAAACGCTCTTTAAAGCATGATGTAAATCTGGGTCTATTTCGATAAAATTCATATATAAAAATAGGAATGCTGCTGGTAAATCGGATACATTACCTTGGGGAATTTTAGAAGTTGAAAGTGCCTGTTGATACAAGGTCAATCCCTGAGCTTGAACAGTACCACTAAGTCCGGGGTAGATAATTTCGTCGCGAATAAAGGGAAGCTGAAAGAGATTAGAATTATCTGCGATCGCACCAACTTCTTGAGCTAAATCCAAAGTGCGCGATCGCCAAGTTGCAGCTAAATCTTCTGGTACTCGCAGCAGCTTGCGTTGAATCTCATTCCATAAATCAGAATCCGTTGTGCTTTGCAGTTGGGAATTACCCAGATAATAATTAAGTTCTGAGTCAGAATCAAAAACTTCCCGCAGGTGACTTAGTTTTAAATCATCTGGCGCATCTTCCCAACCAGTATTTTGCTGTGGGGGTACAGGTTCCAACAGGTTATGAAGTTCTTGCAGCACCTCATCGCATATTTTAGATCCTGGATCTAGTGGTAATTCTGTGCGAGCCTGATTTAAAGTCGCCTCTAGTCCATACAAACTAAACCGCAGTAACTGGGCTAACTGTGAGTTTTCTATCTCTAATAATTGACGCAAGTGCTGCATGAATCTCACCTCCAAATATTTTTATAGCGAATTAAACTTGGCAAACCTCTGCGTACCTTTGCGTTTACTCCGCGCCCCTCTGCGTTTAAAAATCTTAATTTTTTCAACGCAGAGGAACGCAAAGGTTTAATGCAAGAGTTAATGTATACCGCAAAATGGATCGCGTTCTTTATCAACTTCATTGGGTTGCAATTCTAATTCAGCAATATAAATACATCCCTCTTCTTTTAGGCATTCCTGACTGTTTGATGTCCAGTAAGGTACTTCACCAGCGTGCATCCGTAGGATACCTTGATCGTCTAGAGTTACACGATATTGGCAAGGGTAATCTGTTGTCACATCTGGCTTGCTCAGTGCGCCAATTCGTATCCATTTTTTGCTGTTGGTTTGGGCATCTGTTTGATAAATATAGAAGGTGTGTTGGCCAGTTTGTGGGAAGGGAGGTAAAGGATTACTAATTAACCCAATTCCTGGTTCTGTCACACCATCGCGCAGATAGTGGAATTTTTGGAACAACTTACTACCATCATTTCCTACTTCAAACACAAGATGATAAGCATCTGGTTGATCGACAGTTGCCGACTCAATAACATTGACGGCAATATCACCATCATTTAAATCTTTATTTAAACCTTCAACGGCAATATTCCAGTTTAATTTACCATCAGCAAATAACGGGGACGTTTCTGAAACAACCGATTCCAAATCAATGCCTGGGATATCAATTAAATAATGGGGATTTCCCTGACAAAGCAACACATTAAATTCAAGGGTTTGGTCAATTTCAAACTGGACTTTAATTTTTTTCAGAAACTCGGCTTCTTGCATTCCCAGTTTATTCATGAGGTTTTTGCCGTCAAAGCTACCCCATAGTCGTAAATCTCCATCTTCGTAGTCTTGACGGTAAATAATATTAGTTAATTGGATTCCTTGCCATGCAGTACGAACTTTGGCGACACTTTCCCAAGGTGCGAGTTGATATAGTTCTTGTCCAGCTTTAAATATGGTTAGTAAATCGTTACTTTGGGTTTTACGTTTGAAGTTGCAAGGCAAATAATAAAATAGGTTTTTAACATCAATTTCTAGCTGGTTGGCTCCCTTACGCAGTAAGCTTTTTGACTCTTCTGGATCGAATCTTAATCTTCGTAGTTTTTCGGCATAGCAAGCACCGGCGGAGGTAGCTAATTTGGTAAATTCCAGCACAAAAGTAATTCGTTCTGGATTCCACACAAAATATGGAGATTTACTAAATTCTTGGTATATTTGGCGCTGCACTATATCTAAATTACAAGTTTTTCCAGACAGAATTAACCAATCAACTTTTTGGGAATTCCAAGAATCTTTGGTGAGATCATCAGGACGTAAGCGACTTTCCATCAATCCTTTAGCAATACCAATCGCTTCCTTAATTCCTGAAACGGTGGCTCGTTCAAACTGGTGGTTATCTAGAGTAACGCAGATGCTATTTGGATCTTTGACTTGCAATTTGACGGCGCTTTGAGTGAGCAGTTCGGAAATTTGTTGTTCAGAAAGTGTGAAGGTTAATAGAGAATTATCTGCTGGTGCTTTTTGCCCAAGTTTAAGTTTAGCTGCCTCTGCATGATCCCAAAGGATATAAAAGGATTGCAGGCGTTGGGGTGTTTGTTGCCAACGAGTGGGTAATACTTTCTCGGCAGTATCTAGGGCATCTTTGTAAGCAATATCACCTTCTGGATTCTCTTTATCTAGACATTTTAAAAGACTACCACTTTTGAATTTACCTTGTTCTAAAAATCGTTCGTTTAATTCAGAGCTAATTAAATCTTCTAGCTTTTCGCTTTCAATATCACCTGTTGTTACTGCTGTCAACAAAAAGTCTGCGATCGCAACTTTTAATAATCTAAAAATTCGCAGCGTAATTAACTCACCACCTAACTGTAAATGACCAGATGAACCTAATAATTTGGGGGTGAGTTTATAGTAACGTCCTCCTAAACCTCTATCTTCATAATCAGCAAAAGTAGGGGTTTTATCTTCTAAAGTCAGTTCAATTAAAGCTAAGTCTGTGGTTCCGCCGCCGATATCCAAAACGAGGACATTTTGTGACCATTTATTTCCTACTTGACGGCAACGAGTTTTGAATGATTCGATGCCAATATTCAGATTACCGCCAAATTCTCGCCACAAAAAGAATATTGCCACAGAAACGGCTTCATCATAAGCAGTTTGGACATCATCGATCCCCAATTGCTCAACAAATTCCTTAACTTCCTTGCGAACAACTGGTGGGGCGACGGTGGGGTAGGTAACAACTGCTGTCAAAAAAGTTCCTTCTGAAAATCTACGTTGGGCGCGTTGGCGGTAATCTTCAGTTAACTCGATTAAATGCGCCCAAGCAGATTGAATCAGTTGATTTGCGGTAATTATTTCTTCTTTACCATCCAAAATAACCGAAAACGATCGCTCCTGACCAAAATAGCGCTTGGGTGAATGGTGAAACCTGCTGATAATTTCCTTTAAAGAACTGCTGGTGCCTTGAGCGATCGCTTTTTTGCGATTATCTCTAGCTTCCCTACCCATCCGCAGTTTTAAGTCCCCTAGCTGCGAAATTTCCAATTCGCTGGGAATTTCCGTATCGCGGCGATCGATATCCAGCACAACTGGGATCAAATTTTGCGACTCTAGGGTAGGGACGCGGAATACCTCATGATAAATTTGGTAAAGTTTTTTGCTGACAGCACGGCGAAACCTCTCGCTATTTCCTAAAGAAAGCTCAATTTGGCGAATTGCTTCCAAAAATCGCTCTTTATTGTCACTTTCAAATACTTCACTCAACTTTCTTGGATCTATCTCCAGGTTTTTGCTAATTTCTGTGATGAACTTTGCCCAATCATCATCACTGACATCTGGTAAAGCGACTGAAGCGGGAGAACTCAGCCATTGTGATAAGCGATCGCGCAACCGCATTTCTTGTTCTTTGGGGAGAATTTCTGCGATCGGCACTTCAATGGGATCGAATAGTGTAACTGTAGAGTTCGATGTACCAAAATCTAAAGCAAACCATCCGGGAAATCTTTTTTGTTGTTTCTCGCTTGGTTCTTGTTTGCTATATTTGTTGAGTTGAAAAGGGTTCATTATAGTATCACTTTCTGTTGTTTGTTTTATACCTGGCTAAAAACTGTAATGTTGTATCATAAAATTACAAATTTAGAGAATCTTTGGTCTTGTACCACTAATTCTCTTTAGCACTGGCTTTTTATTTGGCGCGATATCTATGTGGGCTACGCTTTTATATGAAAGGGCGTAGGCGTAGCCCAAAGTAGGCATTGCTATGAAAATTACGGCAGTTACTAAGTTGATGTTGAAGATTCTTGCTCAGTTGCAAGTCTTACTTGTTCGATAGTTAAATTAAGTAATTGGGCAACCTCTTCCATCGACATACCAAGAGCTAAAAACTGAGGTACAAGTTCAAGTTTTACTTGTTCTCTTCCTCGTTGTACTCCTAGTTCTATCCCCTCTTGTTTCGCTTCTTGATAAACTCTAGTTTCTTCTAACTTAACTCCTAACATAGCCTCTACCTCTTCACGACTTAAGTTGGCAAATTTATAAACTGCAATCGTTGTGATTACATCTATTATCTCCTCCTTAGCTAAAACAGTTATCTGTTCTTGTTGCACCCGCTCTATTAAACGTTTCGCATCTTGCACCATTTGAGTATCTGAGGCAATAGTCAACTGCATCAAACTGATACCTACTTTTTGCTCATCAGGGCTACCTAACTCATCTAAATAAATCCGTTGTACTTGGGAACTGTTCAGTAGCGATCTGTGAATAGTAGTGTTTTCCGGTTCCAAGCTGCGAGACTGTAAAATAATTACCCCGTACCAGTCATCGTAAAGCGATGGGTTACGATACATATACAGCATGGATTCTGAAAAAAACCGATGGTACAGTAACTCATCCTTTTGGAATTGCACCTCAGCAAAAAAGATCATCTGAGATGTTGCATCAGGTGGAGGTAAAAATACCCCATCAATCCGAAATGTTGGTTCTTTAACTTCAACTGATTCAAAGCGATAGCTACTAGCGTCGACTGGTGGCTGTTCTACTAACTCGAAAAACAATCCTGGGACACGCTTGAAAATTGCATAAAAAATTGCATCACGTCTCACAAATACATCCTCATAACCGTAGCCGATCGCAATCAGTCACTTTCTGAGTTAGCTTATCTCAAATCATCTAAGTAAGAAACAGCAGCAAGTTCTGAAATAATCTGCAACCAAGTAGGAATCGCTATCTCAGGTGGTAAGTCCCCAGCCGCCAAATATCTCAGCAAAGTTTCTTTTTTTGAAAGGTTTTGCAAACTAGGAATAATTTGATCCAAAATGCCTGCTATTTCTGAATTAATTTGTTGATTAACTTCGCTAACATACTGTACAAGATGGAGACTAGCGCTAGCAGTGATTTCATCTCGCAGCCGCAATACTAAAAGTTGGTGATTGCTCGATCTAGATAAACCTTGGCTTTTTTCTGGTGCCCAGTCAAAGATTTGACCAACGTTGTGTTTCTCGTCTTGACGCGCTAGAGGAAAGATGGTTTCAGGTGCAACTGTTTTATCTTTACTACTAATTTCCGAAATAATTGCTTCTTTCCATTCGTTAGGATCGCATCCTAGTAATAATTTGTAAAAGAGATCGGCATCTTCAAAACCAAATTTTTCTTCAATTTGTTGTTCCATATCTGGATGGAAAAATACCTGCAATTGTTCGCGTTCTAGGGCTACATAATTTGATAATTGGTTCAACAAATCTACCACGGCTTGATGAATGCGATCGCGGGCAAAATCTTCTACTTCTTTAACGGTTTTCTCAAATACTGGATAAAAATCATCGCTTTTAGTTGGAAGGGAAGTATTTACACGGTTTCCCCGATCAAATAATTTCCCGGCTGCACCTTTAGATTCTGCCAGAGCGATCGCTCCATTGTTGGCTTTGTTGAAGAGTAAAGTCCACTGGTTCCAATTGAGGATTCTAAAAGTGAGTTCGTCTTTAACTACATCGCTGACGACAACACCGCGCCGGTCTTTAAGTGGTTCTGTCCCTAAATCTTTTTGAAAATTCCTGTAGATTTTATCTAAGCTTTCGACGACAAAGCGCAACTCGATAAAGGCGGGACTGTCTCCTGTAGGGATTCCTTGCTCGTGAATTTCATCTATGATGTCCTTCAAGTGATCTTGTTGCTGGCTCACAACATCAGCTGCTCTGCGAGTATCTTCATACAGTTGCTTCAAACCATGAGTCGCTACGTGGGTTTGAATCAATTCCCGCAGCTTGCTAAGTCCCCCATCTTGACCAAAGTAACCTAGTTGCTTGCCTAAATTACTGCGGGGAGCGGTGTCTAACAGCCGTTCACTTAATAGCTCCCATTTATCTTGTAGGCGTTTAGAGCGATCTAGGTAATCAGGATAGTCCAAGTTAGCCAAAAAATCTGGTGAGCCTGCTTTGACTGTACTAGAACGTTTTGCTAATTCAGCTAGTCCCAACAGTGGCGACAGTAAAACGATCCGGTCTTTTTGGGTTGTAAAAGCTTCTGCACCATCAATGGTAGTTTGCAGAACTTTGAGTTTTTGGAAAACGGTTTCCTCTTTTAAATGGCTATCTTCAATCAAATGGTCAAGTTCTCTTTCGCCACCTTCACTGTCTAGGGGGAGTTGATCGAAGCGACCTACACCTACAAGAATTAAATCTTTCAGGTCTTGTCCTGGTCGCTGCTGCTGCATCATAGTGAAAATTTTATTGGCGCGATCGCTCCCAGGAGATTTACCATTTAGCAATACCAAAATTGTTTGTACTTCTGCTAGTTCCCGCAGTGACAAAAAGGTATCCCTTGCTCCCGAATTAGCAGCCCCCAATCCTGGAAAGTCGATGAGAATAAATTTTGCTGCACCTGTAAAATCCCAAATTTCCCGTGAGATTTTCACATCGATATCTACGCGACGGATGAGTGGAAAGCTATTCTGCAATAACTTTGTTGGTAGCCTCTGGGGTGGACTTGGTAATCGGATATGCGCTGGCGGTAAATCCTCAAATTTCAGATTTTGGATTGCCATTGGCTGTTCGATCAGTTGTAGCCCTTCGCGGGCGGTGGTAGCATCAATCTGGTAGTGCCCACCACACATCACTTCCCCATAAGCTTGATAAGCCCGCAGGAATAATACCAACTCCCGGAGTAAATAACGTAGCTCCAAATTGTTACTACTATTCCAAGCCTCTTCACACCAGCTAATAATATCTTTGCCAGAGTTGAGTTTCGATACTGGTATCGGAGGAAGTCCTGCTGCTGTCGTGCGTTTATGGGCTTCTCCTAGCATGAAGCGTAGACACTCATGTACCCCTTCGTGAGAAAGATACTCTACAGTGAAATTACTTAATTGGGTAGTTGCAAAGTCGTCTTGCGGGATGATGTGTATTGCGGTAACATTACCTGTAGTAGGGTTTTCACTGACTGGTAAAGCATCTGCATATCCGATTAGACTGCCTAAAAGTAAAGTTTTCCCACTACTGAATTCCCCCATCACCCCAATTTTGACAGGTGAAGTTGCCAGGTCTACAGTTTTCTGGGCCGCTGACCGCAAACGCAGGAGACAGTCATCAAGACTAGCTGGAACCCAATCTTCTTGTTTTGAAGGGTGCTGGGGCACAGAATCTATCTTTCGGAGGATGAATTCGCCGTACTCCTTAAAACGGCCCAGTTTATCTGGTTCCATAAAGTAGTTCCCGCCTAACATGAATTTCTGTGAGCTTTATAACATATAAAATACGATAGCTAGCCATTGTTGCAACGTGTTGATATCACATTTAGCATCTCTCTCATTTAATTTGCGGTTTTGGAATGAAGCATTTTGAACGGTCAAGACAATTTTGAAAAATCGGGTTTTTCAGGGAAAGTTGAAAAGGAATTCAGAAGTCAGAATCCAGAAAACAGAATAAAATAGGTAAATTTTTATACACGAAATAATTAGAAATTGCTTAGTATGGATGTGGACATTAAATCCTTTTAGACCAGTGATTTTAAGAGAATTGCTGAAAAACATTAGGTGAATATAATCCGCTACTACACAAATAAAGTTTACTTACACGGAAGATATAAAAAATCAAAAATTTCAAATCTACGGAGGTCGCTTTTGTCTGTATAGTCTTCAAGACTCTAATTTATGCTGAATTCTTCTTGATAAAAAATCAATATTTATTTGATATGAAATTATGGATTATTATGAATTTCTGATAAAGATGTAATCGCCTCATAGCGACTCATATAGTTTTTGTGAAGCTAAATAGGTTTTGAGCTATGTGATTACATAGCTTAGATGAATTTCAAGGTAATTTTAAAATAAACATAGTTAAATAATTTTCCTGAAAGATGAATATTTGAAATTTCACCAAAAATCATGAAGTTAATCTTAATGATAACTTCAGCATTTTTTTAATTTATTTACAAGAGAAAAGCAATTGTTGGAGATATAAAAATAAATAAAGTATTAAGATAAAATAACAGGCCGCAATCAAGATGATATCCCTTTATTAACAAATTCTATTTTCAGACATATTACCTTAATAATTTAGGCAGAGCAGGCAGGCAAAAGTGTTTTCCAAAAAGGTGCAGAGCTACATTAACCAAATCATGGTTCAAGAGGAAGTAATACAACAGGATGAAAAAGTATTTTGCCAGCAGGCAGACACTTCTCCTCTGATGATTTGGATGGCTGGATGCAATGCACTTTATTGCTACTTAAATTCAAATTGGCTGGAATTTACTGGAACCCATCTAACAAAAGGCGGGACTGCATCTGCTCGAGGAGAAGAGATAAGCCATATCTGGGCTGGTAGCATCCATCCAGAAGATCGACAACGATGTAACAATATATACTTAAAAGCATTTGCAACATATAATTCTTTCCAGAGGCAATATCGCCTGCGTCGGTCTGATGGCAAATATCGCTGGATTTTAGATACAGCTGCGCCACGATTTTCAGCAGATGGAAGCTTTGCGGGTTACATCGGTTATTGTGTGGATGTAACAGAAGTGCGATTAACCCTGAGAGAAAACTACTCGGCATCTACAAATTCATCTCGTCGTCTCCGCAAATTAACTGGACAAAAACAGGCAGCAGAATTAAAAAAAGCACAAAAACAACTACAAGCCGAAACTGCAAAACGCCAAGTAGTTGAATCACAGTTACGCCAAATAACATCAGAATTTACAGCGATTTTGCAAGTGATTCCTGATTTGTACTTTCGTATCAATGCTGATGGAAGTATTCTGGATTACAAACCAGGAAAGATTGAGAACCTGTATATTTCAACAGAAGATTGTCAGGGCAAGAGTTTGCGAGAATGCCTACCGACTGCTATCTGCGATCGCTTTCAGCAAGCAATAACTCAAGTACTAGAAACTCAATCTTCAGTCAGTTTTAAATATACCTTACCGCTCCCACAAGGGAATAATAATTTTGAAGCTAAGTTATTGCCGTTACCAGACCAGCAAATCATAGTTCTTGTCCACGACACCAGCGAAAAAGCACAAACAGCATTAATAGAAAGCGATGCCAAGTTTCGCACCATTATTGAAAATGCCAATAACGTTATTTTTGCCCTGACCCTTGAGGGGATATTTTCTTACGTTTCTCCTAACTGGACTGAAATTCTTGGGCATGAGGTTGCAGAAGTTGAAGGCCAATCCTTTATTCCCTTTGTACATCCTGACGATGTACCTATTTGTGTAGATTATTTCCAAAGAATTGCGACAACAACCCAAAAGCAAGACGCAATTGAATATCGAGTAAAACACAAAAATGGTAGTTGGCGATGGCATACAAGCAACTCATCTGCTATTAGAGATACCAATGCTAATGTTGTAAACTTCGTTGGTATTTGCTATGACACCACCGATCGCAAACAAGCAGAAGTTGCACTCAGAGAATGTGCCCAACGGGAAGCATTACTCAATCGTCTTTCTAACCAGATTCGAGCTTCCTTGGATCTCAATTACATTGTGGAAACCGCAGTGCGGGAGATCCGTGACTTATTCCAGATCGATCGCTGCGCCTTCTTTTGGTATCGGCAAGACGCTGATATTACCCATTGGGAAAAAGTATACGAAGCGAAAAGTTCCTTTTTACCCTGTCTGCTTGACGAGCAAGAAGCAACTAGTGCAGAAATCGAACTCATCGCAGCCAAAACCTTGAATAGAGAAATTATCCGTATTAATGATGTTGAGACTGTAAGCGATTGCACTGCACAACTATTTTTGCAGGATTTTGGTTTCACTGCCTTTATGTCACTACCTGTACACACCAAATCTGGCGAAATAGGCACATTTAGCTGTGGTTCTTGTGGTGGCTTCCGGCCTTGGCTAGACAACGAAGTAGAATTACTACAGGCAGTTACAGTTCAAATAGCGATCGCTATTGACCAAGCTAAACTCTACACCCAAAGTCGCATTGCTGCTCAAACAGCCCAAGATAAAGCCCAGCAACTAGAAGCAGCATTACTAGAACTTCAACACACTCAAGCGCAACTCATTCAAACCGAAAAAATGTCCAGTTTGGGACAATTGGTTGCAGGTATTGCCCACGAAATCAATAATCCCGTCAATTTTATCTACGGCAATATTAGCCACGCCCGTGAATATACCAAAGATTTATTGCACTTGGTAGAACTTTATCAACAGAGTTACTGCCCACCAACACCAGAAATTCACGAACAAATCTACAACATAGATTTAGACTTTCTCAAGCAAGATTTGCCTAAAATTCTGGATTCTATGAACATGGGAGCCGAACGCATTCGGCAGATAGTCCTATCTTTACGCAATTTTTCTCGCCTTGATGAAGACGGCACGAAAGCAGTAAATCTTCATGAAGGTATTGATAGCACCTTACTGCTGTTGCAAAATCGTCTGAAAGCCAAACCAGGATATCCCGAAATTCAAGTAATCCGAGACTATAGCAACCTACCAGCAGTAGTCTGTCACGCTGGACAGATGAATCAGGTATTTATGAATTTGCTGGCAAATGCGATCGATGTTTTAGAAGAGTCATTTGTCACTAGTCATTTGTCATTAGTAAATAACTCTAAACAAAGGACAAACGACCAAGGACAAATGACTTCTCCTCAGATTCGCATTCGTACCCTTATCAAAGAAGACCGTGTAATCATTGGCTTTGCCGACAATGGCCCAGGCATGACTGAAGAAGTACGCAAACGTTTATTTGACCCCTTCTTTACTACAAAACCCGTGGGTAAAGGCACGGGTATGGGATTATCAATTAGCTACCAAATTGTTGTCCAAAAACATGGCGGACAAATCCAGTGTATTTCAGCACCAGGAGAAGGTGCGGAGTTTATCATCATGATTCCACTACATGAGCAACCTTCAACATAAATACAACTTTAATCTTTTCTTAACCAAAAAGTTAACCTATTGGTTGTTAACTAAGATTAATTCACTTTTTGCTGCAACATTTGACCCCCCAAAAACCTAAAATTTACAGGAATTGGGGGGATTATTTGTACTATTATGGGGGGTTAGGGCTAGAAATATTACACTTTAATTACTCTGTAATGGTAGTACTATCTTTGCGTCGGCATAGCCCAACCCAGGTGATAGCACCTTTAAAAAAATCCCTGAATATAAGTAAAGTAGAAGGCTGGGATGATACAACCCCAAGGTCAAAATAGTATCACCTACACACGCGTTATTCATCTAAGTCACGTGATTGACATAGATATTCCCCAGTGGCCTGGAGATCCGACAGTAGAATTTGAAACTGTGGCTGAACTAAATAATGATGGCTATTACCTCCGACGTTTAGCCTTGGGGGAACATAGTGCTACCCATATCAACGCTCCTAACAGCTTCCATAGCTATAGTATGGGAATTGACCAATACCCCGCCCAATCTCTGGTTGTACCTGCGGTGGTCATAGATATTCGTCAAGCCACAGCCGTGAATTCTGATTATGCCCTGACTATTGCTGATATTGTGGCTTGGGAAGAAGAATACGGTGAGATTTCTCAAGGCTGCGTAGTTATACTGAATACTGGTTGGCAAAAAAAGTGGTTTGATAAAAGTGCATTTTTAAATCATGATGCTCAAGGTATTGCTCATTTTCCAGGGTTTGGTAGCGATGCAACTCAATTCTTATTGAAGGAACGGCAAATTGCTGGGGTAGGGATTGATACTCATGGTGTAGACCCAGGACAGGATAACACTTTTGCTACTAATCGCTTGGTATTGGAAAAACCGCGTATTGTTTTAGAAAATCTCACCAATTTGGATCAGTTACCACCCAAAGGTACTACTCTAGCGATCGGGATTCTGCGGTTGCGTGGTGGTTCTGGCTCTCCTGTGGGTGTCTTGGCGTTAGTGCCTTAATTTTTATATCGATATTTACTTCTCACACCAATTTTCTAAACTTGAAGATAACCTAGAAAGCAAGCAAACTTAGTATAGCTTTATCTAAAATCGTAGCGTTTTTAAACGCAGAAGAACGCAAAATAAACGCAAAGGTACGCAGAGTCTTGCCAAATTTTCTTGGCTTATTGTTTCTTTCTTTGTGTCCTTTGCGGTTCGTTTCTCATATTAGTTTGCCGCATCTTCATACAGAAGTTGTATTAGTACACAAGTTTAACTCGATCATCAGCCGGGGATTTTTAAGATGACAACTCCGCTATCTTGCCGCAATTACATCGATGGTCAATGGTTGAATGCTGTAGGGGAAGCAACTTTAGAAAGTCGCAACCCTGCGGACAAAACCGAAATCGTTGCCACATTTCCCCGTTCGCAAGTTAATGATGTAGATACAGCAGTAGCCGCAGCCCGTAAAGCCTACCGCAGTTGGCGCACAGTCCCGGCCCCAGCTAGGGCTGAATACATCTTTCGCGTTGGGGAAATATTACTCCAGCATAAAGAAGAACTTGCCCAGTTAATCAGTCGGGAAATGGGTAAACCCCTGACAGAAGCTAGGGGAGATGTGCAAGAAGGTATTGACTGTGCCTTTTACAGTGCTGGCGAAGGACGGCGACTATTTGGGCAAACTACACCGTCGGAAATGTCTAATAAATTCGCTATGACTGTGCGAATGCCTATCGGAGTTTGTGCGTTAATTACTCCCTGGAATTTTCCTGTGGCAATTCCTTGCTGGAAAGCTATGCCAGCTTTGGTATGTGGTAATACAGTCATCCTAAAACCTGCCGAAGATACCTCCACCTGTGCAACTAAATTGATTGAAATTTTCCAACAAGCAGGTTTGCCACCAGGAGTAATTAACTTGGTGCATGGTGTAGGAGAAGAAGCGGGGAAAGCTTTAGTTGAGCATCCCAATGTAGATTTGGTATCGTTTACCGGTTCTTCAGAAACAGGTGCTTTTGTTGGCGCTACTTGTGGACGCACTCACAAACGTGTCTGTCTGGAAATGGGTGGTAAAAATGCCCAAATAGTGATGGAAGATGCCGATTTGGAACTTGCTCTCGATGGTGCAGTGTGGGGTGCTTTTGGAACAACCGGTCAACGGTGTACGGCTACTAGTCGTCTGATTTTGCATCGTGATATCAAAGAAAAATTTACCGCCATGCTTTACGAGCGTACTAGTAAGTTACGCTTGGGTGCTGGCACTGATACCGACACAGATATTGGCCCAATTATCAATGAAAAGCAACTCCAACAGGTAAGCAAGTATTTGGATATCGCCCGTGAGGAAGGTGCAAAGGTTTTAATTGGTGGAGAAATTGCCAATGAAGGCTCATTGAAAAACGGTTACTTCTTTCAACCAACTATTTTGGATGATGTAACTCCCGATATGCGAGTTGCCCGTGAAGAGATATTTGGGCCAGTAGTGGCATTAATTGAGGTTAGTTCCTTTGAGGAAGCGATCGCAATTCTCAATGATAGCAATTACGGTCTTTCTTCTTCAGTTTACACCCGCGACATCAACCGGGCTTTTACTGCTATGCGCGACATCGAGGCAGGTATCACCTATATTAACGGCCCTACTATCGGCGCAGAGGTACATTTGCCCTTTGGGGGTGTGAAACAAACCGGTAACGGACACCGCGAAGCTGGAACTACTGCAATGGATGTTTTCACAGAATGGAAAAGTGTTTATGTTGACTTTTCTGGAAGTTTGCAACGCGCTCAGATAGATAACCGCAGTTAATTTAGTAATACAGCGATTTTCAGTTGAGTAGAAAAAAGACCTAACCCCCAGCCCCTTCCCTACAAGGGAAGGGGAGTAAGGCTTTTAGAAGAGAGAATCTAAATAGCACGCATTGGATTGCAAAATTTGTAGTATCCCCTTGACATTATGTAGAGTCTGTATTACATTTGTAGTATGAAAAGAAAAGCCTCCTCAAAGGCAAAACTAAAACCTATCAGAAGCTAGACAATTGCATAGATGCTACTGTTTGGGGCCGCGATTGGTGTTCGACTGCTCCGAAGCCAACAAACGGACGGTTGCAGGATTCGGGTTCAATTCCCGACGGCTCCATTTGCTTTGACTTCTATTGAAGGTTGCAATAACCTCACTTAGAGCATCGCAATCATCCGAACTTGGGTCTGTAGCTCTAACGGTAGAGATCCCGGATGTCACTTGTGCCCTGACAGAAAAAGCTTACATACTTGCTCAATGGTAGAGCGATCGTCTCTAAAACGATAAGTGCAGGTTCAATTCCTGCGGTGTTACCACAGCTTTTTCAACTTGCATGAGGTGTGAGTGTAACTCTCACAGGGAGGGTATCGGTTCAATCCCGATCAGATCCACTAATACGAATTCGTAATACTCGCCAAAAGCGAGAAGCAAGCTACGTAATTCGTAATTCGTAATTCAAACAAGAGGTGATTGGAATGGTTCATATTCGATTTGAAGGACGTTCTGTTGATGTCCCAAAAACCCAATTGGGAATTGCAGCAGGGATGAATGATGTGGCGGTGAAGGAGCGCGTTGCTCGGCATTTAGATGTGAATAGCGATCGCCTCTCTGCTTACGTAATCGATCGCCGTCCCAGTGGTGATTTGATCGTCCGCCCTGAAGCTGTCTATGGTTAAATTTCCTAGTCATCCGTGCCCCGACAGAAGAAGCATACATACACATTTATAACGGTCCTAAGGTAGTAAAGTTCGAGCGATCGAATAAGCGAAGCATGATTTCTAAGTCTCTCGCAGATTTAGCGTGCGTGCCCACTGCCAATATTTGGTAAGAGCGGCCGTAGCTGTAAAAAGCTTCTTGAACTTGCACGGAATGATTTAAGACTTAATTCCGCGCCCTAACTTGTAAAGCCTACACACTCCGGCAACGGAATGCAGGTTCAAATCCTGTCGCTCCCTTTAATGGGAGCGTAGCCAAATTGGTATAGGCAATTGTGAAAACTGCTTTGCTAACTTGTGCGGAATTTCAATTATTTGAATTGTATTTATCTATAACCTTTACTCAATACAGAGGTGAGTTCAATGATGTTAGCTAACTCATGTTTAATGACAACTCAATTAGTACAACTGCATTTAAACAACGTGAGATATGAGCGAACATCGTTTGAGCGAGATTGTAATTGAGCGTCCTCGCGGTGGAAGGAGAATTAGCCTCAAAAAGGTGACTGGCTTTAAGAAGCAATTATACAAAATCACCCAGGATGCAATTCAGGATGGATTGTTGAATCCCTACCTGATTAAACCAATAAATAAATCTAAGTATCTTTCAGATCATCTCGGCCCTCTGCGTCGGTTTTTGCGATCGCAAGTTGGACAGCCTTGGAATGACGTTTACAGCCAACTGTGTCAACGATTAGATCCCAGTACAATGGCAGGACAGCATGTTATCGGTCATGTGTGGGACTACGTTGAACGGTATGTAGAAATAATTGATGGTGGTTTCTATAGCAAGCCTTATCGAGGGTATCGAAGTCAGCTAGATACAAACCATCGCGATCGCTTCTATATCCATCCTGAAACCGGAATTCTTTGTGCATCTGAGAAAATACCTCGAAAGCAGAAGCAAAAGCAGGAACAAACTGATATTGTCATCATTGATAATTATCATCAATACCAGAAGCTAAACGAGATTTGGTATTTAATTACCTTTGAAGATTTGCCATGGCCACCCACTCATTATGTGAAGGATGCTGTCAAAGGTGTAATTCATCGTTCTGTGGCATATACAGGTCGAATGATTTACGCTGTTAGGAAACAGCAGTGTAATAAGAAAGAAATTCGATTTATTTTAAATCAACTTTCTAAAACCTAAATTTTTCACTTCGTGCCCTAACTGGATAAGCTTACATACTAGCCGAATGGTACAGGCACTTGACTGAAGCTCAAGCAACTACGGGTTCAAATCCCGTGTGTGAATCAACAGCTTTTTCGACTTGCACGAAGTGATCTTATTTCATTAATGATTGATGACAACTTCTCTTTCGGTCTTTTCTTCGTGTCTTTGTTGAGTTGCAAAAATTACTTTTTAAACGAACCGCCAAGGACGCATTCGCGCAGCGTCTCGTTAGAGAAGGACGCGAAGTTGAAGAAAAAGACAGAGAATTTCACATACTAATTAGGACTGCTACATAGTTATTGGCAGTTGTTGCTGCGCCCCGATCGCGGAAGCTTACATAACTCTGCATAAGTTATATCCAATGCTTCTACAACTTGCGCGGTGACTTGATCGCACCGCGTGCAACATCTGCCTCCTGCAATTTTGGATTTTAGGTTGCAATCCAAAATCCAAAATCTAAAATTCTTAGAGGAGGTTCATAATGAAAACCGCAGAACGCGATCTGCGTTTGGAAATGCTCAACAGTTTGCTGACAACTCCTCACCGCAAGCTTGAGCAAGTCGCAGAAATTCATCAGTTGATTGTTGAACTCGATCCCATTTTCTACGGACATTTGGCAGTCTGGTATCAGCGTCATGGTGATGTCCGCGACCATAAAGAAGTATTCCTAGCTTATTTACTAACCAGCAATTTAATTGAACACCGAGATGCTGGATTTATGATGCTGCAAGAGTTTCCTCCCTATCAGGTGGCTCGTGTGGTGGACTTCATGAAGCAGCAGCAGAATAAACTGCCTCGTTCCGCTCGCACTGCGGTACGGCGTTACCTGAAGACACGAGAAAGCAATCCGGCTCTATTTGATCGTGCTGCGCTGAGAGGTCGTAAAGCAATGAAGCACTTATATGCTTCACTGCACATCAAGCCAAATGAACGCGCAAATGCGATTCTGTTTGGTGATAGTCCTCCAGAGGGTTCCTTAGCAAATGTGCTGAAGCAGCTTGCTAAGGCAGAAAATGCTGTAGAACAGGCACGGCTGATTGTGGAGTTCAAAATTCCATACACGATCGCAGTTGGTGCAATCAATCAACTTACACCAGTTGTATTAGTGGCGTTAATCAACAGCATGACTCCACAAGAAGCGATCAACAACCTCAAGTCTCTCCAGACTAGAGGTGCAATGGATCACCCACAAGTGAAAAAGCTGATTGATTCCAAGCTGGAAGCAGCGTCTAAGAGTGGGCGTGTCTCAGCATTCAAAGCACAGATTGCCGCAGACGCAGGAGATTTTGACGCAGACACCGTTGCCCAACTGGAAAAGGTGACGAACGAACAGGTGAAGCGGCGTGGTGCGATCGCTCGTCCAACCGCTTTATTGGTGGACAAGTCTGGTTCAATGGAAAATGCGATCGCGATCGGTAAGCAACTCACTGCCCTAATCTCTGGTATCACTAAGGCAGAACTCTTTGTCTACGCCTTTGACACCATTCCTTACGCTATTACAGCAAAGGGCAAGGAGTTGACCGACTGGGAGCGTGCCTTCCAGCATATCAATGCAGGCGGTGGTACTAGCATCGGCTGTGCATTGGAAGCAATGCGTCGGAAAAAGCAGGTGGTTGACCAGATTATTGTGGTGACGGATGAGGG
Source organism: Nostoc sp. C110 (assembly GCF_043099725.1). Taxonomy (GTDB): domain Bacteria; phylum Cyanobacteriota; class Cyanobacteriia; order Cyanobacteriales; family Nostocaceae; genus Nostoc; species Nostoc muscorum_A. The sequence continues at coordinate 5,061,066 of NZ_CP171148.1, read as the reverse complement.
CGAAAATGCTGCTCCTTACTTCGGTGAAGTCTACAAGAACTACTGCCGGGAGTTGGCGATAATGCCCAATGTGGTGATTGTCCGTGTGGGTGGTCATTACGACTGGGTGGAGAGTCAACTAAAGCAGCAACAAGCACCTGTAGATACGTTCACTTTCGCGGGTGATTACTACAGTTTGCCGAACATCGTCCCACTCCTAACGCGCCCCTCTCGTCTCGATTTGCTAATGGAGATTTTGGATATGCCGTTGCCTGTAAGAGAGGATAAGTAAGTTCTAAAGTATGGCAATGTTTACCATTACAAATAGTAAGCATTGCGTACTTTGTAAAGTTAACTAACAGTAGCTAGGATTTCATCCCATGAACTATGATTACCAAAAGGTGAGGGAGGCTTGCTAGAGAAAGTTTCATCAAGAATCTGAAGACGTAACATATTATTTAGGTTTATGCGCCTCCAATCAGGAAGTTGACCTGAACTGCTCTGACCACCAACTTGATAAACTAAAACTTGTAGAACCTCATCCTTTAATCCAAGAGTATGCGGTTCTGCAATACGTTGAAAATTTTGGTAGTAAAACTCAATTAAATGCTTTTGGGTAATTGCTTGTTTTATAAGTTCTAATACTTTGGGATCGGGTACTGACAGTTCTGATAGTTTGCTATTGGCTAGTGGGGTTTTTAGAAAAAAGCTCTTCTTTGGTTTTTCTATACCTTTTATATTTTTAGGCTTTTGGAATCCAAAATTATCACCTGAATTTTTCTTTCTAGTCATGATTTTTTAGTACTTATATACTACTGGCACTATTAAATCTTTTTTTACCCAATTTTGCTAGTGTTCTGTGTCATTAATTTTGAAAGGTTTGTAGTGAGCGATTATCAGTCAATTTCAAGGGCTAGAGCTACTGACTACGAACTTTCACAACCTATAAAAACTAATGGCATAAAGGATTAGCTTTACTTTTGCCTTTTACCTGAAAAGTGGCTTTTGTATTGTAGTGTATTATTGTAATATACTGCGTGCCCCAACTCGTGAAGCCTACATACTAGTACGAGAGGAAAGGTAACACTGCTAAATGCAGTGGGCGTGTGTGAACGGGGAGTGCGAAGAACCTGGGAGGTAGGCTTAAAAGTAGCCATTCTTTAAAGAGTGTGTAACAACTCACCAGCGGAGTCCCTCTAGTAACTGAGAACACGCAATGCTCCACCAACTTGCACGCAGAATTATATTAATTCGTAATTCATAATTCGTAATTAATAAAGTCAGATTTTATAGGGTTGCATTGGTAGCCTTATTTTTGAAAAGTGGTATTAGTTATGACTAACATATTTAAGCTAATCAACCAAATTGCGATCGCAGAAGCGCAATTACATACCACCCAATTCCTTGCACCCTGTATCAAAGGTGGACTAGTTCGCACAAGGGTAGACGGGATGGTTTACACCTTCACGCCAAAGCCTAGTAAATTTGAAGGTTGGGGCATCTTTCAGCCTGTGAATGAGAAAACAGCAACGGTTGTAGAAGAAGCAGACTTACCCCAAATTGTGGAATATTTGCAACATTTTCCCCAAGTACGGTTGCGGTTAGCACACCAACTGCAAAAACAAACTTGGTTAGCATACCCGGTTAATGAAGTAGATATGCGTCAACGGTTGAAGGTAGTTAAGCCGATCGCAGTCCACCTTGTTACCGAGGGCGTTACTTTTGAGCAAATCATTGCCCGATGGAATGGGCAGTCTTGCTGGTTCGAGGAAGTCGATCGCCGTACCGATCCGGCAATTTCTGAAACTCTGCAATCTGCCGTCAAGAAACTCATTCCTGCTGAAGAATTACAGTTTAAGGGTATTACTCCAGAAATCCGCACAGTGTATGAATTAGCAACTCGGCGCATTGAGGGATTTACTCAACCTCAACAGGATGAAAAGCGGCTGAGAAAGGCATTGCAAATGGGTGGCGGTGAATTAAATCAATTTCACGATCGCAACGATTATTGGACAGTCGATTGGACAACTGCTGATGGTGTTCGCCATAGTAGTGCGATCGCAAAAACTGATTTGACTGTTGTTAGTTCTGGTATTTGTCTGAGTGGACGCGATCGCGATTTTGACTTGCAATCCTTAGTGGGTGTCATGGAACAACAAGAGTATTAATTACGAATTACGTTAGCGAAGCGGGGCGTAGCCCATTACGAATTACGAATTATTATGAGTATCTTTTTTCACGAACAGCTTTACCGCAGCAATGCTGTGATGGCAAAACTAAAAAATTATCCTGTAACAATTTGTGGCGCTGGAGCATTAGGAGCTAACATTGCGGAAAACTTAGCTCGGTCTGGTTTTGATAAACTTACAGTGATTGATCGCGATCGCATTGAGGAGCGCAATCTTTCGACTCAGCCTTATTACCGTTCGGATGTGGGAGCGTTCAAGGCAAAGATTTTAGCGAATAATTTATATCGAGCAATTGGTACTAAAGTTGATGCTAAAACAAAGGAGTTGACACCAACAAATACAAATCAATTACTCCAAGACAGCCAGCTAATTATCGATGTCTTTGATAACAGCGTGGCACGTCAAGCAGTGAAAGATTATGCTGAACAACTAAGCATACCTTGTCTTCATGCTGGACTATCGGCTGATTATGCAGAAGTGATTTGGAATGACGTTTATCGCGTTCCTTCTGAGGTTAATGATGATGTCTGTGATTATCCGTTGGCACGAAACCTGGTGATGTTAACCGTTGCAGTGGCGTGTGAAGCGATCGTTTCATTCATTGCGACAGCAGAACAACATAACTTCAGCATCACCCAGAAGGATCTGACTGTTCAATCTCTGTTTTTGTAGATTGCTTAGACGCTCTTAGCACCTTGTCACAGGCATCGCCCATCAGGATTTACCAAACTCTGCGGATTTAAGTAAAGAGCAAATAACAAGACATGCGGCTTACGAATTAACTAGCTAGATAGCTGTGCATCTTATCCTTATGTCTTCTTAGACTACCCAAAGCTTGTTGCTCTATCTGTCGCACTCGTTCTCGACTAATACCCATCCGTTGACCAATCTCTGCTAAAGAAAGTTCATTTCCATCTGTTAAACCAAAACGGAAAGTTAATATTTGTCGTTGCTGGGGATTTAATTTTGACAATAAATTTTGAATATTTTGTTGGAGAAACTTCTGTTCAGCGTATAATTCTGGGGAAAGTCCATTATCCTCCAACATATCTTGTAATTCTATATCTTTGTCTGAGCCAACTCGTAATTCTAGAGAGACAGGTTGACGTGCTAAAAGTAAATAATCTCGAATTTGTTTTGGATCTAAAGATAGTTCTTCGGCGATATCAACTGCGGTAGGAGTACGACCTAATTTTTGAGTTAGTTCACGTTGAATCCGCTTAATTTTGTTCAGCTTTTCTGTAATATGAATAGGCAAGCGGATAGTACGTCCTTGTTCAGCGATCGCTCGTGTAATTGCCTGACGAATCCACCAATAGCCATAAGTTGAAAACTTGTACCCCTTAGTTGGGTCAAATTTCTCAACTCCTCGCTCTAAGCCTAAACTTCCTTCTTGAATTAAATCGAGAAAATCTAGGTTATGTCTTTGATATTTCTTAGCAATAGATACTACAAGTCGCAGGTTAGCCTGAATCATTTTCTGCTTGGCTTCTTGCCCTTGATGTAGCTGTTGTAGCAGTGATTTTTCACCAATATTTATATTTTCAACCCACTCTTGTTGTGTTGGTTGACGTTTTAATTGAATAGCTAATTTTTCTTTCGTAGCTAGTAAAGCCATCATTTTTTGAACTTGCTTGGCGAAATTAATCTCCTGCTCATGAGTTAATAAAGGTATCCGTCCAATCTCGCGAAGATAAGCACGCACTGTATCAGCAGTATATAAAAGCTTATCCTTTTTATTACTTTCTTCTAGATACTTGTAAGATAGATTATTCATAGTTATTTGAACCTTCAAAAATATTTGTTGGTTTAGAGGATGTTTTAAAAGTCCTCTTGGTAGTAGCAAAACGTTTTGTATTCCCCTAAATCCACGCTACTTGCTTCGCTTTTTTCCTAATTTTACTTTTTACTCAGCACTCAGTAATGAGTAACTTAAAAGTCAAGAAATTTGAAATATTTTTTAGTTGTTGCTACGGGTCGTTATTTTGTTAAAAGCAATATTTTCTAAGTTAATAGCTTGATGTTACAGGAGCTTGTCAAAGAATTGAAAAAGTTATGTCTATCCAAATTCTAGCCCGTTCTAAAGTAGAGCAATACCTCTGGAACTGCTTCTACAATGACTTTGGCAGCATTGGAGACAATGGATTATGGTTTGATTTCACTATTTGCGATCGCAGGGTAACTGACTTGTTTTTATACCTTAAAAGACTGCGATCGCTTTTGACTAATCCTTACTCAGATTTTGACCTTTTCTTACGAAACAAACTAGTCATACTTAATCCAGTAACCAACAACCCTAATAATCCTAGTCCGTTCAAAATCGGGTAGATTCCCTGTAAACCCAAGATTTCACCACGATGAATCGAAAGTAGTAGACTACGTGGAACTCCAATGTTAGCTGACCACTCACCTACCAAGGTAGCTGCAATACCAGTTAACAATGTTACAGCAAGCGGTAAAGCCAAAATAATCGCCAGAGTCCGGTGGTATTTGCGAAATGAACGCATTATCCAAAATCTCCAGTGGAAACTATAGCAGTTTGCAACTTGATAAACTACAGAATTATTTGTCTCAAAGCCAGATATAAAAACTTTTTTTGGTGTCTCTTGTCTTTTAACTCCTGCTCTATGTTAGTTTTACCTCACTTAGAAACAGTGGCAATGTTTGTCTCAAGTGTTTGTAATCCTTTAAGAGATTTCGCTTTATCTTTTGCTTTTAGCGAACCCTTCACTTGGGTCGCAGCATCTTCGATGACATTATAGGTTTTTGAAGATTTAGTTTTGACACCATCCTCAACTTTAGACCAAGAATTTTCAAACTTATTAAATTCCTGTTGAGCTTTGTCAAAGTTTCCGCCTTGCACCGCAGTTTTTGTATTTGTAACGACACCGGCCAAAGTATCAAAACCTCCCTGCGTAGCACTAGGGGTTTTAGATCCTGTTGTCGCCTTAGTGGTTTCTGTGGTAGCAGGAGTTTGGGTGGTGGATTTTTGATCGCTGTTGCATCCTACCAATGTCAGTAAGCTAATTGCAGTAACAGGGATGATGTAGATTAAGCGTTTCATAAGACCTCTTGAATAATGATAAGTCGCCAAGAAATGACGGTATCCGCTACTATATCAGCTAAAGTTGCTGGAGATGTAGGAAGATTCTATGCTAGCTTTCTCTCTGTAAATGCTAAAGTTTTTTATACAATTTTTTATTGGTACGATTGTATCAAGGCTGTTTTTCTATATTAATTTGGAATTAATACCTCATTATTTTTGATAAGTAAGTTAGGTGTCATTTGTTACTTTATTTATAATTAAAAAGAATGTAGAATTAAAAATTAATTAGTGTGGGTCTTAAACTCACATATTTTTCCGCTACTCATACAGAATTTAGACTGAATTCTTTCTTGTTAAAAAGTCTTGCATAGAGTTGACAAATTCTTTTAACTCTAAAACTAAGTTAGTAGCATCTCTAAGCTCTTGCTCGTAAGCTAACTTTTCTAGTTTGTCAGCAGCTAGATACATAGCTGTGGCTCCAACGTTGGCACTAGCACCTTTAAGGTGATGAGCTTCTCGCGCAATTTGCCCAAAGTCATCAGATGCGATCGCTGCAATCATTATCTCTAAACGAGGTCTAACATCTTCAAGGCATATTTGCAATAGATTTAATTCAAATTCTCCATCATTTTCCGATATTCGATGCAAGTGTTCCCAATCAATTGCTAGGTCACTTGTGTCGTTGTTTGTGTTGGAAACTATCTGTTCATCAACAACTGGCTCTTGTTTTGAGAGGATAACGCCTGTCCAATGTTCTAGAGTGGCAGCCAATTTTTCTTTAAACACTGGCTTACTCAGATAGTCATCCATTCCTGCATTGAGACACATTTGTTGGTCTTCTTTCATAGCATTAGCCGTCATTGCAATTACCACAGGACGGCGACGCAGAGCAAAAGTGTCTTCTTGCCAACGATGAATTTCTTTTGTGGTTTCTAAACCATCAAGAATTGGCATTTGGCAATCCATTAGAATCAAATCATAAGGAATTTTTTCTAATAGCTGCAAAACTTCCTCTCCATTGGCAGCAACATCGGCTTTGTAGCCTAAACTCTGAAGTTGCTTCAGGGCGACTTTTTGATTCACCAAATTATCTTCAGCTAAGAGAATTCTTAACTGGAATTGAGTAGAGGGGTTAGGGGCAGAGGAAGTAAGAATGCTGGAAGTTTCTGTACTTGAGATTTTTGTGGTAGCGTCTAGCCTTCTTTCTTTAGACCCTTCTTCTGGTTGAGGCTGAGTTTTTAGAATATTCATAATGGTATCAAGGAGTCGAGAGGGCTTAACGGGTTTGACTAAATAAGCAGCAAATCCTATTTTGAGCGCCCGTTGCAATTGGGCACGTTGATTAATAGAGGTGAGTATAATCAAAGGTATCTTAGCAATTGCAGAATTGGCTTTAATTTGTTCTTCTAAAGTTATGCCAGAAGTTTGAGCCATTTGCATATCAACCAAGACGACATCATAAGAATTACCACGCTCACAAGCTTCCTGAATAGCAATGAGTGCAGCAGCAATACTGTCAGCTTGATCTACCTGCATTCCCCACCCGGTAACTTGATGATAGATAATTTTGCAATTAGTGGCATTACTATCTACCACTAACAAGCGGCGATTGTTCAAAAATCCGTCTTCGCTCTTGACCTTCGTGTAACGTGTCGCAGGCAAGAAGCGATCGCAGTTTGGCAAAACAGACTCAAGTTGTTTGGCAAAAGGCACCTCAAACCAAAACTTAGATCCTTTCCCCATCTCGCTTTCCAGCCCAATGACTCCTCCCATCAAAGTCACCAGTTGTTTACAGATGGCTAATCCTAAACCGGTACCACCATACTTGCGAGTGGTAGAAGCATCCACTTGGGTAAATGGCGTAAAAATTTTGTGTTGGTCTTCAGGGCTAATGCCAAGACCTGTATCTGTAATGGCAAAATAGATGGTGGCTGTTGTGGAGGAAAGCGATGGCTTTGCCAAAGGCGATCGCAATTCTACTTGCACTACGACTTCACCAACGCTAGTGAACTTGATAGCGTTGCTAATTAGGTTCATCAGAATTTGCCGTAACCTACTAGCATCGCCTTTGAGGTGGGTAGGGACGTTGCTATAAAGTAGTGCAGCAATTTCTAACCCCTTACTATGGGCTGATGGAGCCAATAATTCCACCACTTCTTCAACACAAGTGGATAGGTTAAAATCTAGAGTTTCGAGAGCCATTTCTCCAGCCTCTAGTTTGGAAAGATCCAAAATCTCGTTGATTAAACTTAAAAGGGCATCTCCACTAACTCGAATTGTTTCAATAAAATCTCGTTGTTCTGGATTTAAGGGAGTATCTAAAATCAAACTGGTCATCCCTAAGACAGCATTCATGGGAGTGCGAATTTCATGACTCATATTTGCCAAAAAAGCACTTTTAGTCTGAGAAGCTAATTCCGCTTGCTGACGGGCAATTTCAAGTTCTTCTCGCTGACGAGTTTCTGCTTTTAAAAGTTGAGCTTGGGCTAAGGCAATGCCTACTTGGTCAGCTATTTGCCGCAAGAGATGAGTTTCAAAACTAGACCATTGGTGAGAATCATCACACTGATGGACTATGAGCAAACCGCGAAGTTCTTCTTTGACCAAAATAGGTACAACAAAGTTGACTTTGACCCCAAACTGTTGGATTAATTTCAGGTCACTTTGTTGGACTTCGAGTAAATCTAACTCAGCCAGCCCTAAAATCTCTCCTTGACGGTACTTTTGTAGATAGTACTGTTGTAGGTATTCTGCTCGTAAGTAAGGGGCGGTGATATTTTGCTCTTTGATTTCTGGTAAGCCAGAAATTACTGCTTCAACAACGGAGGTTGCAGACTCATCTGGTAAAAGCTGATAGATTAAAACTCGGTCAGTTTGGAGAATCTTTTGCACTTCCTTGACAGTGATTTCGAGAATTTCTTCGATTTGCAAAGACTGGCGAATTTTGAGAGTGATTTCGGTAAAAAGTTGCGATCGCAAGTTTTGGCGTTGTAATTCCTCTTCAGCCCGCTTACGCTGAATAAATTGGCCCACTTGCTCACCAATAGAATTCATCGTGTTAACTAAATCTTGGTCAGGAGGTTTGATTTCACGATTGAAGCAAGTTATCACGCCCAGAATTTTGTTGCCAGTCCGAATTGGAAAACCGAAAGCTGCGTGTAGTCCTAATTGAGCCGCGATTTTGAAGTGAGGAAAATTCAGATCATTAACGACATCAGTCAGCCAAACAGCTTCAGAACTAGCCCAAACACGTCCAGGTAGTCCAATTCCTTCTATAAAAGTGGTTTGCCGCTTCAGTGCTTCAAATTCTTGCACTTCAAGGGATGCTTTATGCCAGATGGAAAGAAAACGCAGCACATTTGCTTGCTGATCGACCATCCAAATTTCACCTAAATCCCATCCTAAACTCTCGCAGATTCCTTGCAAGATTCGAGGGTTAGCCTCGTTGATTGTGGTAGACTCTGCCAAAACGCGGGTTGCAGCATATTGTGCAGTTAAATGCTGTTGTACTCGTTTGCGTAAGCGAAGCTCGTCGGAGACATCGGTAATATCAGTGCCAGTGCTAACAATGTATTCCACCGCTCCTTCATAGTCTTTTAAGAAGGTATTCGACCAAGCAATAAGTCGGCGACTGCCATCCTTCATTACCCAATGGTTCTCATACTCCAAAAAGCCTCTACCAGTTAGCAATTCCTGAAAAACTGCTTTAACTGATTCCATCTCTTCAGGAATTAGCAACAAGTTCCATATATACCTACCCCTCACCTCATCGAAGGAGTAACCCGTTATTTGCTCACAAGCCTGATTGAAACGAACAATTCGCCCTTGAGAATCGAGAACTATTACTAATGCACTGGCTGTATGAAGGACTGCTGAGATAAAGTTACGTTCTTGATTTAAGCTTTCTTCTGCCCTTTTGCGCTCTGTTACCTCATGATAAATGAAGTAGTAAACTACAGTCAGAACAATAAAACTTAGGCAAATAGCGATCGCAATTGTCACAGTTGTTTTGCGAGTCCAAGCTTTTGCTGTTTGTGAAAGTTGCTGATGCCGCTCCCTTTCCTCGTTCTCTATCTCATTGATCTCCTTACGGATATCATCCATGAGATTTTGACTTTTATTTGTCAGTACTACTTGCAACGCCGCCTCTACTCCCTTTTTTTGGCGTAAGTTGATAGTCTGGTTTAGTTCAGTAAGTTTATCTGCAATTAGAACTTCAAGCGTTGCAATCTGCTTTTGTTGGTTTGGTTGATCTGTACTTAAATTCTTTAGTTTGGCAATTTCTTGCTCGACATTGGCAAGTGATTCTTGATAGGGTTTTAGATAAGTTGGTTTTCCAGTAATAATGTAACTACGTTGCCTAGTCTCCGCATCCTTTATTTGAGACAGTAGCTCTTCTAAACTGTTGATTTTTTGAGAAATATTTTTTAATATACTGCGATTATTAGTAGATACTGTTGTATTTTGATAGGAAAATACACCAATCAAAACTAAAATTACCGATGCTACACCAAAACCTGCTGCAATCTTTTTAAAAAATTGTTTGCTTACCTTCTGTGCCTGTTTGCTTTTCTTGGTAACAAGTACCAAACTTGCTAAATTTCGGCGCAATTCCAGTTGCTTGATGACTTGACGGCCTAATGCTCGTAATGCCTCTATCTGCTCTGGAGTAAGTTCTCGTGGTACGTAATCAATCACACACAGAGTTCCTAGAGTATATCCTTCAGGGTTAATCAGAGGTACACCAGCATAAAATCTAATATTTGGGTCAGATGTAACCAGTGGGTTGGTGGCAAACCTTTCGTCATTTGTTGCATCAGGCACAACAAAAACGTCAGGCTGTAAAATAGCATGGCTACAGAATGCAAAATCTCGATGTGTTTTTAAGACATCTAAACCGACTTTTGACTTGAACCACTGGCGATTTGTATCAATTAAGCTAATTAAGGCAATAGGAGTCTGACAAATATACGAGGCTAAACGGGTGAGGTCATCAAAGGCAGCTTCAGATGGTGTGTCGAGAATTTTATACTCCAAAAGTGTCTCGATTCTCTGTATTTCGTTATTAGGTAATGGTGCTTTCATCCTTAAGCCTTATCTACATTCTGGGGGCTGGGGAAGAAGCAGGGAAATGAGGGAGATTAAAGGGGAGACAAGGAGATTGCCCACCATGCCTAATACCTAATATCCAATGCCAATGCCCAGGTCAATAAACTTACTTCAATTAATGACAATAGTTTAGTTAAAAGCGTTAGCGTAATTTCACTGAGTTCTAGCTGATGGATAAATTTGTCAAATGATTAAGTCTCTGCTGTATTTTTTGTGGGCTGGTTTATTTGAAATTGGAGGAGGCTACCTAATCTGGTTGTGGCTGCGCGAAGGTAAGCCGTTCTGGTGGGGCATATTGGGGGGAATTGCTTTAACTTTCTATGGGATTATTGCAACTCTTCAATCGGCAAATTTTGGCAGAGTGTATGCTGCTTACGGTGGTGTGTTTATCGCAATAGCAATGTTTTGGGGTTGGAAGGTAGACGGTGTAACTCCAGACCGCTACGACCTCATAGGAGCATGTTTAGCTTTAGTGAGTGTTCTCATTATCATGTTTGCACCCAGACCTTAAGTAGAACTTCTAGATTAATAAATTTTCTAATACCTGCTTTTCAGAGACTGACAAAAAATAAATTATCCAAAATTATTTATACATTTGTTTGGATAGCACAGATGTGCTATCTGGAGATGGGATGTTTCTTTTGCTGGAATTCCCTAAACACATAATAAGCTGACCAAAAATCGCCAAGGTTTTTAATAACCAGCCGAAGATAAGCAACAATCTGTATATCTCCCGCGTAAATGCGTAGAGATAAAGAGAATTCATGATAAATTTGTACAAATTTTCTGAAAATTGATAATAATTATCAATTTTTACAAGTATCTTGTTTTGTAACAGTAAGTAACTAAAAATTTGGAGTTTTGTAGCGCTTGCATAAAATGCTATTCTGCACAAAACGATGCAATCATTGCATCGTCACACTCTTGTTTCCATTTTGGCAACTACAATCCGGATTATATTTTTGTTAACATTTCCACCAAATTAAAGTTAAGTAACTTTTAAGACAAAAATGTGTAGCTAAAAGTAATCAAATGTAGTTAAGGATACAAATCGTTGGTGCTTAGGAAGAAAAAGAAGTGTTGAAGAAAGTTGTGATGATTGGGGCTATGACCCTACTGTTTTTGGCAGGGCCGCTAATGGGTAATGCTTTTGCCCAAACACCAGTTGCTGCCCCGCCTGCTGCTGATACTGGAGACACAGCATTTATGCTGATTTCAGCAGCACTAGTGCTGCTAATGACACCAGGATTGGCGTTTTTCTATGGTGGATTTGTGCGATCGCGCAATATCCTAAACACATTGATGATGAGCTTTGTCTTGATGGCGATCGTGGGAGTTACCTGGATTCTCTGGGGTTATAGTCTTTCTTTTGCACCAGGGTTGCCATTCATAGGTGGATTGCAATGGTTTGGGTTGAACGGTGTTGGTTTAGAGACTCAAGGCTACTTGCCGCATCTGCCTTATGAAGATGCACTCAAAGCAGCAGACCCCAAATATGCTGATGTCGTCTCTTATGCCGGAACGATTCCCCACCAGGCATTCACGATTTATCAAGCCATGTTTGCCATTATCACCCCAGCTTTAATTTCTGGGGCGCTCGTTGAGCGGATGAGTTTCCGCGCCTATTCGCTGTTTGTGCTGCTGTGGTCAACCTTTGTTTACGCCCCTCTAGCCCACATGGTATGGGCGAAAGGTGGATTCTTGGGTTTATATGGTGGATTAGGTGCCCTAGACTTTGCAGGTGGCACAGTAGTTCATATTAGTTCTGGTATTTCTGCTCTGGTAGCAGCGATCGTCCTTGGTCCTCGGAAAACCCATCCCGATCGCCTTAGTCCGCCGCACAACGTTCCTTTCATTTTGCTGGGTGCTGGCTTGCTCTGGTTTGGTTGGTTCGGGTTCAACGCGGGGAGTGCCCTAACAGTTGCCAGTGGAACTTCTGGTGACTTAACAACAAATTTAGCAACAACAGCCTTTGTTGCCACCAATACATCGGCGGCGGCAGCAGCTTTAATGTGGCTAATTATGGAAGCAGTTTTACGGGGTAAACCGACAGCCGTAGGAGCAGCTACAGGAGCCGTTGCTGGTTTAGTAGGTATCACTCCCGCCGCCGGATTTGTGACACCGCTATCAGCGATTTTAATTGGTTTCATTACCGCCTTTGTTTGCTTCTATGCTGTGAGTTTCAAGCATAAGCTGCAAATTGATGATGCTTTAGATACCTATCCCGTGCATGGCGTAGGTGGTACAGTGGGCGCAATTTTAACGGCCATCTTTGCCACAACTCAAGTCAACGGCGGAGGTAAAGACGGAGTGCTGCGTGGTAATTTTGGTGAATTGGGAGTTGAACTAATAGCAATTGCCATTGCTTATGCGATCGCAGGTGTTGGTACGTGGATTATTCTCAAGGTTATCGATGCTACAGTAGGACTGCGTGTTAAAGAAGAAGCAGAATTGCAAGGTTTGGATATTAACGAACACGGCGAAGAGGGTTACAACTCCGAGTTTGGCGATCGTCCGACTTAGTTTAGTGGGAATAGGGAATAGGGAAGAGGACAAGGGGAATTGGGGACAATGGGAAAGACTTGTTTCAAATTCTCACCTCTTATCCCCTTGTCCCCTTGTCTCCCTCTGCCTCCCATTCCCCACTCCGAATTTAAGATTGTGTAATTTGCGATCGCTAGCGTTAAAATTTGATTCAAATAATTGGTAAATTTCGCTAGTCGTGTCTACTTCTGCAAAAACCTTTCCTATCTGGGCATTTTTCTCGCTGTTAACCAACGGCATCCTAATGTTGGCGGTCATTCTGCTAATTTGGCAACAGCAGAAATTGGCCGCTTTTTTTGGGATAGTTACATCCCCAGAACAAATTAACCTGAACAACTCAACCCAAATTGCTACACCTGATTTGGGTCGCCGTCATCAACTCACTTACCAAGAGTGGGTAGAAATTCTCAAGCAAGAAGCCAAGGTCGCTGCTGACCAACGTCCTCCGCATTTAACTATCCTGGCGGGAGATTCTCTGAGTTTATGGTTTCCCCCTGAGTTATTACCCGAAGGTAAAACTTGGCTCAATCAAGGAATTTCTGGCGAAACCAGTAATGGACTCTTAAACAGGTTGAAAATATTTGACCGCAGCAAACCAGAAGTCATTTTTGTGATGATTGGCATTAATGACCTAATTCGTGGAGTGAGCAACGAGGAAATTTTAGATAATCAGCGGCAAATTATCAATTACCTCCGAAAGAGGCATCCCAACGCGCAAATTGTTGTGCAATCGATTTTGCCACATGGGGCAGAGGAAGCAACCTGGAAAGGACGAGATAAACTTCTAGCTGTTGCCAATATTCGCATTCAGGGGTTGAATCAGCAACTGCAAAGTATTTCTAGCAAAAAAGGTGTCAAATATCTTGATTTATATCCCCTGTTTACTAACAAGCAAGGAAATCTCCGCCGCGAATTTACTACTGATGGCTTACATTTAAGTCCCGAAGGGTATATAGTTTGGCGTTCTGCATTGCAGATTTATAGCGAAATCGAATTAAAATCCCAGCAAGAAGAAGAGGGGAAAAGGTTAAAGGGTAAAGGGTAAAGGCATTAAATCCTTTTCCCTTTCCCCCTCTCTGATAATATTTTTGAATACAACTGTGTATAAATCTCGTCTGGGCGCGAGAAAATAAAAAATAGTGGTTGAAATAGACAAATCTAATGGATACAAAAGCTTTTAAGCGCAGCCTGCAACATTCCGAAAATTACAATCGCAAGGGCTTTGGTCATCAAGCAGAAGTTGCTACCCAGTTGCAATCTGAATATCAGAGTAACTTGATTCAAGAAATTCGCGATCGCAATTACATCCTGCAACGGGGTGATGTTACCATCCGGCTAGCACAAGCCTTTGGTTTTTGCTGGGGTGTAGAACGGGCTGTGGCCATGGCCTACGAAACTCGTCAGCATTTTCCCACAGAACACATCTGGATTACTAACGAGATTATCCATAACCCTTCTGTAAATCAGCGAATGCAGGAGATGGAAGTAGAATTCATCCCTATTGAAGGAAAGAATAAAGACTTTTCTGTTGTTGGCACTGGTGATGTAGTGATACTACCCGCTTTTGGGGCTAGCGTTCAAGAAATGCAGATCCTTCACGAGAAAGGCTGCAAAATTGTTGATACAACTTGTCCTTGGGTATCTAAAGTTTGGAATACAGTAGAAAAGCACAAAAAAATAGATTATACATCAATAATTCACGGTAAATATAAGCACGAAGAAACAGTCGCTACTAGTTCCTTTGCTGGCAAATATTTGATTGTGTTGAATTTACAAGAAGCACAATATGTTGCTGACTATATTCTCAATGGTGGGAATCGTGAAGAATTTCTGACAAAATTTGCTAAAGCTTGTTCAACAGGATTTGACCCCGATCGTGATTTAGAAAGAGTTGGCATTGCTAACCAAACTACGATGCTTAAAGATGAAACTGAGCAAATCGGGAAGCTTTTTGAGCGGACTATGTTGCAGAAGTATGGCCCCATAGAGTTAAATCAGCATTTCCAAAGCTTCAATACTATCTGTGATGCTACCCAAGAACGGCAAGATGCAATGTTGGAATTGGTGGAACATAAATTAGATTTGATGGTAGTAATTGGTGGGTTTAATTCATCGAATACTACTCAATTGCAACAAATTGCTTTTGAGCGAGGAATACCTTCTTATCACATTGATACTGTTGAGCGGATTCAATCAGGAGATTCTATAGAACATCGGCAATTAAATGGGCAGTTAATAACTACAAAAAACTGGTTGCCAGATGGAGAAATTGTCGTGGGAGTGACTTCTGGTGCTTCTACACCAGATAAGGTAGTAGAAGATGTGATTGAGAAAATTTTTGCTGTGAAAGCAACAGCAGCGCTAGTTTAACATTTATCAAGTAAGCAAGTTCGTAGTAAGGACTTTAGTCCTTATTTTTTCACCACTAAAGTCCTTAGCACGAACTCTCAAAACTAGCTTAGACATTGTACTGGTGTTCAGCATTTTTAAAATTTATGAGAAATTCAATAAATGGCTGTTTATGAGCAAATTGGCAAAGGCTATGATTTGACTCGTCGCGCTGATACTGAAATTGCTGCCCAATTAGCTAAATACCTCCAAATCAAATCAGATTCCTCCTATCTCGATGTGGGATGTGGCACGGGAAATTACACGCTAGCCTTGGCAAAACATGGTGGTGTTTGGAGTGGAGTAGACCAGTCAAAAAAGATGATTAATGCTGCTACGAAGAAAAGTAATGTTGTAGCTTGGCAAGTTGCAGAAGCTGAGGCTTTACCTTATGCTGATGGTACTTTTTTAGGTGTGTTATGTACGCTAGCAATACATCATTTTGCTGCACTAACTCATGCTTTTCGAGAGATTTACCGTGTCTTGGCGGCTGGTCGTTTTGTATTGTTTACTGCCACGCCAGAGCAAATAAACAAATATTGGTTAGTCGAATATTTTCCAGATGCTATACATAAATCCGCTAAACAGATGCCAAGTTTAGAAAAGGTTAGATATGCTCTAAATGATGTAGGTTTTAATTCAGTAAATATCGAACCTTATTCTATTTCTAGAAACTTGCAAGACCTATTCTTATATAGTGGGAAATATCGTCCTGAAATATATTTAGATGAAAATATTCGTTCTGGAATTTCTACGTTTGCTTTGCTAGCTTCGCCAGAGGAAATCACCGTAGGGTGTCAAAGGCTAGCAGCAGATATTAATACAGGACGCATCACAGAGATTGTCAATAAATATGAAAATAATCATGGAGATTACTTGTTTGTAATCGCCGATAAAGGATCAATCATGAATTAGTATGGCAGAGAAATGGCTTTCTATCGTCGGCATTGGGGAAGATGGATTACAGGGGTTAAGTGCGATCGCTCGTTCTCTAGTCGATCAAGCTAAAGTAATCGTCGGAGGCGATCGCCATTTATCCATGCTCCCTACAGACGATCAACGTGAGAAACTAGTCTGGACATCTCCCATTAGCACTTCTGTAGAAGAAATCATCCAGCGTCGGGGTCAGTCAATCTGCGTACTCGCAAGCGGCGATCCGATGTGTTACGGCATTGGTGTCACCTTGATGCGGCGAATTCCCATTTCTGAAATGACGATTATCCCCGCGCCTTCAGCCTTTAGCCTTGCTTGCGCCAGGGTGGGATGGTCTTTAACTGAGGTGGAAACCTTGAGTTTGAATGGTCGTCCATCCTCCCTACTCCAGTCTTACATTTACCCAAAAGCGCGACTGTTGATTTTGAGCGAAGGGAAGGACACACCCGCCATTGTTGCGAAAATTTTGACAAATCGTGGCTATGGTGGCAGCAAAATTACCGTCTTGGAGCGTATGGGCGGCACTCATGAAAGAATTGTAGAAGGTACGGCTGCATCTTGGAGTGAAACTGAAATTGCTGCGTTGAATGCGATCGCAGTTTATTGTATTGCTGATGCTGGGGTTATTCCTTTACCAAGATTACCAGGATTGCCAGATAACGCCTACCACCACGATGGACAGTTAACAAAGCGTGAAGTTAGGGCAATTACTCTAGCAGCTTTAGCACCCACACCGGGAGCGTTGTTGTGGGATGTTGGCGCGGGTTGTGGCTCAATTTCCATCGAATGGATGCGGAGTAATGCTCGATGTCGAGCGATCGCGATCGAGCAAAATTCATCTAGGCTACTCTATATTGCCGATAATGCCGCCACTCTTGGTACTCCAAATCTGCAAATCATTGAAGGGAAAGCGCCCCATGCTCTGAAAGACTTGCCAGCACCAGATGCCATTTTTATTGGTGGTGGAGTGACAGCAACGGGACTTTTTGATGTTTGCTGGGAAGCATTGCGGCCCGGTGGGCGTTTGGTGGCAAACGTGGTGACGGTAGAGGGTGAGCAAACTTTATTTCAATGGCATAAACAAGTCGGTGGCGATTTGACTCGTGTTGCTATTCAACGGGCGGAACCTATTGGGAAATTTTTGGGCTGGCGGGCAATGGCACCTGTCATGCAATGGGTAGTTGTAAAATAATATGATTTGTGCGGCATCTGAAAATGTGCCAGCTAAATCTTTAACTGCTTACTTTGTTTTCTACCCTTCTTATTGCGGAGAAGATACGCCAAGGGCAAAAGCAATAACATATCAAAAGTAATTAACCGGACATCATAATCAAACATTGAAGAAGAATTCAGAAGTCAGAATGGGCTAAACGCCCCGCTATCGCTAACAGGAGTCAGAATGAAGACGCGATGCTCGTTCCTCTCTACGAGACGCTGCACGAACGTTAACGCTGCGCTATCAGTGGGGCGACGCGCCACTGTTTTGTTGACCACTAAATATGCAGATTTAGTGGGGGTCTTAAACCCCTGATTCAGACGCTCGTTCGCGGAGCGTGCCGTAGGCAAGACTCGCTAACGCTCCGCTATCCACTCTTTCGTTCAAAATTCATTCTGTTAGCGGAAGCGGGGCGTTTAGCCCATTCTGGCTCCTGACTCCTGAATTCTGTTTCGATAAATCTGATTATTGTTTTTATACATTAGCCAATGCTTTTGTCAAGATTATTTTAGATGTGCTTAACCTACTTTATCTTTGATTTATAAATATTCCATTATCTTAAAGTTTTGAAAAGTAGATAGAGATTCTAAGTTTTTTAGGGAACTATTAGATACGCAGAACAAATAATATATTCGTTTATGAACTTAAATTTACAGGCATCAAGCAAAACAAGTCAGTCAAACAATAACTGGCATGATTTTGATAATTCATCAATGAATTTCAGCTATCAATCCGCAGTGAATGCACTTGGACAAAAAGCACTATCAGGACTGGAATTATCATATTTGTTCCAAGATACAGTTTCTTTAGTAGCTCAAATACTCAATGTTAAATACAGTAGAATCTGGCAAGTACTTTCAGATAGTAATGCTTTGCGTCAAGTAGCTAGCGTTGGGGAGAAACCTTTAGAAACAGACTCTGCTGATATTAATGTCACAACTAATCAGCAAGTACAAAAATTCTTGGAGAATACTCAGCTAATTGTTAATTGTAACACACCCAATTGTCAGATCAATGATTTAACTATTCCTTCTCCGCCAGATAGCGTTACTGGTTTGAGTGTGCTAATTCCAGGTGAGAGTAAGCCTTTAGGTTTGCTAGAAGTCTATGCTACTGAGGCCAGAACTTTTTCTTCAGATGATGTTCATTTTTTACAATCTATAACCCATATTTTAGCAACAGCGATTGAACGCAAGCGTTCAGAAGCGTTAGTTTACACCCAAAGCCAAGTTTTAGAACAAGTTGCGTTTGGAGTCAACCTATATGAAATTTTTAACAATCTTTGTATCTTGCTAGAGCAACAATTACCTGGGGCATATTGCTCCATTTTAGTTGTAGATGAAGACAAGCGGCAGTTACGGGGAGGAGCAGCACCTACTCTCCCAGAAGAATTTGCTAAAGGTGTTGATGGTTTGATGATTGGTGAATGTTGTGGTTCTTGTGGTACTGCTGCTTATAGAGGAGATTCAGTATTTGCTACCGATATTGCTAATGATCCTTTATGGGCTGATTTCCGAGATTTCGCTTTGAGTTATAACATCAGAGCTTGTTGGTCATCACCTTTTACTTCGCAAACTGGTGAAGTTTTAGGGACATTTGCTATATCTCATAAATTTCCTTGTCATCCGACTCAGCATCATCTAGAAATTCTGAAAACTGCCACCCATATTGCCAGTATTGCTACAGAAACCTACAGAGCCGCAGCAGCTTTACAAAAGGCTAACAATGAGTTAGAACGAAAGGTTTTAGAACGAACATCGGAATTAAGAAAAGCTTTACTGGACTTACAAAAAACACAAGCTCAACTGGTTCATAGTGAAAAAATGTCAAGTCTAGGACAAATGGTAGCAGGGATTGCCCATGAGATTAATAATCCTGTGAGTTTTATTGCTGGTAATCTCAGATATGCAAATCAGTATATCAATGATTTACTAGATTTAATTGCAGTTTTTCAAGAGCAGTATCCCCAAATAAATCCCACCATAGAAGCCAAAATAAAATCTATCGAACTAGAGTACTTGTGTGACGATTTGCCTAAGTTAATGGCATCTATGAGTACAGGTAGTGAGCGAATTACAGATATTGTTCTGGGCTTACGCAACTTCTCACGACTAGATGAAGCAAAAATTAAATCTGTAGATATTCATGAAGGCATAGATAATACATTGATGATTCTAAATCATCAGTTGGCACTACCAAATAAATTACCTGATATTCAGATAGTTAAAGAATATGGTCAACTGCCTAAGATTAGTTGTTATGCCAACCAGTTGAATCAGGTTTTTATGAATATTATCAATAATGCAATTTATGCCTTAAAGGATAATATGCAATATTGGCAGTCTGCAAATAAGATACCAACTATTCAAATAAAAACTTTAGTTGTAGACAACGAGAGGCTTTTAATTAGTATCAAAGATAATGGCCCTGGTATGAAGTCAGAGATTCAGGAACAGATTTTTAATCCCTTTTTCACTACTAAACCTGTTGGTCAAGGAACTGGTTTAGGGTTATCAATCAGTCATCAGATTATTGTCGAAAAGCACCAGGGAAAACTAAATTGTATCTCTGCATTAGGTAAGGGAACTGAATTTCAAATTGAAATTCCTATTCAGAATTTTCAGCAGTCAGGAATAACATCAACTGACTCTTTACCTTAAAGTTGGGTTGTATCTCTTATATAACTACCGATGTTCTTTCTGTGTGCTGGAGTTATTGCAGCGATGATTGGCAAACGGTGGTACGAGAGAGATGGACATCGCCCTAACAGAATTCCCCTGGTTAACACTGGGGAATTTAGTTTACGCCTATATATTTCGTGAGCAACTTCAACTCTAGAAGCGGCTTGCTGTAGGCTAATCCAGAGGACATAGAAAGCTTAGAGCCACTCAATCTTGCAACATTATTGCCAGAAACTGGTATAGTCTAAGCTTAATGTGCATGATTCAAAAGTCTTACTATCATCACAGCTAATAAATAGCTAGTTGCTGTATAATTTATTTTGTGTTCCCTTTTAGACTCACTCATCGTTCACAATAATTGCGGCAATTTCTTCATTGAAGCGATATTTGTTGTGATTATCGTTGCTAAAAGTCACTTATTGGGGGTGAAGTAATGGACGAGTCTAATATTAACGACAAAAACAAATTTCTTTACCTTCGTAGTCGCTATTATGGTCAAGTTAAGCCAGAGAATTTAGTATTTAATGCCAACCTTCAAGAATTTGCTCAAAAAGTTAGCTATATTACCAGTCTAGAAACATCTGGAAAGCTTGAACCAGAAGATGCTTACAAACAAATTAAAGCACTTTGGAAACAGTTGAAGCACAGTAAAAAAGCATTGTTCATTGGTGAGGAACCACCAGATAAATCCTGAAACTACTCATAAAGGTAATACCAGATTGCTACTTGTTCTCTGGTGAACTTTTCATCATTCCAGCAACACCTGGTTTTAGGTGGTTGGTGTGGGCGATCATGCGTAGGCGTAGCCCGCCGTAGGCATAGCTCCTTTCAAATTTTCATGCCTTCAATTACAATGTGATGACTAAAAATCATTAAAAATAGAAAAGTAAGTTCATTTCGAAGTTATGAAACTGAAAGTTGTATTAGAACCCAGTGACGAAGGCGGATACACTGTCCATGTTCCCTCACTTCCTGGCTGTATAAGCGAAGGAGAAACAGTAGAAGAAGCATTAGAGAATATCCAAGAAGCAATAGAACTTTACCTAGAGCCATTGGAAGATGAGTTGATTACTCAAGAAGGCGTAATTGTCAGGGAATTGGTACTGTGAGCAAAGTTCCCAATTTACCCTATACTCGGATTATCGCTGCTTTAGAACGGGATGGGTGGATAGTTGTACGCCAGCGAGGTAGTCATATTAGATTAGAAAAGAGCATACCGGATGAAGTCTTGAAATTGACTGTTCCGGCTCATCGGTCAGTTAAGCGTTTCACCCTAGCTAAGATTTTAAAGCAGGCTCGTATAGACTTGGAAAGATTTTTAGATTTGTTGTAGCCAAAGATGGCATAAATCATGACTTTCCATCCTCCAATATCAATGTAGACTCAGCAGTACGCCCAAATTCTTCTGGTGCATATTGCAGGTGAACTTCTGCACCAGGCCAGGAAAATGTGCCAGGGGTGACAGAACGGACTAAGTAATGCAGGCTATAAACTCCTGGTTCCAGGTGGTCAGCATAGGCGATAATGCGATCGCGGTAGATATTTCTAAAGCCAAGTTCCCAGCTATCGGCTTTTGCTTGTAATGCAGCTGTGGTAGTTTGAAAACTTGCATCCACCGCCTCAAAACCTGCTGGTAGCGGATCTTTAATTACTATATGATCTACGGGGCGATCGGCGATGATTTCTAAACCAATATCAAACACCTGTCCAGAAGCTAAAGTCAAGGGTTTATCGAAAGCGTAAATCCCCGTTTTTTGTAAAACTTTCTCTTCATTTACTTGACTAATTTCTCGCGTTATGCGTAAACCGTTAAATCTGCCTGGTTGATTTCCTTGCAAGCGATAATTATAAGCAACCAGATAATGTAAAGTGCCATTACCTGCTTTTTGCAGCGTTAAATCATTACGACCACGAGGTAATAGATTCATCGGCACAATTAGTTGTAAGCTAGGATTTTTGTAACCTTCAAAGCGATTTTCTCCTAACTTATTACCAGCTAATTGCACAGTGGCAACAAAATTCGGCGGTGTGGGTTGCAGTTGACTATAATCTACCAAAGCTGTTAGTGCTTGGGCATTGTTATAGTTAGTTTGCCATGTGCCATCTCGTCGCAGTGCGAGAAGGCTTTGGAATAACTTATCTATAACTTCGGGTTTACTTTTTTTGGCAATAAATAAGCGTAAAGCTTGCGCTTGCGTCGTCGTAGATGAACTCATCCATCCCCAACTGCTGGGTAAACTCACAACTGCTGTGCGGCCAGTTTCAGAGATATTCTGTTGCAGCTTGTTTACTAATTGTTGAGATTCATCTTGCCATTCTGGGAATTGAGATAAATATCGCGCTAGTTTAATTTGAGTTACTAAATCAAAATTATTGCGCTGTTCATAAATATCTGCGAGAAAAGTGTTGCGTTTATCTCCTAAATCTGATAAAGCGATTAAAGCATTAATTTGCAGTTGCCTTTTACAGAGTAGTTGTTTGCAAAAATCGTATTCTCCAGGATTCGCCAGAACTTTTTGCAGATAAGTTTTGAGGCGAGACAGCATTCCAGAATCGACTAAATTAGGGAACACCTGACTGGCTTTAGCCAAAGATTCACCCGCATAAGCAGAAATCCAAGGGTCGGATTTTTCTTGTCCGGGGAAAGCAGCAAAACCACCATCGGCTATTTGGAGTTTTTGTAATTGTTCGATTGCTAAATTAGCTTGTTGGCTAGGATTAAATTCTGCGAAAGTTTGGCCATATTTTTGGGCGATAGTTTGCAAATTAGCCGCAATCATTAATTGACTTGCAGCAGGTTCTGTAAACGGCAAATCATTATCTTTTAAAACCTGCTTTGCTGGTGCTTGAATCTCTGGAATTAAGGTACTCGCCAACTGAATATCTAAACCTCCCGCATCAGGGAAGGTATTTTTATCAACATTCAGAGGAATTTTCACCTGTTTTTCGGTGACACCAGTTTCAACGACTTGTTCTGTAATTTCAACTGGCTTAATTTCTAAAGGAACTTCAAAAGCATCTGCGTCTGTACCATTTAGCTGAGTGGTAAAGCGAACCTTACCAACTCCGACGCTATCCGCCACCATTAGAAAGCGATAAGCATGAGTTGCAGATTCAGTTTTGGTTTGCAATGCAGTAGTTGTGGGGTTTTTGTCAGCAAACTTCACCGTACCGCTAAGTTCGCCATTAATTGAGATATTTCCTGTATTCCCGGTGTTGTTGGTGACGGATAAACCAGCGAGAATGCGATCGCCTGGACGTGCAAATTGTGGCAAGATGGCATTAGTTAGCAGTGGCTTGGTGGTGATAAACGTCGCGTCCCCATTCCCGAAACGCAGATTTCCATCAGTGGCTACAGCCATCACCCGCCATGTAGTTAAGTCATCCGGGAGTTTAAAAGTTATCTGTGCATTACCATTTGCATCGGTGAAAACAGAAGCGTTGTAGTAAGCTAAGGCTTTAAAATCGGTGCGAGTGCGAGTATTAGCTGCACCAGTTGAGAAACCACCACCATAACCCCAACCTTTAGGTTTAGCTACATCTTGCGGTTGTAATATGACATCCGCGCGATTATCGTTAAAGCGGGTAGATATTGTCTGTTCTGCATAAACTGTATCCACCAAATCTGGTGGACGATAACCAGAAAGTTGTAACACCGCTTCATTTACCACCATGACTGTAAACTGTCCTTTGGTGGGATTTCCTTGATTATCCTTCAGTTCTAGTTGTACTGTTTCTTCTGCACCAGGTTCTAATGATGCTTGCACTGGCTTAACTTGCAGTTTTAAATACTTATCTTCTAAGTTAACTTTAAAAGGTGCAAAACCAATCTTCACCAAGTTATCTAAACTTCCTACTTCCACTTGGCTGATGGGTTTACCTTGCCTTACTAATACAGCTTCAATGGCTGCATTTGGCAGCATTTCTGGTGTAACTTGAAACTGAATTTGTGGTGCGCTTCCCTGAACCTTGGTAATTTGTTGATAAAGGGGTTTGTCTTTAATCACCGCAAAGTACAATTCTGCATCTGGATAAGGAGATTGAATTAGTACAGTAGCAGTTTCACCAGGTTTAAACTCTTGTTTATCTAATTTAAGTTCTAAGACATCTTTTTCTTTCGAACCCCAAAATACTGGGTTTTGTCCAGTTGCCCAAATTTGTAAATCTGTGGCACTTAATTCGGATTTTGCATCACTAAAATTAACTCTAATTCGGTATGAACCAGATTCTGGTGCTGTCAAACTTACCGATTGGGGATTACTAGCAGATGTAATTTCTGCTTGTCCCACTGTTTTATATTCAACTTGATTTTTTGCCGTTCGGCTACCTTCAACTAATTGAGTGACACTGCTGTATTTAATCTCTTGTAATTCCAGACGCACTCGTTGACCTGTTATCGGTTTTCCTGTAGGGTCGGTAACAACCACATCAACAGGAAAAGCCTTACCAGCATCAGTAATAAAATTACTTTTTAACCCAATTAGACGATTACTTGGTAAGGCTGTAAAAGTTTTGGAATTCGCTACAGACAGATTAGAAACATCTGCAACTTGCACATCTACTTGGTAAGTCATGGGATATGGTAAATCATTAGCCACACTCACGGTTTGACTACTTTTACCATTAGCATCTAGTTGGGTATTATTTTGCAAGACATCACTAGAGATACTAGGAGATTCTTCTGGCCATAACCACTGCCGACCAAAAGTAAATTCGTCCCAACCTTTGGGAATAAAATTAGCCTGTTGACGAGTAATAAAGTATTTTGCTTCTCCACCTTCTACAGGCGCACCAAATAAATAATTGCTTGTTGCATTAATATCAACTTTATCGTCAATATAAGCAAATTCTTTATCTAAGTTTAGTTCGACTTTAAAATTTGGTGGCTTAAACTCAGCTACCCGAAATTCACCAGAAAGTTCTTGTCCATTTTTACCCTTAGCTTGGATTGTATGGTAGCCTAAGCGCTGAGTAGTCTTGATTGGCAATTCCAGAGAAAACGTACCAAATTCATTTGTAGTTTGTGTACCTAAGTTGGTCTTTTGTCCATCAGGATTTAATAAAGTTAATTGGTAAACGGCATTTTTATCTTGTTGGATTGTGCCATTTTGCAAGAAGCCAGCAAACCCAGTTAACCAAGCTTTTTCGCCTGGTTGATATAACTGTCTGTCTGAGAAAATTACCCCGCGTGATTCTGGCTTACTATCTTGCCAACCTGCATCAATACCGTAGCCATAAACGCCGCTATATTCTTCAGTTCTAGCGAATGCCCAATCTTGGTTTTCACGGGCAATTACTAATAATTGTGGCGATTTACTAGAACTTTCATTGCCAGCATAACATGGCTGTAATCCTTCACGAACAATTCTAAAAATTCCATTCTCATCAGTTTTACCAGTTGCACAAGGTACTGGTTCGGGGCGAGATTTTGCTTGTAATTTTGATTGATAAATTTCCACAGCCGACGCTTGAACTGGCGAACCATCTGTTAGATGATTGACGCGAATTAAGCCTGAATCAGGGAACCACTGAGTAAATATGCCCAAATTCGTCAATTCAACTAAGCCATAAGTGGTAGGTTCTCGCCACAGTTCCTTTCCATTTTCCTGATATTTATTAGTACGGGCTTGAACTCCATAAGCTAACATTCCCGTAGCTGCACTTATTTTTTCCCGCAGAGGAACAGCAATATCAACTGATTGATTCTTCTTACCCGATACCTTAAAGCTTTGCCAATCAGATGGTTGTGGTAATAAATCACTACTATTATTAAAATAAACTAAATCTGTCGGTTTAACTGCTCGATAAGCTGCTTTATATTTAGATTCTGGCAGATTTCCGGTAGTAATATTTAACTGTAAATTTTTATCTATGGGGAAAATATTTAAATCTGATGGTACCCAGATATCCCCGGCTAAATCTCCAGTATCATATTTAAGTGTTACAGGTTTACCCAAAGTCTGGCCAAACTTATCTTTGAGATTTCCGTCGATAGTAATTGTATAACTTTGAGCAGGTTCTAGCGCATAAGGATTGATGCCGACAATTTTATCTTCATCATTGATTTGGATGATTCTCGAAATATCTTTTGGGGCTGGATTAATGGTAATACTTTCTTTAGCTGAATCTGACAGTAAGACGTTATTAAATTCTAGCTGAGGACTGCCTTTAATAAATCTTCCAAAAGTTCCACCTGAATCTGGCTGTCCGTAAAAGTTGATTTTCTGGAATGCTAAAGGTGAATAAGTTACTAACTTACTAGCAAATTCTTTGTCTGTAGGGAGATTGCCATAAGCAGGGCGTATTCCGGGAGAAAAGACTAGGCGATAAGGGGTTGCCTTTTCGAGATTTTGCTGTGGAATAAGATTATAAATCCAATTGCGGGCTGAAGGGTCAAATTTTTCTAAAGGGTCTTCTTCATTTTTTACTAGTTTCTCTTCTTTATTTAATTCGACTCTGAAGCCTACACCCTTATTTTTTCCTTCAGGAATTAACTGTAATTTTTCTTGTACGGAAGCTAAATTTAATTCTACGTTGGAAGTAAACTGTAGCTTTGGTTGTAAATCAATGGGTTCAATATCAGCCTTTTCAATGAGATTGACACCGGGTAAATTAGTCAGGTTGATAGATTCGGTATTGAAAGTCCAAGGTAAATCTTTATCTAAGCGATGATTTTTTAAATCAGCTAAACCTGCTTTGAGAGTGACTTGAAATCTTGTCGCTATTGGCAATACTTTCTCAGCTTGAAAACCTACCATACGCGGTGTTAAAAAGCGAAATTGACCGGGTAAAGGCGGCCAAAGGGCAAATTTTTCTAATATTTTCTGTTGTTCTGGATTATCAAGACTTTCAACTGGGATTAAAGCTTCTTTAAAACGGATGCGAATTTGGTTGAGAGGTTTTGAATCGCCAATAGGACTAATTTGTTCAATCCAGTCTGGTAATTTTGGTGGTGTAAGTGGGGATACTACTGGGAGTTGTTCTTTATTTGAGTTGATACCAAAAAAATTACACCCTGTCATCGCTAGCATGAATGTAAAGAGGAGAAGAAACTGTATCCTTCTCTTCTGGCGTGAGGAATGGCTAATTTTTTTTAACGAACCGCCAAGTACGCCAAGGACGCTAAGGAAGAAATAGACAATTTTATAGTGCAAACGGAGTAAAAATCTGATAATCATATTTTTTAGTAATTTAAAATAAAAAATTCACAAGTTATAGCTAACAAAACTTTGTATACCTTATTGAGTTGGCAATGCCAAGACAAATAAAGGATGCTATATGACTATTTTTTACATAGAGTTTGGATTTTACTATGTTTATTTACATAGATAACTAATCCTGTATGATTGTTCCTAAAAATCACTACAATTCTTAACTATTAATAAGTGTTTAACTTCTGCAAATATTAATTTACATCTGCTAAGTAATTTCAAATAAATTATTAAGGATTTGACATATTTACTGATATCGATGTAATCGCTGCGTCAAAATTAAGGTAGGTTTTCTTGACAGGGATTCCCTGATGAAACTAATTTTACGATCGCTACTCCAAATTAAGCACAGTAGCAAATTTATCTTGGCTGTGCTGGTAATCTGCCTGCTTATACGCTTATTACCTTATTTTGCACCCGTTCGGGCCGCAGACATTGCTCAAAATCAGTTGGCAATGCAATTTAGCGATCGCAATGGTTTACCATTAGGAACATTGCTCACCCGTGACCAAGAACATACATCAGTAGTCGCACTAAGTCAGGTTTCACCCCAGTTTATCCATGCTATTTTAGCCGCCGAGGATGGCAGCTTTTACCATCACGGCGCGTTGGATATGAAAGCTGTTATCCGCGCCAGCAAAGAAGCCATCCACGCCAAAAGAATTGTTTCCGGCGCTTCCACTATTACTATGCAACTGTCGCGGATGTTAGATCCCGTCCCCCGCAGCTTTTCTGGTAAACTGCAAGAAATTTGGCTATCTTGGCGGTTAACAGCAGGGATGAATAAAGATGAAATTCTCTCTGCATATATTAATCGGCTACCAATGGGTGGGAATATATATGGTGTAGAAGCAGCCGCACAGACTTATTTTTCTATCCCAGCAAGTGAGTTAAATCTTGCTCAAGCCAGTTTGTTGGCTGCTATCCCCAATAATCCCACATACTTTAACCCTTATGAACATTGGGAACGGTTAAAGCAGCGACAAAAATATGTCCTTAATCGGATGGTACAGGAAAAGTATATAAGTGGTGCGATCGCAGCCCGAACACAAACCGAAAAAGTTGTGTTTCAATCTCGTCCACGGGGAATTATCGCCGCACCACACTTTTTATTTTGGTTAGCGAATCAAATTCTTCCAACTCCCCTTGAAAAAAGGGGCTTAATCCCCCCCTTTTTAAGGGGGGTTAGGGGGGATCAATCCGTTATTCGCACAACTATAAATCGCCCTTTACAGCAGTTTGTGGAAGCACAGGTGCAGCAGGTAATTTCTTCCCTAGCCGCTAATAATGTTCATGATGCAGCTGCGTTGGTGATTGACAACCACACTGGTGAAGTATTGGCTTATGTCGGTTCGCCTGATTACTTTAATCAAGCAAAACTAGGACGCAATGATGGAGTGCAAGCACTACGTCAACCTGGTTCTACCCTCAAGCCTTTTGTGTATGAATTAGCTTTAGAAAAAGGTTTAATTCGCCCAAATACCATTTTGGCAGATGTCCCCGCCCGTTATGCAATTCCTGGTGCGAGACTTTATAGCCCAACCGATTACACCGAACGCTTTCTTGGCCCTGTGCGGGTGCGAATCGCTTTAGCAAATTCGTTGAATGTACCCGCAGTCAGGGTTTTAGAAAAAGTAGGTGTGCAGACTTTTTTAGAACGATTACATCAACTTGGGTTTGAAAATCTCAATCAAACCCCAGAACATTACGGTTTAGGGTTAACTCTCGGTAGCGGCGAAGTCAGTTTATGGGAATTAGCTAGAGCTTACGTTACTATGGCACGACTTGGAGAGTCTATCCCTTTAGTAAGCACATTTTCCGATTCTCCAATCCAAAATCCAAGTTGCGCTGAAAGCGCACCAAATATGCGATGTAATATCCAAAATTCAACGACAATATGGCAATTAATCACTAACATCCTCAGTGATAATCATGCTCGTGCAACAGCATTTGGTGTAAACTCCGTGTTAAATTTACCCTTTCCTGTTGCCGTTAAAACTGGCACTTCTTCCAATTTTCGTGATACTTGGACAGTTGGCTTCACTACTGATTACACCGTCGCTACTTGGGTAGGCAATTTCAACGGGGAACCGATGCGACAAGTTTCAGGTGTGACAGGCGCTGCACCTTTGTGGAATCGGATTATGCTACACCTGCACGAACATCAAGAACCAGCAGCTTTTCCGCCTCCAGAAGGTTTAGTGCAATTACCTATTTGTGCAATTTCGGGATTACGACCAACATCAGATTGTACTTCAGTGGTGCAAGAATATTTCTATCCAGAAGATAAAATTGCCTACGAAGGTGACAACCAATTTAACTTACCACCAGAGTATAACGAGTGGTTGGCAAAACAACAGCAATCGAGTCTTGTTTCTACCAATTTTAGAATTTTGTCCCCGCATCATGGCGATTTATTTTTAGTCTATCCAGGTGAAGAAACGAAGCAAAAACTCGAATTTAAGCTAGCGGGAAATAAATCTGCGTCTGTTGAATGGTGGCTAAATGGGGAAAAATTAGATACAAATTCAGCTAATTCTTTATTTTGGAATTTGCGCCCTGGAAAGTGGGATTTGGAAGCGAGAAGTGGTGAAATGACTGATAAGGTAAGTTTTAAGGTGGAATTAGCTAATATTAAACCTACCCGTCGAGGATTTTCTATCAGTAATTCTCAGGTAAAGGGAAATCGCCCATAATTAAAGAGTAAGCTAACGCGCCTACATATTGCAATATTTTCCGTGTAGACCGTCATTAGTCATTAGTCATTAGTCATTAGTCATTTGTCATTTATCAAAAGTGTTTACCAAGGACAAAGGACAACCTCACCAGTTGATGTGCAATCTTATTTGCGTAACAGCTTAATCCTTACCTTGCTAGAAGGCATTGATTAAAAAAGGCAGGAATTACCTGCCTAGTTCCGTTAAACGGTTTGATGAGTGAATTATTGCAGAGTGTATTGACAAAACCATTGCAAGATTATGTCAAAGATATGACTATAAATTAACGTGAGTTCGACGGATAGGAAAGCCCAAAAAGATTGCTAGATATGAATTTGCTCAACTGGACAGGGCCAAGCGATCGCTACGATTGATTGAGAATCAGCAAAAAAGTCACAAAAAAATGCCGAGACTAATAATATCTAACAAAAATCAGGGTCTCGGCTATGTCTACCATGATATCTCGCCTCGACATCACGCAAATTTTCTGCGACGTAGATGATTTCTGTAACCAGTGGGAAAATCTCTGGCAGCAAGTACCACAGTTGCCATCGACAACAGGAGAAAGGCGCAGCACTTCCCGAATGCATCTATCAGAGGTGATGACAATAGTCATTGCATTTCATGGCAGTGGATATAAGACTTTCAAAGAATTCTATACCATGCATGTGCTGACAAGTTGGCGTGAAGCATTTCCAAATCTGGTCAGCTACACTCGGTTTGTGGAACTGATGCCCTGGTGTTTAATGCTGTTATGTTGTTTTTTACATACACGTACAGGAGAAATTACAGGGATTAGCTTTATTGATTCCACCCCAATTAATGTTTGTCACAACTGTAGAGCACATTCTCACAAGGTATTTAAAGGGTTGGTGAAATGGGGGAAAAATTCTGTGGGTTGGCACTTTGGATTCAAGCTTCATTTAATTATTAATGATTGTGGAGAATTACTCGCATTTTCACTAACCCCAGCAAATGTAGATGACCGAAAACCAGTC
This sequence comes from Nostoc sp. C110, assembly GCF_043099725.1. GTDB lineage: Bacteria > Cyanobacteriota > Cyanobacteriia > Cyanobacteriales > Nostocaceae > Nostoc > Nostoc muscorum_A. Next base: position 5,030,055 of record NZ_CP171148.1, on the reverse strand, counting down.
CCAGATATGACTAAGGACTTGATTGATAAACTCTTTGGTGACAGAGGATACATCTCTCAAAAATTATTTGAGGAGTTATATGAGCGAGGGTTGCAATTAGTCACAAAATCTAAAAAGAAAATGAAAAATCGCTTGGTAAAACTGATTGATAAAATTCTGTTACGCAAACGTGCTGTCATTGAGTCCGTCAATGACCATTTGAAAAATATATGTCAAATAGAACACTCTCGCCATCGTAGTCCATTTAACTTTTTGGTTAATTTGATGGCAGGGCTTACTGCTTATACCTATTTGCCCAAAAAACCATCTATTGACATTTACCCAAAAGACTTACCTGCATTGCCTCCTGCTATTTTTTAGTTCTGTCGAACTCACGTTAAATTAATACGCTTGGGTTAGCCCTAAAAATCTAGAAGATCCCAAATGAGTTTATATTTACTTACCAAAAAGGGAAAGGGGGAAAGGGTAAGGGGTAATAAAAAACCTTTACCCTTTAACCTTTTCCCACAACGTATAAAGAAATCCCCTATTTTTAAATAGCCCGAATAAAAAAGAATATTTTTAAGACACGTAGTGCGATAACTTAGCAGTGCCCATATTTGAAACCCCTGCTTTTAAGTTACTGGTTCTCTTTCCCCTTTCCCCTTTCCCCTTCTTCATTGCATCTGCTTGATGGGAATCTCAATTACAAATTCTGTACCCTTCCCAGGTGCAGAAATGCAGCTGATTTTTCCCTTATGCTTCTCTACTATAATTTGGTAACTGATAGATAACCCTAAGCCAGTACCTTTACCTACAGGTTTAGTAGTAAAAAAAGGGTCAAACAATCTAGTCTTAATTTTATCTGATATTCCTATTCCATTGTCTTTAATACTAATAATTACAAAATCTTCATCTTTAACTTTAGTATGGATAATAATAGAATTCAGATGTTTTGTAACATCTTTTTTTAAATAGTCCTCTTGCTGTTCATATAAAGCGTCAATAGCATTACTTAAGATATTCATAAATACCTGATTTAATCCTCCTGCATAACATTCAATAAGAGGCAAATCACCATAATTTTTAATTATTGCAATTTCTTGCTGCTTATGATTTTCTTTCAGGCGATGCTCTAAAATTATTAGCGTGCTATTAATTCCTTCATGAATATCAACAGGTTTCATTTCTGCTTCATCAAGACGCGAGAAGTTCCGCAAAGTTAGCACAATCTCACAAATGCGCTCAGTACCAATTTCCATTGAGGATAATATTTTTGGCAAATCATCAAGAATAAACTCTAAATCTATCTTGTTAATCAAACTAGTTATTTCTGGATTATAATTACAATTTTCTTGCTGATACAGGTTAATTAAAGTTAGTAATTGCTGACTATATTTTCTAATATGTATTAGATTTCCATAAATGAAATTAACTGGATTATTGATTTCATGAGCAACACCAGCAACTAACTGACCTAATGAGGACATTTTTTCGGTTTGAACAAGTTGTACTTGAGTATATTGTAATTCTTGTAGTGTCTGTTCTAGTTGAATATTTTTGTGTTCTAATTTTGCCGTTCTCTCCGCCACTTGCATTTCCAATCTACAATTTGTTTCTTCTAAGGCGGCTTGAGCAATTTTTTTATCTTTTAAGTATTGCTGCAATAAATTCAATACTAAAAGCCATGCTGGAATCAGTAGTGCTAAACTTATAACAGATTCTAAAACTGCCCAAAATATTCTTTTATAATATTCATCAACCTTCTGCTGTAACTGAACTAATATATTACTATTTCTTTTGGCAACACCATCAGCATAAATGTGTTTCTGAGTTTCATATTCTCGGCTAGAAAGTAGTAGTTGTGCTGTCTCTTTTTGATTTTTGTTAACTAACTCAAAAGATTTATATTCCATTGTGACCAAAAGTTGATTAGCAACATCAATTTTTTGGGCATCCTCATTTTGATATGCTTTAGGAGCCAGTTTGATAGATTCTTTAATAGCAATATCTAGTTTAGGCTCAAATTGGCGATATCGTTTTTCCCAGATAGAGTTTCCTGTAGCAGCATTCATCCGAGCTGACATCGTTAATACTTCATCAAGATAAGTAATTTCATCACTCAGCGTTTGTAGTTTAAATTCATGTTTAATAATACTATTGAAGTTATAGTATACTTGCCAGTTAAGCCAAATTTGAGGAATAAACAAGAGTAATGTCAGCAGTACTGTTACAGTTACTAGTTGAGAAGAAACAAATCTCAGTTTGTAAGGCAGGCGCATTTTTATATTGTTTTTTTAGAGAGATTATAATTGTGTATTAACTAAAATTAACACTTCCCATAAGCCTTTTTTTCAGTATTAATACCGAATAAATAGTGTGAAAAACTTTTTCAAGCAACATTAATAAACTATTAGAATAATGTATTAAGCAAATTTCAAAATCATTTTCTAGCTAATTATGTAAACTAAATCCTAATAAATTGGCTTTTAAAAAAATATTTAATTATTATAATTACTATTGGATTTTTGAACATGATTAGGTATTGTAGAGTGTGTTTGAAGGGAGTTTGTAACGCATCATTATCGAGGTTTGGGTGTTCTACACTATCGTTAATACACCCTACGTATATTTTCAGAATATCAAACCGAATTTATATATATGCTATTTGAAAATATTCATCTAAATTAAGAGCTAAATAAAGAATCATCGGTTGATACAGATTGCTGCAATAGCTTTATCATGCTTTAGTTGATGGGCTTTTTATCACAGTCCTGAATTCGATAGAATATGTTACTTGGTATGGGCAACTAGCTAGATACCAAAAAGTGTCAAACTAAATATAAAGTTTATAGAAAAATCGCAAACTCAAACTATGACTCAGCAACCAAGCGATCTAGACAATAAGGCTGTATTTGAAAAGTTGTGGGGAATTACAAAAGAACTCCACCAAAAACTAGAGGCTCGTTTCCATTTATATCCAGACCCTTCTGTAGAAGATTTACAGCAATACAGCAGTCTCGACGGCAATATGAAGGGTTCACTGACTGCTTTTTCTGGGGAAGAAATTGACTGGCTAGTGCATTCGTGGTTGGGAAACCCGGAAAAATCAAACTTTAGTACTATGCGTCTCACCACTTGGTTGAAGTCGCATATTCAGGTTCCCCATTTGGCTTTTGAGTTTGGCACACTTCCAAATGGAAATATATTATTTTATATAGATTACATTGCCCGAACTGAGCTTTTAACCGATTTGGCATATCTCGATCGCTACTATGAGCCAGTTAATCAAACATTCTTAAAGTTACAGGAAGATTCGCGCCTCAAGGTATTTACCAGCAAAAGTCTGTATCTTCGATTATTTCAATCGCCTGTTAAATTGTGCTACTCAGGCACACCCACCTTGGGAACCCTCGAACTAACTCGCACACTTGCACACGAAACCCTCGATCGCTGGCTAACCTGGGTAGATACAGCTGAACCCTTACCAGAAGATGCACGCACCGCTTTGGCAACTCGTGATTTGTTGGTACGGCGTACCAGTGCTGAACGCGATCCAGGTAATAAATTTATCGCACAGATGTTTGGTTCTGAGTTGGCAGATAAACTTGTGCGATCGCTCTGGGGTGGTGTAGGCAGTAGGCATCGTTAAGATTAAAAGGTAAGCAAACTTTTGCCACAGTGTACTAATGCGATCGCAGACTCTCATAGGTGAGTTCCGTATTTGACCAGTTGGTTTCTGCCAAAAATTCCCTAAATGTGGTCAGAAGTCCAGGAAACTCTTCTTCTCGTAAACGCTGGACATCAGCTTGATAACCTTGTTTACGATACCACTGTATTAAATCGAACAGTTCTTTTTGCAGCAAGAGTAAGAAAATCCAAGCAGGTGTCTCTTTATGGACAACTTTTATCCCCTGCGCTTGAGAGAATGCCTCTGCCATCTGAAGAGGAGTCAGCACATCCCCAGCTAGCTCAATTTCTTGGCCAATATACTTGATAGGATGTTCGATTACATAGGCAGCAACGCGGCCCATATCCTTAGTTGTAATTAGATGAAGGGGTTTATCTGGCTGAATTGAAAACGGAAAACTACCTTTGAGTATGGAAGGTCGCGTGTACTTCTTCCAAAACTCCTCCATAAACAAGCAAGCTCGCAACATAGTAGTCGGTAAGCCAGCTTCTTTGAGAATTTTCTCTACTTGATATTTTTGCTCAATGCGGGGGATTCCTGAATTCCTATCCGCCCCACCTCCGGAATTGTAGACAAAGTGCTTAATTTCAGCTTGTTTGGCAGCTTTTGCAACTCGCCTGGCTCTCTCCACCTCTAGCGGGTCAATTTTAGCGGAGTCCGCAGAAGTGGCGTGGCAGTAAACAGCCGAAATTCCTGCAAAGGCTGCTATGAGAGAAGTTTCATTGTCGAGGTTGGCTTTTACCAGTTCAACTCCGGCATCATTGAGCTTTGCAAGAGTTGGACGATTAAGGTCAATTTCTCTAGTGATGACTCGCAGGTTAGTAACTCCCTGTTCGAGAAATCCCTTGACGACATTTCCACCTGTGCCGCCAGTAACTCCGATGAGTAAAACTTTATCGGTGTTTGTCTCTGTGCGATCGCGGAAATTTGACATTCTCTCTTCTACCTGGAGTTTTTTGTTTAAATTAATTTTATCCAAAGACAGGAGAAGCAAACAATAATTCCACGCCATTTACAGTTGTTCTGGCTCAGTGAAAGAATTCTGGCAGAAGCTAGATGCTGGTTTTTTGCTTTTATATTATGTTTGTTTGCATTCTTATCTAAAAGGGTACAAACAGTGCTTGAGCAGCAAATTAATGTAGACAATACAGCCTTATTTGAGCAGTTGTGGGGTTGGACAAATGAACTTCGTGAGAAAATAGACGCTCGTTTTGAATTACATTCATATCCATCTACCGAGAACTTTCAAAAGTACTCTGCCTTGATTGGAGAAGCGCACGGCTCGCTCAATACCTTCTCTGGCCCAGAAATTGATTGGCTTGTGCATTCATGGTTGCGCGAACCTAAATCTGGCTTTTGCAATATGCACCTAACTGTTTGGCTCAAGTCGCAGATTCGTGTTCCTCATTTGGCTATTGTCTTTGCCACGGTTCCAGAACTGTTCTTTTTTATAGATTACGTCCCTCGCACCGATCTATTCACTGACCTCGATTATTTGGATCGTTACTACGAACCTGTGAACCAGACATATTTGGCGTTCCTGAAAGATTCACGTTTTCAGCAGTATATTAGCAAAACGCTGTATATCCGTCAGGTACAATCTCATACTAGTTTGTGTTACACCAGTCCAGTCACAGAAGAGACGCTTGATCGTGTCCACACGGTAGCGCATGAGATGATAGATCGTTGGCTAGATTGGGTAGATGAAGCTGAACCAGTAGCGGAATCAGAACGGGCTGCTTTATCTGAGCGTGACTTATTTGTGCGCCGTACTGTTGCAGAACGCGACCCAGACAACCAAATTGCTGTGCGGCTATTTGGGGCAGAAATGACGGATAAATTAGTACGATCGCTCTGGGGTGGCGAGCGTATTCTATAAGGTAGTAAAAAAATTTGGATACAGCATGGCAGATAATACTGATAATCTCAACTCATTCCGGGCCTTGGCACTCCAAGTTACCTGTCATGCAGTCAACCAAGCAACCGATCGCCACGAAGCGCGATCGCTCATGCAAAACTCCATTAACCGCCTAGCTCAACAAATTGCTGCCAGTATCGCTTTTATTGGCTTTGATTGTCGTTTAATTGTACTGCCAGAATATTTCCTCACAGGTTTTCCAATGGGAGATAGTCTCGCAGGATGGGCAGAAAAAGCCTGTATAGAAATGGCTGGTGCTGAGTATGAGGCGCTGGGTAAAATTGCTCAAAAGCATAAAATATTTTTAGCTGGTAATGCCTACGAAATTGATCCCAACTTTCCCGGATTGTACTTTCAAACCTGCTTTATCCTTGACCCCTCCGGCTCAATCGTCTTGCGATATCGGCGGCTAAATTCTTTATTTGCTCCCACTCCCCATGATGTTTGGGATAAATATCTTGACTGTTATGGTTTAGAGGGAGTTTTCCCTGTAGCCAAAACTGTGATCGGTAATTTAGCAGCTTTAGCATCAGAAGAAATTTTATATCCAGAAGTAGCGCGGTGTCTGGCGATGCGAGGAGCAGAGATTTTTGTCCATTCGACTTCGGAAGTATACAACAAAAACCTCACTCCCAAAGACGCGGCAAAAATCACTCGCGCTGTCGAAAATATGGCTTACGTGGTTTCAGCTAATACCGCAGGTATCGCTAATATTGCCATCCCCATAGCTTCGGCTGATGGTGGTTCTAAAATCATCGACCATCGCGGAATCGTTTTAGCCGAGACAGGTGCAGGCGAGAGCATGGCAGCATTTGCCGAGATTGATTTAGGAGCCTTACGCTGCGATCGCCGCCGACCAGGGTTACATAATTTACTTGCCCGCCAACGCTTTGAACTATACGCCGAAAGTTATCACCAATCACACTTTTACCCAGCTAATACTATGCTGGAAGGAGAAATAGACCGCAAACATTTTTTGCAAACGCAGCAAGCCACAATTGATCGGTTAGCCCAACTGGGGATAATTTGAATTTGGGAATTGGGAATGGGGAATGGGGAAGGAGAATTATTGATTAATGCCCAATGACCAATGACAAATGACCAATGACAAATGACAAATGACAAATGACAAATGACAAATGACAAATGACAAAACCAATAGAAGTTCGCAATCCCCGAAATGGCAAATTTGACTACGTAATTATCCCGCCACCCCCAAGGTTGCTGGCACAGCAATGCAAGCGATCGCGCCGGGCACAAGTTAGCTGGCAAAAACTGGGTTTAGAGGGGAGAATCGAAGCTTTACAGCAGTGGAAGGCAGCGATAGTATCAGAGCGCGATCGCTTAACGGAAGCTCTGGTAAATGATACGGGAAGATTATCAACCTCAATATTAGAAATAGATTCCTTCCTCTCTAGCATTGATCGCTGGTGCAGGTTAGCACCAGAATTGCTGCAAGACTCTGCAAAAAACACAGCAATTCCATTTATCGCCTTGCAACAAACTTCCGTTCCTTACCCTCTAGTGGGGATAATTAGCCCGTGGAATTTTCCTCTGTTGCTGTCAACTATTGATACCATTCCGGCATTGTTGGCGGGTTGTGCCGTCATTGTCAAACCCAGTGAAATCGCTCCCCGCTTCGTTGCACCACTGACAACAGCACTCAATTCCGTCCCTAAATTGCGCGATGTCTTAGCTTTTATTGAAGGAGCAGGCGCAACCGGATCTATTTTGATTGATAATGTAGACTTAGTATGCTTTACAGGTAGTGTCGCAACAGGGCGAAAAGTGGCAGAAGCGGCTGCGAAACGGTTTATTCCAGCTTTTTTGGAATTAGGGGGAAAAGATCCGGCGATCGTTTTAGAATCAGCTAACTTAGAATTAGCAACCTCAGCAATCTTGTGGGGTTCCGTCGTCAACACTGGACAATCGTGCTTATCAATTGAGCGGATTTACGTTGCTGACTCCATATTTGAAAAGTTTTACCATCAATTAGTAGCCAAAGCACATCGCCTTGGGCTAGCCTACCCCACTGTTGAAAGTGGAGAAATTGGCCCCATCATCGCCGAAAGACAAGCCGCAATTATTAGCGATCATCTCCTAGATGCAGTAGAAAAGGGGGCAGTCATTCACTGCGGTGGCGTAATTGAAGACTTAGGTGGGGGTTGGTGGTGTCGTCCAACAGTGCTTACCCAGGTTAATCATTCCATGAAAGTGATGACCGAAGAGACTTTTGGCCCCATTATGCCAATAATGCCTTTTTCCACAGTTGAGGAAGCAGTGTCTTTAGCAAATGACTCAATTTATGGATTAAGTGCTGCTGTTTTTGCCTCAGAAGCTGAAGCCTTAGAAATTGCCCAGCAGATAGAAGCAGGTGCTATTAGTATCAACGATGCTGCACTCACTGCCATCATGCACGAGGGAGAGAAAAATGCCTTTAAATTCTCCGGGATGGGAGGATCGCGCATGGGTGCAGCAGCACTGAAACGGTTCATGCGAAAAAAAGCTATTTTAATTAAAACTAACGCGACTAATGACCCTTGGTGGTTTGATAATGAATCATAAACACTGTCAACAACCAGGGGTTAATGCACGTTACGAAAACTGATAGACCAATACAGTTCAGTTAAGCAATTGTTTTCCTTCTCTTTCTTTTCTCTGTGCCCTCTGTGCCTCTGCGGTTCGTTAAAAAAATGACTTTGACGAAGAAGCTGCCAGAGCGATCGCTAGCGGCAAAATTCGATGTTCCTGAATTTGAATCCTGGCGTGGAGGGTTTCTGCTGTATCATCCGGCAAAACTGGTACTGCGGCTTGCATCAAGATTGGGCCACTGTCCATTTCTAAACAAGCGATATGCGCCGTACAACCAGTGATTTTTACCCCTGATTCTAAGGCTTGTTCTACAGCATGGATTCCCTTGAAACTAGGTAACAAACTAGGATGGATATTAATAATTTTGTTAGGAAAGGCATCAATGAAAACTGATGTTAACAATCGCATCCAACCTGCCAAAATCACCCATTCCACATCGTAGCGCCGCAATGTCTGCACAATTTTATCATCCAACTCTTCTCGGTTTTTATAGTTGCGGTGATTCAATAAAACAGCTTCTACACCTCTATTGGCTGCTCTGACGGCTGCTTTCGCCGAGGGGTTATTGTAAATTAAAACTTGAATTTGGGCATTTAGCCGCCCATCTTGGATAGCTTGAGCAACGACATCAAAATTACTGCCATTCCCAGAAGCCATAATTCCTAGTTTTAAAGGGGCGACTTGTTGGCGAACATCGCTAATACTGGGAGAAACCAAGCTCAGGGTAGAATCAGGGCGGAGGGTCATAACAGCTAAGAAGGAAAATTATAGATGCGAAAAATATATAATACGTACACTTTTGTGTAAAAGCGTAGCTTGTTTAATGCAAGGGGACGCATTAATATTGTTACCCAATGCATTGGCATTGTTACCCGATGCATTGGCATTGTCAACCGATGTATTGGCATTGTTACCCGATACATTGACATTGTTACCCGATACATTGACATTGTTTCCCGATGTATTGGCATTGTCAGCCGATGCATTAACATTGCATGGTGTTGCTAAATTTACTTTGCTATGAATTAATAAAATGCTCTACTAAGTCTGCTTGGATACTGATACAGTAGCTGCCTAGATTTTTCTTACATAAATAGGTAAGATTTATACTTTAATTTAGCAGTGTCTCTTTTCATGTTGCGATGTTTAGGATGGGCTACACCTACGCTTGATTAAATTTTGCTCTAAAAATTTAGCTTATAATCTAGTCCGGTTGATGGAGATAATATTCTAAAACTTGGTATAAAGGAAACAATACAGAGATTAAAGCCGCATAGGATTTGATCGCAGCATAGGTAAATTAAATGGCGAAGGTAGCGTTGCTGATTGGGGTCAGTGAGTATGAGCCAGGGCTGAACCCTTTGCCCAGTGCAGTTAGAGATGTGGAAGCAGTGTATGGTGTACTGCTGCATAGCGAGATGGGTGGGTTTGCCGCGTCAGATATTACCCTGCTAAAAAATCCTGAACGACAAATTGTAGAAATTGCGATCGAAATGCTGTTCTCTGGACGGCACAAAGATGATTTGCTGCTGCTGTACTTTTCGGGACACGGCATCAAAGACGATCGCGGTAGGCTATATCTGGCAACTCGCAACACCAGTAAAACGCAGCAGGGCGAATTGATTCGCTCAACGTCGGTATCTGCCAATTTTATTCACGATCGCATGAGCGAAAGCCGCTCCCGTCGGCAGGTAGTTATCCTAGATAGCTGCTTTAGTGGCGCGTTTGCTGAGGGAATGTCTGCCAAAAATGACGGCACAATTGACATCCGGGAGCAGTTGGGCGGTGAAGGACGAGCAGTATTGACTTCTTCTACTTCGACTCAATATTCCTTTGAGCAAGAGGGGCAAGATTTATCGATTTACACTCGTTTTTTGATTGAAGGTATCAAGTCAGGAGAAGCTGATCGCGATCACGATGAGTTTATCTCCATTGATGAACTCCATGAGTACGCCAGTCAGAAGGTGCGAGAACTTGAGCCGGCGATGAAGCCGGAAATCTATGCAATTCGAGAAGGCTTTAAAATTCGACTGGCAAAGGTAGCTCCGGGCGATCCTATACAGCGATACCGTAAAGAGGTAGCGCGATTTATTCATCGAGGCGAAATTTCCCTTGTTGGTCGTCGGACATTAGATTATCAGAGTACTCGCTTGGGATTGGAGACAACTGAGGCGAAGGCGATCGAAGATGAGGTGTTGGAACCGTACCGCAATGAGTTCCGCGACAAACTCCAGCAGTATCAGCAGGTGTTCACTGAGCTACTAGAGCGAGACGAGACAATTACCGATAGCGATCGCCTCGATTTGCAAAATCTCCAGCAAATCTTGGGGCTGCGGAATGAGGACACGATGCCAATTGAGGCACAGGTGACTGCACGGTTTAAGACACATCAGCAAAACCTGCAAACTTATCAGCAAGCCTTTACAACGGCACTGCGACAAGAGTTTCCTCTGAGTGCAGCAAGCCGCGATCGCTTACGGCAAACTCAGCAGCAATTAGAACTTGCAGATAGAGATATTGCGGCGATCGAATCTCAGATTACGACTGAAGTAGAGGCATATCACCAAAAACTCCAAGACTACCAACGGCTGTTTTTTACTACCACGCAGCAGGAATATCCCCTCAGCGAGGCAACCCGGAATGACTTACGCCAACAGCAGCAGCGCTTGGGACTGACAGATGTAGATGTTGCACCAATTGAAGCGCAAATCACAACACAGATTGAAAGCTATCATCAAAAACTCCAGCAGTACGAGCAGGCATTTGTAAAGGCGACGCAGCGCCAGCATTATCCAGATGAGGTGACGCAAAAGCAGTTGCAGCAAACCTGGCAGACGTTGGGGTTGAGTAAAGGGGATGTGGGTGCGATCGAGAGGCGGATTAATGCGGAGATTCAAACCCATCAAGCAAACTTGCGGCAATACGAGCAAGAGTTTAGAGAAGCTGTTGAGCAAGAATATCCTCTCAGTGCTTTCAACCGCTCTCAACTAACGCAACGTCATCAAGCGTTGAATTTGACTGCTGAGGATGTGACTGCAATTGAAAATCCAATTGTTGCTGCGATCGAGGAACATCGCCAAAAGCTGCAACAGTATGAAGAGGTGTTTAGAGAGTCGATGCAGTTTGAATATCCTCCTAGTGATGTTACTCGTGAAGAACTTCAACGTTTTCAACGAATTTTAGAACTAAATGATGCAGATATTTCTGCACTCGAAGCAATTATTATTCAATCATCTTCAGAAGTAGAATACCGGAAACAGCAAGAGAGAATCAAACAGCAGCATCAGCCAGAAAAACAACAAGAAGAAGCTGTACGACTAAACCAGCAGGAGGCAGAACAACAACGGCAGCAGAAGGAAGCAGAATATCGCCAAAAATTACAGCAGATGGACATCACTGCAATTGAAACCAGAGTTGTAGCAAGCCAAGAATTGATTAAACCTCCAATTCAGCAGTCAAGCTCTGCTCAACCCACTCAATCGGCTCAAGAGCGAATAACCCGACAAAAGTTTTTGAAATGGGCTGGCTTCGGAAGTGTAGGTTTGGTGACAGCAGTAGTAGGTCATGAAATTTTTAAGGGTCAATCACCGACACCTAAATCTACTAATCAACCTACTAATCAATCAACAACTATCTCTATAGCTGAACCTAAATATATTCTCTTTAAGTTTGAAACGGTAACGGTAGATAAAAAGGGACAGGTAATTAAACGAGAACCTAACAAGCAAGCTAAGTTCTTTAAGGAGGACTTAGGCAATGGCATAACTTTAGATATGGTTCAGATTGTTGAAGGCTCTTTTAATATGGGTTCACCACCCGGTGAAAATGGTCGAGCCAAAAATGAAGAACCACAGCACGTTGTGAATGTCCCTGCTTTTTTTATCGGCAAGTTTGAAGTGACTCAGGAACAGTACCAGCAAATAATGGGTAGCACTCCGTCCAAATTCAAGGGAGTAAAACGTCCTGTAGAGCAAGTTCCCTGGAATGATGCAGTGGAATTTTGCAAAAAGCTGAGTCAAAAGGCTGGGCGTAATTATTGCCTACCTAGTGAAGCAGAGTGGGAATACGCCTGTCGTGCAGGAACAACGACACCATTTCACTTCGGCGAGACGATTACAACTGAGTTAGCTAACTATGAGGGAGATTCCACTTATGCTTCTGCACCAAAAGGAAAAAATCGTCAAGAAACAACAGAAGTAGGAAGTTTTTCACCCAACGCCTTTGGATTATACGATATGCACGGGAATATCTGGGAGTGGTGTCAAGATACTTGGCATGAAAGCTATAAAGGAGCGCCTAGTGATGGAAGTGCATGGATAGATAATGATAATAAAATTCGGACGCTGCGGGGCGGTTCCTGGTACGACCTTCCTGGAAAATGCCGTTCCGCGTCCCGTAATCTCAACTTTAGGGTGGGGCGCGACCTCATCCACAGCAATCTTGGTTTTCGGGTTGTCGTTTCAGCCGTTGGGAGGACTCCTTAGCCCTTTATACTTCTTTCCTTTAGCATTTTTCAGTGTAGCGAAGCGTAACGATCTAATTTTTGAAAAAAAATTAGGACTTACGAAGACTCCAAGTAGAGATAATTATGAACCAAGAGCTTACCCAAGCGATCGCACTTTCCCACAAGCGATCGCTTGAGTAAGCTAGAATATTAGTACGAATTATTTTTGCTACTAATTGGTAGGAAGATGAATGTAGAAAAACTCTCTATTTCCTTGCCACCGTCTTTAGTGGAGTTTATCGAAAACTACAAGCGCAATAAAGGCTGTAAATCTCGTTCTCAAGTAATTGAAGAAGCATTAGAATTGCTGCGAAACCGAGAATTAGAGGCAGCTTACCGAGAAGCGTCTGCTGAAATTGATAACGATTGGGATGTGACAATAGCAGATGGTTTAACAGATGAAACGTGGTGATATTTATTACGCAAATCTTAGTCCGGTGATGGGTTCAGAAATGGGTAAACGTCGTCCAGTGATAATTGTCAGTAATAATATAAGTAATAGTGCTGCTACCACTGTGACAATTTTACCGCTTACTTCTAATGTGAGCCGTGTTTATCCCTTTGAAGTTTTGCTTAATCCAGAGGTTAGTGGTTTAACAAAACCTTCTAAAGTACAGGCGCAGCAAGTGCGTACAATTTCTAAGCAACGAATTACTGGTGAAGTATTAGGTAGTTTAAACGCAGATTTGATGGTACTAATTGATGCAGCGTTAAAATTGCATTTGGGATTGGTTTGAGTTTGCAGAAAAATAGCGATGTTTAAGTAAAGACTCCAACTAGAGGTAATTATGAACCAAGAGCTTACCCAAGCGATGCCTACGGCTGTAAACTACGCTAATACGAGGAGAAACCAAGCTAAGGGTAGAATCAGGGCGGAGGATAATAACAGCTAAAAGGAAAAATTATAGATGTCAAAAAAAATATATACTACTAAGTCGTGGTTGGATAACGATACAGTAGCTGCCTGGACTTTTCTCACACCAGCACTAATTTTACTCGGCGTTTTTATCATTTGGCCGATCGCCTATTTGTTTTACCTCAGCTTTACTGCTGGTAGTTTCACCTTAAAAGGTACTTATTGGATAGGCTTAAAAAACTATTGGCGCTTGCTACTTAACCCCGACTTCTGGCAAGTTCTGGGTAACACCTTTTATTTTACTGTTGCCACTATTATTCCCAGTTTAGTTATTTCCTTGGGATTGGCTGTCCTATTAAACCGCTCTATTCCCTTGCGGGGCATCATGCGGAGTGCATATTTTCTACCTTCGATTATTTCACTTGTGGCAGCCGGTTTGGGATTTCGCTGGCTGTTTCAAACATCAGGGCCAGTTAACGGACTTTTAGATTTTTTTGGCATCCCAGCCATCCCGTGGCTAGGAGATACATTTTGGGCAATGCCAGTAATTATTTTAATGAGTATTTGGAAACAACTCGGTTTCAATATGGTAGTTTTTTTAGCAGGCTTGCAAGCAATTCCTCCGAGCCGTTATGAAGCAGCAGATTTGGATGGAGCAAATGCTTGGCAACAATTTTGGTATATTACTCTGCCTGGATTGCGCCCGACTGTGATATTTGCAGTCATTACTACCGCGATTTTTACATTGCGGAGTTTTGAGCAAGTTTTTGTCATGACTGGCGGTGGCCCACTGAATTCGACTAATTTGCTGGTTTACTACATTTATCAAGAGGCTTTTGGTCAGTTTGATTTTGGTTATGCAGCCGCCGCCGCGACGGTGTTACTAGCAGTGACGCTGGTATTAGTTTATTTTCAACTGCAAACTTGGAAAGAGGAGTAGGGGGACTTTATGCATAAAGTATTCACCACTTCTGAATTCTGACTCCTGAACTCTAACTCCTGTTTTATTTTTTTGATAGGCTGCGATATTCCCAAGGATTAACAAATTTAGTGTCACTCCAAACCCCAACACGTTGCTCTTTGGCTTCAGCTTCAGCTTGTTGAACTAAGTCTTTACTAGGACACTTGTTTAAGTAAGGACGATATACCTTTGCCAATCCTTCTTTTAACAATATCTGCTGCACAAAAGTGCCATTTTGTAAACGGACTTCGGCAATTTTGCGTCCATAGCGATCGCTATCTGTGATATTCAAAGTCACGCGATCGCCCCCTTGTTGCACCAGTTGTTGTACCCGTTCTTGGGCTTTCACACCCCAATTAAATTGATTGCGATCGCTAGTGCGTTTACTTTGCTTTTCTTTATTAGAGTGGGCTATTTCGGGCGCATCTACACAAGCAAAGCGCACGGTAAAATTTTTACCACTGCTATCTTTAACTACTATAGTATCGCCATCACTCACTCGCTCAACTGGTTCTCCAGAAGTACCGATAAAGCGATCGCAGCCTATCAAACCCAAAATCATGATAGTTGCACACAGCCAAAATCGTACTGGTTTATTTAATTTCTCCATCCCAACTCACCTGCATTACCTCTGTGGGATGATATTAGCAAAATGATGAGATATATTTGTTAACCCTTGACATACTGCCACAGGCAATTAAAAACCCCAAATGGGGCGTTGCATATTTGCGAGATAATTTAACAACTTCCAAAATTTCCCCTTCTCCCTGCCGACACCCGAATAGAAAATGCACATTAGTATAAGAATTGTAACCTCCCAATTATCAGTGGCAATTTCTGATGAACTTCTTAACTAACATTCTGCATTTAGCTGGTTCAGGTGCTTTTGCCTATTACTCTGCTGCTCAAATTCGTGATTCTAAAACCCGTCCCAACATCCTTGCGGGGTTTTATTTTGCTGAATCTGGTTCTGTGCCGTTTTTATCTGCACTTAGCGATCGCGCCGCAGCCGAAGGCGATACATGGCTAGCCGAAAAACTAGCAAAACACGCATCAGATGAGACTAGGCATGGTAAAGTTTTTGCCCACGCCTTACAGCAGATGAATAAACAAGTTATAGATTTTAAGCGTCAACCCCAAACTACAACCACAAACAAATCACAACAGCAGCGTAGTCCATTTTTTGCAGCATTCTTTGAAGGCTACACCCAAGAACAACTTAAACCTGCTGTCATTGACTGGGATCTGTTTATGGCTAGCACATACATTCTTGAGTTAGATGCTAGTAAAGACTTTGCGCGAATGGCAAAAGTATTACCTGATAACGAGCCAACCGGTCGTAACTTGAAGTTAGGAATGCTAAGTATTGCCCAAGATGAAACTGGACATGCTGCTTATCTCTACGAAGCGATGATGCGACGGATGTCTGCTACCAAAGTGGAAAAACTTATAGATATGTGGCGAACCCGCAAAGTAAACGCCTTGTTAGCAATGGTTGGCGGTATCCTCCAGCGTAATGGCGAAACGCGATCGCTAGTCCAAGATAGTGCGCCGTCAGAAATCGATTCGGAGTTGGTGGCTACGTAATTATAGTTATCATTGAGTATCTAATGTTAAAAAAATTAGTTCATCAAAGAGAGCAGTTAAATTTTGTGGAGTGTTGTAGATGTACCCATACTTTTAACTAGCGGTACTACCCAGCAAATCTAAGTAAGGTACTTCTTAAAAACTGACTATGAAAGCTGAAGCAGAAAACAATCTCAGGCTGACTTGTGAAGTAGAAACTACCCTAAAGGTAATTGGCGGACGCTGGAAAGTTTTGATTATTAGAGAATTAATGACTGGCGTAAAAAGGTTTGGTGAGTTACAACGAGCTTTACCCGGAGTTACGCAAAAGATGTTGACTCAGCAACTTAGAGAAATGGAGCAAGACGGCATTATCCATCGAGAAGTTTATCCTCAAATTCCACCAAAGGTAGAATATTCGCTAACGCATTTAGGAGAAACTTTGCAACCAATTCTCTATGCTATGCATGAATGGGCTGTTCAACACTCAAATCGAACAAATCACCATCAATTTTGAGCATGGGTAATAAATAATAATTGCTCATTTTAAATTTGAGATAGGAGATTATTTTTGAATCTTGAATTGTTTATTTAGATATGTCTAGAAATCAATAGAGACACAATATTTTACGTCTCTACATTCTTGTTTGAAGACATTTATTCATTGCTTCTTAAATATTCAATCGCTGCCTCTAATTTTGAGGGGTAACTTTCAGCAAACCTTTCAAACCAAAGTCCTTCCGACGAAAGTGGATCTACTTTGGCTAACCATTCTTTTGCCTGTATTTTCAAACCCTCTAATTGTTTGGCTTTGAGTTGTTCTTGGCGAATTCGCTCCTTTTCTAGTTCTTGTTGTTTTTGTAACTCAATAGCAGCATCCTCTTCTGCAAAATTAGCCTTAACCTCTGCCAAAATGTTATCCATCAAAGATGCCGATTTTGGCAATGATGGAATAAAGGCTTTGGCTTTGGCTGATTTTGACTGTTGCTGTTGTGGTTTTACTTCTTTATATTCAGTTTTGAGTTCGGCTAACAGCTTATCAATGGAATCCATTTTTGCAATTCCTATAAATGGTATATCTAGTCATTAATAGCATTGAGCAAGACTTCTGATAGACTCATATCTTCCATATCTTCCATAGTAATGGTGTCACAGATATCAAACTTAGCACCAGCACTTTGGAGTTCATCATCTAAGACTTTCAGAAAGCGAGTAGCTTGGGGATCTGTACCCACTTGAATGAAGGAAATGGCTAATTCTTCATCTTGATCGATGCGGCGAGAAGCTTCAATAATTACCTTCATAACTGCTTTGCGATCGTCTGGTTCACCATCAGTAACCACTAAAATTGTTTCACCATTTGGCTTTGTTTGACCGGCTGCTTTGCGTTGTAAGTAATCGTCAGTTGCATGTTTCAACACACCTGCCAAGTCAGTTGTACCAGAGGGATCATTTTCTCGGAAAATTTGCCCTACTAGACTGGATGTCACATTTTCGTATCGCTTGAATTTACCAGAAAATAAATAAATGGTGATACCATCTGGGTCAAATTGCTCACACTTACTAGCTAAAGCTAACGTAGATTCTTGTGCTGCAAACCATCTACTTCTGCCACCCTTTTGATCTTGGGTTGCCATGCTGCCGCTTTTGTCAATAATTAAGGTGTAATCACGATTTTCTAGCATTTATAATTTTCCCAATTATTTCATAAAAAACTTTAAAGTAATCAGTCAGTTATTGCGTTAGTCAATACATCTACAAGACTCATTTCTTCTAAGTCGTCTAAAGTAACCGTGTCGCAAATATCAAATTTAGCGCCGACACTTTGCAACTGGTCATCCAAAGCTTTAAGGAACTTAGTTGCTTGGGCATCTGAACCTACTTGAATGATCGAAATTCCTAATTCTTCATCACGCTCCATCTGGCGAGTAGCATGAATGATGACTTCAAAAACAGCTTTGCGATCGTCTGGTTCACCATCGGTGATGACTAAAATTGTCTCTCCGTTTGGCTTGCTTTTACCGGCTGCTTTGCGTTGAAAGTAATTATTGATTGCGTCCTGAAGCACACCAGCTAAGTTTGTCGTCCCAGCAGGGTCATTTTCGAGAAATATCTGTGCGACTTTGGCTGAGGTGACATCATCGTAGCGTTTAAATCTACCGGAAAACAAGTAAACGGTGATGCCATCGGGGTCAAACTGTTCGGCCTTTCTTGCCAAAGCGAGTGTAGACTCTTGGGCAATCTCCCATCTACTTCTACCGCCCACTTGGTCGGGTGTGGACATGCTACCGCTTTTATCAATGATTAATGTATAGTCGCGATCGCTCATCATAATTTTCCTCTGATTGTTACCCTGCAATTCTAGTCTAACTCCGTTTTTTTACCAGTAAGCAAAGCCTTTAAGCTTTTGTATCAATTTCTACGTGAACTAGCCGCACTGACTTGGATTACAAAGTACAGTGTGGGCTTCCAATTTCACCGAAGAATGCCGTATCTCGGATCAGAATATAGATGAAGCTAGTTTATAGTTATAGTCTGCGATCGCTTTATATCATGTCCTCCTAATCACTTAGGATATGCCATTGTGATTGGAACACAGCAATTGCAACATTTCGAAGATTGCTTCTCTACGAGATGCTCCATCAACACTTCGTTTGCAATGACAACTAATTAGCCGGACATGATATTACCTAATCCAGCAAATATGAGGCTGCCGGTTTTTCGCCTGTAAGTGTACATAGCATAATTGAGTATAAAATTGCTGCGTGTTGCTGTACCAGTAAGTGGCAACTATCTCTGTAACAAGAGGCACCTCGATCAAGAAATCGTTCTCTTTCTTTGCTCAAAGTTAAAAAATCGTCTCTATGGAATGATGGCTTTATTTACTGCTTGATTCTTGCAGAAGTCTATGATAGCATCCGTACAAACAACAATCTACGATAAATCGGTCAACTTAAAGTAGATTGTAATTGTGTGTCATTGGTAAAACTGCTTAATTAAATTTATCAGCTAAAAATTTCATTTAAATTTCTAGCTAATTGCCAGTAGTGCAAACGGTAGAAATTCAGTAGCGAAAAAACGAAAACATTAAATATTTACTAATTCAGTATGGTAGAAATATCGCGCAAATCTTACTTAAATCTGTTCAATTCCTCTCTACTATTCTTAGTAGGAGGAGTATTCAGTTTATCCATGACTTTAGTCAGTTGTAAAGCACAAAATACACCAGAGCAAACCGCTAACGCCTCCAATAGCTCTAATAGCACTAAGACAAAAGTCTTACACATGGGCTATATGACAGCTGGAGACTTACTCAAGATTAAAGGACTGTTAGAGAAACGTTTAACCCCACTGGGCATGAAAGTCGAATGGTCAAAATTTGCTGCTGGCCCACAACTTTTGGAAGCAATGAATGTAGGAAGTGTAGATTTCGGCTTTGTCGGTGAAACTCCCCCCATTTTTGCTCAAGCGTCGGGTGTTCCTTTTGTTTATGTTGCTAGCAGCAAACCTGGAACTGGTGAGGGAACTGCTGTTGTAGTCGATAAAGATTCTCCAATCAAGACAATAGCTGACCTTAAAGGTAAAGGATTGGCCTTTCAAAGAGCTACTGCACAGCAGTATTTCGTTTTGAAGGTTTTGCAAGAAGCAGGGCTGAAACTCAGCGATATTAAACACATTAATCTCACACCATTAGAAACTCGTGCTGCATTTGAGCGTAAGAGCGTTGATGCAGCTGTAATTGGCGACCCCCACCTTGCTCTATTTCAGAAAACTGCTAGGATTCGGATTATCCGGGATGGTAAGGGAATTACTACCCAAGGAGGTTACTGGTTGGGCTCGCGTAATTTCGTCAAAGATAATCCTGATGTAGTTAAAGTCATATTAGAAGAAGTCAATAACATTGGCAAATGGGCTGAAGCTAACCCACGTCAAGTAGCTGAACTAATTTCACCTGAAGCGAAAATTGATGTTCCAACACTAGAACTGGTATCGAAACGTAGGCTTTATACATTAAGACCCCTTAGTGAAGAAGTTTTGTCAGGACAGCAGAAAATTGCTGACTTATTCTATGAGCAGAAATTTATCACTAAGAAAATCAATGTTAAAGAAGCGACGCTTTCTTCTGAACAATATGCTACTTTAACCCCTTCAGAAGTTAAGCCTTGAGCATATAATTCATAATTCACGGCTTATGTGAGTTGGAGTCTGGAAAAGCGTAAATACGTCAACATAGCTAAACATCCTGGCTCAACTACAGCCTGAAACCCTTGCTATCGGTAGGGCATTTTAATTCACATAAGGCGTAATTCGTAATTCGTAATTTTAAGAGCTTTTATTACGATTAGATTTACAAAGGTTGCAAAACAATTATGTTGTGTATCAACGTCAATACGTCGTTTTAGGTTTTTATTAATCATTCTTTGATGAGAATAGAGCCTAGCTGTAGGGGCAATTCATGAATTGTCCCTACGACAGATGTGGTTTTTCCAATCATCTATATTTGCTCTTTCTTGCCAATGAAGTAGTAATTACGAATTACGAATTATCTCAATGCCTCCACTTCTTCAGGAACCTTCATTTGGTCGAGAATTCCCCAGATTTCTTGTAACATCGGCTCTAAGCCGGTGCGAGTAACTGCTGAAATTATAAAAACCGGGGCGTAGGAGAGATGATTAAGTTGGGTAGCTAAAGCCTCCAAATCGACAGTTTCCCGATCTACGGCATCAATTTTATTCAGCGCCAAAATTTGTGGACGTTCTGCTAAACCCTGTCCATAAGCTTGTAATTCTTCTTTAATTGTGTTGTAATCCCTAATCACATCATCACTAGTGGCATCAATCAAGTGAAGTAGCACTCGCGTGCGCTCAATATGACGCAAGAAATCATGCCCCAATCCAGCCCCATGAGATGCTCCCGCAATTAGTCCAGGAATATCGGCGAAAACAGTACCATCGCCAGTCGGTTTTCGCACTACACCCAAATTTGGGATCAAAGTAGTAAAGGGATAATCAGCAATTTTAGGACGTGCTGCTGATAAAGATGAAATTAAAGTGGATTTTCCAGCATTTGGTAAGCCAATAATCCCCACTTCTGCCAAAAGTTTCAACTCCAGACGCAGCTGCTTTATTTCCCCCGGTAATCCAGGGAGGGCGTATTCTGGGGCGCGATTACGGTTACTCAAGAAATGCTGATTTCCCAGTCCGCCTTTACCACCTTGGGCAATCAGTAAAGTCTGCTGAGGCTCAGTTAAATCTCCCAGCAGTTCGCCTGTTTCAGCATCATAAATAGTTGTACCGCAGGGAACTTCGATAATTAAATCCTTTCCTCCTGCCCCTGTGCAGTTGTTTGGCCCACCACGAGTCCCTTTTTCTGCCTGAAAACGATGATTATATCTGAAGTCCAGCAAGGTTTGTAGGTTTTCGTCGGCTACGAAAAATACCGAACCGCCTCGTCCTCCATTACCACCAGAGGGGCCACCAGTCGGCACGTATTTCTCTCGCCGGAAGGCGACAATACCATCGCCGCCCTTACCAGCTTCAACTTCAATTTTTGCTTGATCGATAAATTGCATACTTAAATAATAATGAGAAGTGAAGAGTGAGGAGTTACAAATTATAACTCCTTACTCCTCACTCCTAACTCTAACTAAATATATGGTGAAACATCTTCACCACATTTATCTGCTAGATAAGAGAGGGCGCGGAAACGTAAGCCCACCAGTTGCTCATACAAGGGGTTAATTTTACACATCGGGGGGATGTGGACAATCTTGCGTCCAAATAAGGTGACATCCCGCTCAAAGGGACACTGGGAGGGAATCATTTTACACAAAAAGCGGGCTACTCTTGGGTCTTGAATATCTAGCCCATCCAGCCAGTCACGCAGGGGGTGTAGTGCATCAATTTGACGCTTTGTAAGTCCAGGGCTGGCGATCGCAGGGGTAAGTTGCTGTGGGTGTTCTAGGGTATGGCGAAGGGCTTCTAGTAACTCCTCTGGCTGTTCTAAGGCTTGGCAGAACTGATGCAGAACCTCATCTTCACTGGGAGAATAAGTACCATCTGCGATCGCTACCATCACTGCTGTCCTTAAGAAATTTTCTGCGGCTGGTGTACCTTTACCCAACACTGCGGCTAATTCTTCTGGCGTAATTACCTCTAGTGAGTCGCATTTAATCTTAGGAGCTAATTCATCTTTGGTGATGCTGGCAATTAATTCCTGTTCTTGGGCATCAAAATTACCATCTGCCCAAGCAATGGTGAGCAGTCCACGCAACCAAGCGGCAATCTGTTCGCTGCTGTAGGGGGATTGAACGGTACTTGTCATAAACTCACGTCTCAAGCTTTCCTCAGTCATTACTAAGCTACCCTAATCGGCGACTAGGAAGATAGTCTGGGCAGCACAGAAAAATAAATCAGAGAGGTTTTCAAGTCGCAAAAGCCGATCTTAGGGTAAAATTCATTTATCCTGTTATTGAGAATCTTTATAGTTAAAGTAAATTTGATTGGAGTATCTCAAATATTCGTGCTACTTCTCTACAAGGGTTCTAGAGAAAGCATATTTAATTTTTGGAAATATCTATCTATTAGTTAGATTAGATTAACTATAAGCAATAAAGGTATAGATAATGTTTTTCTTTGGCATTGAGCATGAAGTCGCGTTCCTAAATAAAGAAGGTAAATTTGCTGATTTTTCCCACACAAAATTTGCTGATTTTAATCAAATTATTGAAAAGTTACCCACATATCCCAGCGATTATCCTCAACTGCGCGTAGGTGATGCGGGTATTAAAATGAAGAGATGGTACATTGAGGGATTTGAAAGATTTGCAGATTCCGATGAAGTGATAGACTGTCATGTTAAAGGTATTGAAATTAGAACAACTATACATTCTGATATTCAAGGCGCTATTACGGAATTATCAGAAAGTTTTCACTTACTACGTGAAGTTGCTGCTAACTTTGACTTATCACCAGTTTTGGTCAGTTTTAATCCCTACAATCCGGCTTTTGAACCTCAACCTCCATTAAATGATTATGAAATCAAACAGCTAGAGGCTTATCCTGACGAACAAACTGCTAATATTCACATGGTATCTTATGGGCCAGATTTAAATATTTCAGTGGCAGATTTGTCTACTGAAAGTGTAATTGATATCGGCAGAAAGTTAACTTATTATAGTCCCTATATCGTCCCTTTTAGTTATAGCTCCCCTTTTTATAACGGAGGTTTATGGGATGGGTTATCGGTACGAACATTTATCAGAACTGGGAAAAGGCCAGCAGCCCTAGTTTTTGTTCAGAAAGAAGAACAACTAATTAATAGTATACCTTCACTAACAAAAATCGCCCGCATTCCGGCTGAAGTAGGACGCATTGAATTTAAAGCTTGTGATAGTTGTGATGATTTTTTAATCTACGCGTCTTTGCTAGCTTTATTGAAAGGTTTGGTGTTAGATAATACCTTACTGGGTAGAGAAACTGTACCCGATGCAGGATTACATCAAATTTCAGCAAAAGAAGGTTTTGACAACGAGGATATTTTTGAGAATGCGACAAAAGTCTTGCAAGCAGCCGAAGTTGCTTTGGGAAATGACACCGATGTTCATTATTTAATGCCCTTAAAAGTACTACTGGCGCAGCGAAAAACAAGATCCCATGAATTAATAGAAATGTTCAATCGAGTAAGTTCAATAGAAGAAGTAATAAGGCAGACTTATCAAGTTTAAAGAAAAGATTTATTTTTCCCCATAAAAAAGGGGATATTTATATAAATTTATACTTTACAAGTATACTACAAAGTGCATATTTGTGAAAGTGCATTGATTCGATAAAGTCGAGCTAACTGAACACAAATCCCAGAGTCATTAATCTGCGACAACTATATTAAGTCGATATATCTAGAGACTGATTTTTATTACAACCACAGATATAGAAAAGTTCATTCTAGAGATTGATGCAGGCTTTAGCATTTTCAAAGTACAAGTAGAAACAAGGAACCTTGAGAAAAGAATGTCAATATCAAATGTAAAAATTTTGCTACAGAATTAAGGTGGTATTTGCTTATTATCCCTTATTCATTCGATGCAGAAATACAAAGATAATTTCTTCATCTATTTATCAGGTTCCTTTGATCAAGAACTTTCTGATTGAAGTTTAGCTTGCTATTTTTATTATTGCTCAATTTGCCAAATAAAAATATAAGCTCTGCTTTATCCGTGAAAGTTCTGCGTTGTTAAAGCTGTTATCGAGGATTTCAAATGAAGATTATTGCTTCTGTTTTATCTATCTTAAGTCCAGTACGTTTTCTAATTGTAGGCTTTACTTGCGCCTTACTACTGTTATCTAGTGCTTTTCCTGCTTTTGCAATCGATAGCTATCAAAGTAATCCTACCGAAGGCACTACACAACTGCTTGACATTCAGCGCAAAACTGATGAAGCTGCTAAAGAACCACCAGCAGGATTGAAAAAGGTTCAAAAGGAGTCTAACAAAGGACTCAACGAGGTTCAGGGAGATGCTGATATTGACAAGCAGAAGCGTCCTGAGAATTCACAGGGTGCAACCTCTGTGGAAGAAAATATTAAGAATGTGTTAGAGAAAGTTACAGGTAAGTAACTAAATTAATAGTTCTGGTAATTTTTGGGTAGTAATGGGTCATTGTGTAAAAGCAATGACCCATTACTACATTTTTAATGTTAAGCAGGCTGGTAAATTAAATGGTTCTTCAGTACCTGTTATGCCAAATTATTAGTTAAACATCAAAACTAGACTTTAAAATCAAGTTTAGAACGCTTAAGTCCAAAAGATGACCTAAAATGTTAAAAATAATGCCTGCTTTTGTTGTGTAGCAATGTTTTCAGCTTTTTAGTATATTAATTTAGCATACTAAGTACTGAAGAGCCAATTAAATTAATTAAGTATAAAGCTATCTTCACCTGAGCATTGTTGGAAAACTGAGTTTAGATAGTATGAATTAACTATTATATTTAATATTCTTATACTTGGAGTTTAAAATGGATAATAACTAGACTATTGGCTAAATAATACCTATTAAGACATAGGCACAATTATGAATTGAGTAACTAATCTAAGCTCATAATGTTTCCTTTGGTTGATGTGGAATGTATCTGAAATTTGAGAAGTTAGTAAATAAGTTTGCTTAGGGATGGAAAAACAATGCGTGCGATAAACATTGGGTTGACAGAAGAACAGCGTCAAGGTGTAATTAATCTGTTAAATAAAGATTTGGCAGATGCCTATCTACTGTTGGTGAAAACCAAAAAGTATCACTGGGATGTCGTTGGCCCTCAGTTCCGCTCTTTGCACCAGCTTTGGGAAGAACACTACGAAAAGCTGACTCTAAATATTGATGCCTTGGCAGAGCGGATTCGTGCTTTGGGCGGTTATCCAGTTGGCACAATGGAAGGATTTCTTAAGATTGCTACCCTGAAGGAACATGCTGGTAATGTTCCCACAGCAACGAAGATGGTAGCTAATTTAGTGCATGATCACGAGCAGGTTATTCGTAACTTAAGAGACCATGTAGATCAGTCTGGTGATGATTTCCACGATCAAGGAACTGCTGACTTTTTAACTGGACTGCTGGAACAGCATGAGGAGATAGCTTGGATGCTGCGTTCATTTATTGAAGGAGAGGCATTAGATCCAGATGGTAGACAGCCAGCATCTGGGGCTAAGACTCCTGTAGGTGTGTAGTTTATAACGTCTGAGTTGAGATGGCTGTATGTAAAACCAGTTAGAAGCAGGATTGATTCCTGCTTCTAACTCAATACGGTTCAGTTAAAGCTAAAACTCTTTGTCAAAGTCAATTTTTTTACGTAGACGCGGAGCGGCTTGCCGCAGGCTACCACAGAGACGCAGAGAAGCCAGTGCGTTGGGCGGGTTCCCCGACTTGTTCGCTGAAAGCGTTCCCGCAGGGTAGCAACTGGCGCGGCACTGAGAGAATAAAGAAATGCTTAACTGAACTGTATTGTCTTCTAACTGGTGTAAAAGAATTAATCTGCCTGCATCTACCTCTTCACCATATCCATTGCACAAACAAAATAATACAGGGAGAGTACTTAAGTGACAGAAGTATACAAAGCAGAACGTACTATATCTGCTGTATTCAAAGAACAGAAGCAAATTGATGATGTAATTCGACGTTTACTAGACAGGGGTGTACCTAGAGACCATATTTCGGTCATGGGTAGAAACTTTCAGTCAGAAACTAGAATTGCAGGCTTTATAAGTAAAAAGGATGTGATTCTGGGAGGTTTGAGAACGGGGGCAGTTTTTGGTTCCTTGTTTGGTTCCTTTCTCAGCTTGCTCACTGGTGTAGGCGTACTATTTATTCCCTTTGTTGGCCCAATCGTAGCAGCCGGGCCTATTGGTGCAGTGTTGCTGGGGGCTGCAAGTGGAGCGATCGCAGGTAGTGCAGGTGCCGGTCTGGTGTCGGTTCTAACTACTTTGGGGATGCCAGAAGATAAAGCGACTATCTACCAAACCCGCTTACAAGCTGGCGAATTCTTACTGATGGCAGAAGTTCCGAGCGATCGCACTGGCGAATTTCAATTGCTACTAGAAAGTGCTGGTGGCGAAGAAATTAACACGATCGAAAAAACCTTTGCTCGCCCTTGTCATGGACAGTGCAACAGTCCAGATGACTTGTCTCCTGAAGTTCGCGCTCATCTTTCTGATGAAGCTCAACGCACATTCATTGAGCGCTATAATACTGTCTTCAATGAAAAAAATGACGAGTTCACAGCCGAACAAGCTGCTTGGGAGTCTGTTCATCAGCAATATGATGAAGATCAAAACGGCGTTTGGTCAAAAGCTAAAGTTAAAGCTTAAACTACTGCGTGTTAGTAATTATATGAATTTGCTTTGATTTTTGTTCGCGTAGGGTGGGCAGGTAAGAGGCAATAGGCAACTAAAAAGAAGGCTCTTTGAGTTATACTGAGTTTTTCAAAAATCAAATATGAGTCATATAGCAATTCTATTTGACTTGTAAGAATTGCAAGCCGTATATCCCCGACTTCTTTGAGAAGTCGGGGATATTATCTTCTCTATGGCAATTTATAACTACCAACACGCAAATTTAACTGACCTTGACGCGGGTTTTGGGTGAATATAAATGCGCCTTCTTCACTTTCCCCACTAGATAAAAAATCAACCTGTTGCTCTCCTGTTTCTGTAACTTTACCGTTAATCATTAACTCAGCCATAATCTGAACTGACTCAGCTGTATCTCCTCCACTATTCACAACTTCAAAAGGAACATAAAATTGGCCATCAATTTCCCGAATTGTTTCTTTTTTGGTAACAGAAAGAATGGGAGGTTGATTCTTTTCGTTCAGCCAAGTGTAACCTACTAAACTCACAATGATTGCTAGGATAAATGAGGCGACGCTGAATGTTATCCACTCAGCTATTGAGCGCTTTGGTGGTTGTTCCGTTTGAGTCATATTGCTAACCTGCCGGCTGCACCGCCAATAGTTGCAGGTAAGCCCAACATCAAGGTGTGATCTAACCACATTGTCCAAGGGTCGCTAAAAGTTAACTTTTGAAAGAACCACAGCATAAAAGCGCTTGCTAGGAGTGACACTAGGTAAGACATAATAGTTTCGCTCGATGGTCGTTGGAAAATTCCCTTTTGCTCTCTTCGCTTTTGTTGGTCAGAAAAGCCTGCTTGAAATACAATGCCATAAGAAATTAGTAAAGATGTGGCGATCATTGCTAACTCCCAAGGTGGCGAGGCTGCGGCTGCAAGCATAGTAATTTCATCTGTTGGAGCGATGTTAAATGCAATTATGGTTGCACCAATTAGGGTTCCACCTACATCGGCAAAGGTGGCGTTTAACTCATCTTTTTTGTTGCTGGTTCTGCTGTCTGCTTTTTGTCCTTCTCCATTGCTGTTTCTACTATCTCCCAACAACTGGTTGGCTAATGCTACACCAAGAGCAAATGGCACACTTTCAAAGATGATTTTACCTAAAGATTCTTTTAGAGAAGTTTCTAGTGTCAATTCTCGCAATAGTAGCAGCACAAAGGTCGAGCAAGCTAGTCCGATCGCGATCGCTTCTACGGTATCCATTGCGGCTTGAGGAGCTAGCCAGCTATATCTGCGTTTCCGAAAGCCTTCTATCTGATTGAGCAAGTACACCACGATAAACATAAATGCGATCGCCATCATCATCAGTTGTGGTTTTGCCCGCGATCCAATCCACCAAACCTCCATTGTGTACAGTAAAGGGATGCCAAATAAAAAACCTCCGCAAGCACCCCGAATAATGTCATTAATCTCACTCCTCCATACATCTTTTTGACGTTTTGTTGCCACTCCTTTTCTGTCCTTTTATTGAAAATTTGCTTTGACTTCTCTAATTTTCTATGAAGATGTATATAGCAGTCCTAAATACTTTGTGAAAAGTTAAATCCCCGACTTCTCAAAGAAGTCGGGGATGTGAACAGTGCAAATTTCTATGAATTCGGATTTTTTTACTTGCTTACTCTGTAGCTCACCGTATCTATCTTAAGATAGATAACCGACCGAATTCTTCTATCGGTTGATGGAGGTCAAAAAGAATACATAACTGTTAGTTTATGTAATAGCTGAATCAACTACAAGCTAGACATAAAAGCCATGAGTACCGAAAAAAGAGTAGAAGCTACCGTAAAGAATATTGAAGGAAAAATCCAAGAGGTTGTGGGTGAAATAACTGGAAATCCACAAGATAAAGCTGAAGGACAAGCAAAGCAAGCTGAAGCCCAAGTTGGTCACACTGTAGAAAACATTAAAGATGAACTTAAAAAAGCTTTAGAATAATTTAGTTTTTGCAGTACAGCAACACTAACCATGATTCATTACTGATGCCTTAACATTAATTACTCCACTAACCTTAAGGAAGTGGAGTTTTTGTATTTGCGTAAAATCTGAAAGGGTAAATTCCTAAGAAATTGCTTTTCACCATGATTTTTCTAGAGATTTAATTCAACTAATAACTGGCACGATTAGCTAATAGGTTCCAGAGAAAGATGGCAATTATTGCGCCAATTACAGCAACAATTACACCTGGTATACTAAGGGTTGCAGCAGTTAATTGAAATCTCCCTGTCTCTAAAAGAGTAACTAAAAATCCTCCGATCACAGCACCTACGATACCTAAAACCATAGTTGAAGCAATTCCACCACCTTGACGACCAGGATAAATGGCTTTTGCTATAGCTCCAGCAATTAAACCCAGAATGATCCAAGCAATAATGTTCAGCATAATTTCATCCATCAAAAAACTTAATCACTAGCTTAGAAATTACAATAGTGTTTTCCTTCTACCCGAAGGTATAAGTATTAAACTTCAATAACAATTAATAGCTTTTATAAAAATTAGATTGTAATTTCTTGCCAATTAAGTATAGCCTCAATCTTGACTATAAGGACACAGAGGCGCTAACGGCTTCCTTTGAAGTCCATTTAAGATGGTAAAATATCAAGAATTATTGAGAGGAATCAATCCTCATGACTTTTATTGTTGCTAAATGGACGATTGACGAATATCACCGCATGATTGATGCTGGCATTTTGAGCGATCGCAAAGTTGAACTACTTAAGGGGGAAATTGTCGAAATGTCGCCGGAAGGGGAACCCCATGCTTATTGTAGTGATGAAGCTGGTGAGTATATAGCAAAGTTATTGGCTGAACGCGCCAAAATTCGTGAAGCCAAGCCTATCACCTTACCCAACGACTCGGAACCCGAACCAGATATTGCCATTGTCCAACGTTTGGGACGTGAGTATCGAGAGCATCATCCCTATCCAGAAAATATTTTCTGGTTGATTGAGTATGCTAACTCCAGTTTAGAAAAAGATTTAGAGATAAAAAGCAAAATCTACGCAGAAGCAGGTATTTTAGAGTATTGGGTTGTAAATCTTAAAAAGCTACACTTAGTAGTGTTTCGAGAAATCTTAGATGGAGAGTATGCAACAAAATCGACATTAACTACGGGAACAATTCAACCGCTAGCATTTCCAGATATTTCTGTTGCGGTAGAACGGATTATTAACAGTTAAGTTAATTAAAATTTTATGCGCTTGTATTAAATTTAAAATTAAATTCCATGACTTTTACCAATTACCCAATTACGCCGGAAAAATCGGGCTAAAGCTGATTCTTCTAAAGATAAATAAATTGGCCGTCCGTGGGGACAGGTGCGAGGGTTGCGAGTGCGTTGCCAATTATCTAAAAGTGTCTGCATTTCTTGTTGATTCATGGGTGTACCATTACGAATGGCACTGCGACAGGCGACAGCTACTTGGGCTGTTTGTAAGTCACCTCCCCAACTAAGTTCTAAAATTGCTTCTGCACAGTCGTCTCGCTGTTGCAAAGGTACAGGGATGTTTCGCACTGCCCAAAGTTGCTCGCCAAAGGGTTCTATGTCTAAACCGATGCGTTGCAGTTGCGATACTTGCGCTGATGACAATTGATAAAGAATGATTGGCGGTTCGATGGGGACAAGTTGCCAATCATCGCATAATTGCTCATACAAAACTCGCTCATGGGCAATATGCTGTTCTACTAACCACATACCACCTGGATGTTCAGCCACAATATAGGTGTTGCTAACTTGAGCGACAGCCTTCAAGGAATTAGGATTTTTGCAATCTTCCTTGGGATTTTGGGAATTGAAATTGTAGCCGCCTTTGGCTTCTGCGGCTTTGAGTAATTTACTAACTCGTGTTGTGTGAACAGCTTCTTTGAGATTGTTAGAAGAGATACTGAGCGCTTGGTTAATTGCTTGGGTAATTTGCTCTTGCCAATAAATGATTTCGTTGAGATAAATTTCTGTTTTTGCTGGATTGCGATTCCAGTTAATTTGATCGGGAGAAATGGCAAGATGTAAGAAACAAATTGGATAGCGATCGCGTGGTAGTGTTCTGTGAAATGCTGATAATATCGTTTGCTCTAGTTCCGGTGTTTTAACCATCCGTCCATTAATGGCTACACGTACCCAATCTGGACGATGACGATGACAGCGATCGGGTAATCCTACCACTAAATTTAGTGCTGAGTGCTGAGTGCTGAGTGCTGAGTGGGGAGTGGGGAGTGAGGAGTTAGGAGTTAGGAGTTCTGAGTTTAATGGGTTGGGTATTTCGAGTTTTATTTCTTGCAAGTCACCTTGTCGCACTTGGGGTAAAATCTGCGGTAGCAGTTGCCCAGTTGTTGCAGCTGGAGAGATGGTGAACCATTGACGGTCATTTTGCCAAATCTGCCAGGTGACGTGGGGATGACACAGAGCGATTTGGTGAATTGTGGCTTGCACAGCTTTCATTTGCTGTGCTGTTGTGGGTAATCCCTGACGACGTGATGAGCAATTACCAAAAAGATGGGAAACTGTCACCACTGTACCAGGTGCGATCGCAGTTACTTCAACTTGCACAACTTTCCCACCATCGCCATAGCTAATCCGCCATCCTAATTTTCCACCCACAGGACGGCTCAAAATTTCCAAATCTGCCAGAGTTGTTAAGCTATGTAACGCCTCACCACGAAACCCTAAACTGTTAATTTTCCATAAATCGTCACTAGAGCGAATTTTACTGGTGCTGTGGGCTGTGGCTGCTTGTTGCAAATCATCTAGGTTCATTCCACAACCATTATCTGCCACACGAATTCGCCATTGCTGGGGCCATAAAGAAACCACAATTCGTGTTGCACCTGCGTCTAAGGAATTTTCTACCAATTCCCGCACCACAGAGGCTAAAGAGTCGATTACCTCACCAGCTGTAATAAGATATACGACTTCTGTTGGTAGAGCTTGAATAGTAGATGCCATAAATTATAGTTTATAGCTTCTGGGCATAAGGGAAGTAGGGAGAGATGAGAGATTATTTTCAACTAGCTAGTTGCAAATTATTAACTTATTACACTGAAAACTCAATTAAAAGGCGATTTTTGATAAATTGCTTGTGAGGTAATAAGCAGGAAAAGCTTATGAGTAATAATTTAGTTGCTGATGTCCATGATTTAAAGACCCGTTTGCAATGGGGTCAACCAGGTTTTACAATTGTTGATGTGCGCGATCGCCACACCTACAATCACGGTCGGATCAGTGGAGCAATACCCATTCCATTAGACGATTTGGCATCTAAAGCCAAATCTGCCCTACATAAAGAACGCCATATCTATATTTATGGCGACACTGATGAGCATACAACCCAGGCTGCACAAATTCTGAGAGGGGAAGGGTTTGTTGAAGTAGCTGAAATCAAAGGTGGCCTTTCAGCTTGGATTTCAGCTGGTGGTGCTACAGAAGGTGTTGGCGCTTAAACTTAACCCAGGCATACTAATCATCTAAGTCTATTTATTCCATCATTGCTGGTTTTTTGTACTGCACATTAGACTTCTAGCAAAAATCAGAATTAGCGAAAAATTAACCACAAATAAACACCGATGAATTATCAGTGAACATCTCTGGTTTAATTTCTAAAACATTGTTTTTGCAAGATATCTATTGTGCATTACAGCTTTCTATACAGCATCATAATAAAAACCAGTGATTGCAACATTAATTAACATTAAATCACCTTACTTTTTGCTTATCTTTAGGTGGTCGTTAATTACTATCTCTTGTTGCCAAAACTTTAGGTGGTTCAGGTTTGAGCAAATCGTTCAACAAAGATGCAGGACGTTCACTGTAAGGCCAAGCGAAAGCATGACGGAAAGCGGCATCCTGACAAGCTTGTAGTTGTTTAAAACTGATAATGTCGTAAGTTAAGAGATTTTCATACTCAAACGGTAGACGCACATTGTGCAACCCAGCATTATCAGTACAGATAGCAATATCGACCCCAGCATCAAAACAACGGTCAAAAACTAATTTGAGTTGACGTATATCCTGCAAAGTACCAGTTTTTAAGTAAGTTGTCGGGCAAACCTCTAAACACTGTCCGCGTCTAGCTACATCATTAAGTAACTCTGGATACAGTAGGGGTATTTGAATACCGTGACCGATTCGCATCAGGTAGGGTAATAGTTCGGGGTAACAACCGGCGGTGGTTTCATATAGATGTCCCGTGGTTTTAACGCCTAGCGATCGCGCATAATCATATAAGCTAATCCATTCTTCTAAGCGATCAGCATAATAGCTATCACCCCCTGCGACATCGACTGCACAGACATACTGCTTATTTTGTGCCGCCAAATCAACAATCGCCTTGTTCACCTCATAAGGTAAACGGGTGTGCATACAGAGAATTTGGCTAGTAACAATCGGATGTTCTGGCTGGTGGCTAGCAAGTCCTACTACTTTCACAATTTCTGCCATCTTATCAATTCTCTGAGATTGATTCAGATGTTCAGGTGTCCGCAAATAGGGAGTGTAGCGCAGTTCCAGATAAGCCAAATTTTCAAAGATGTAAGCACCCCGCACCAAGCGATAGATAAAGTAAGGCAAAGTCTCAACTGTTTGCACACTTTCTACCAAGGTGTGTAATTCTAGATACTCATCTAAGCTGTTGCGTGGACGGGTGTAAAAATCTTCAAATTGTGAATAGTCAGCAAAGCGGGAAATCAACTCCGAAGAATGTCGCTCGAAATATCGCCATAGAACTCGCGGTACGACGGAACCGCCCAGATGTCTATGTAATTCAGCATATAAAGCCATAGTGGTATTTTTAGGTAAAAATTTCAATAATTGTAACAAAAACATAGAAAGAAAAAATCTTACTCGCCAAAATTTAGAGCAAAGTGGGGATTTACCACCATCTGAATTTTCAACCCAAGTCTTACTAATTGAGTTTTTGCTCGTTCCCATACAGAATATGAGAACAAAATAAGAAAAAATCAAGCTTTTTTAGGGAAAGGCGCGAAGCGCACGCTACGCGAGGTTTCAGGTTTTCAATGCGTAAGTCCTGCTTATGCCATACTGTACCGGATGCTGCGAGAAGGTCGATATTTATCCTTATTTTCTGAAAATCCAGCATTTAATAGAGTTTTGAGGATAAATAAACTTGACATTATCAAGATTAAATTGATAACATTTAAAACCCTTAGTTTTTGTGTTATACTTAAATAAATATTTAAATTGTTGAGCAAGTAAAATATAACAATATGTTTTATTTTAGCTAAACAAAATCTTGGGCGAGGTTGATATTAAGTGAAAATTCAAGCGTTGGATGTCAAGGCTGGCGATCGCATTATTGCTTACTGCAACAACAAAATGCAAACCTGCAAGGTAAAACGCATATTAGATCCGGGTCAAGCTAATATCACACTATCAGTATTCACCTCTGAGAATTATCGCGGTTGCTCTGTTTCATCTATAGTCCGCTTCCAATCGAACGCCTTAGTTGATTTGGTAAGTTAAAAGTAAAGAAAACATTCAATCTCAAAACTGTCTCTAGCTATTATCCAGCCTGAAGCTGGATTTAGTTTGTCTTAAATGTGCGATGCCTACGCACATAAGAATTTGTTAATTGCGGCTGGATAATTTTTCATCAAAAGTCAGTGATGCTACACCAGTCAAGACAATAGCAATAAACTAACTAAATAAACTATAGCGGACATTTGCTCGCTTTTAGACAATGGGCTTAAGCCCATTGTTTACTATGCTAATTATTTTTCACATCATAAGCCATATTAAAGAAATTAGATTTAAGCATTCTCATCTAGAATAGTTCCTTCTACATTGGCTCCATGCAAATTCGCTCCGCTCAAATTTGTCTGATTCAAATCTGCTTGGGTGAGATTTGCCTGGGATAAGTCGGCTACAGTTAAGTCTGCACCACTCAAATCCGCTCCATCTAGATTCGCCGCTATCAAGCTTGCTTCCTGCAAATCCGCCTCACTCAAGTTAGTTTCAATCAACTTAGCAACCGTCAAATCAGCTTGACTCAAATTAGCTCCTTCCATTGCTGCGCCATCCAAGATAGCTCCATCCAAAATAGCTCCGCTTAAGTTGCTACCACTGAGGTTAGCATTAGTCAAATCAGCTCCATTTAAGTCTGCTTCAATTAAACTGGACTGGGCTAAATTAGCATGACTCAGATTAGCTCCATCTAAAATAGCTCTATCTAAAATTACATCACTGAGATTGGCTTCCCTTAAGTTTGCCTCGCTTAAATTGACACCAGTAAAGTCTCTGACACCTGCGGCATAGTTTTTCAGGAATTGATCTGCTTTCATATCTGTCGCTGTGCTAAGGAACGCTTAATTGAGGCTATAAAAATGGCTCAGATAAAGCAGTATGTCTCCAGTACGCGCAACGGAGAATGGGTGTGGGAGATAAAACTAGAGTGAATATGAAATCAGCTTTATATATATATTAGTAATCCTCTATTACTGGCGCTACTACCTAGAGTTATGAGTTATTTTCATACTTTGGAGGGATGTTGAGAAATGAAAAAATTTAAGCTTTAGTGTAAAGCGATCGCTATACTCATTTACCGGGAGATGGCATCCACGAGCTTTAGAACATCAAAATCTATATGCGTAACGTCGCTTTCTGGCTAGCAAGCTGATTTAAACTGAGGCATTCTTTAGTGAAACTAGTGGTCTGTCTCATTAATTCTGAGGGGTTATAAAAGTTCGTAGTAAGGACTTTAGTCCTTGATTTAAGCGATAAATCGCTCACTACAAACCTAGCAAAATTAAATTGATAGACCACTAGTAGCCTATCAATTTAAGATTGACAGACTACTAAAAACCTAAGTTTACTCGGACTAACAGTTATAGCGGCGGGTAGATCACATTTCACCACCAACCACTACATCTTGAATTCGGAGGCTAGGGCCACCACAACCCACTGACAAACCATTTTGTCCTCCCTTGCCACAACCGCCGGATTCATCCCAGTAAAAATCATCACCAATTGCCTCAATATCCGCTAAAGTTTGGAATACATTTCCCGAAAGCGTTACATCCCGCACAGGTTCAGCAATTTTGCCGTTCCTAATCATCCAAGCTTCCCCGGCGCTAAAGGTAAACATTTCGCCATTCGTCATTCCACCCAACCAATTACGGGCATAAACTCCTTCTTTGATATCAGTGAATAAGTCTTTGACTGGTGTTTTACCCCGTTCAATCCAGGTATTTGTCATCCGCACAATGGGAGTAAAGTGATAATTCAGACATCTGGCATTACCAGTAGGCGCTTCCTGCAACTTGCCAGCAGTTTCACGAGAATGTAAACGTCCAACTAAAACTCCATCTTTAATTAATTGCGTAGTTGTAGCAGGCGTGCCTTCATCATCGTAAAAATAGCTACCGCGATGTCCTTCTGAGGCAGCACCATCAAAAATTTGGAGTTCTTCTGGGCCGAACCGCCGTCCAATGGTCATAACTTCTAACAAATCAGGATTTTCGTAAGCCATATCAGCCTCAGAAAGATGCCCGAAAGCTTCATGGACAAACAAACCCGTGAGAATTGGGTCGATGACTACGGTATAAGTATTGCCTTTGACAGGTGGTAAAGATAAAGCTGCGATCGCTCTTTGAGCCGCACCTTTTACCTGTTCATCCAAATCAGTTAAATCTTCGTAAGCTTTGCGAGAACCAGTAGTTTCCCGTCCAGTTTGTACGGTTTCGCCATTTCTGGCAGTGGCGGCAAAGCGCATTTCCATATCCACCCAAGATTGCTCGATCAAAGTTCCTTCTGAGGTAGCAATGATCACTCTTTGAGCGCTGTCACCATAACGCACCGAGGTAGTGGTAATCCGATCATCAATACTTTTGAGCAATTCAGTATAGCGATCGCACAATTGTTTTTTCTTGGAAAGGGGAATTTTTCGGGGATCAGTGCCTTTTAGGGGTAGAACGCATACTGCTTGCACCGGGTCAATGGGTGCAAGTAAAGTTTCTTCATCACCAACCATTCGCGCCGCAGCGATCGCTTCTTCTATCCGATCCTGAATTGTTCCCAGTTGGTTGAAGCAGCTTAACCCCCACCCACCCTTATAACAAGCGCGAATATGTCCACCAATGGAGATACCTTCACTGAGGGTTTCTACCTTGTCGCCACGCAACAAGATATCAGTCCCTTCTGCTTCTTCAAGGCGAATCATCAGATAATCTACACGCTCACAGTAGCGGGCGATCAGATCAGAAAGTAAATTCTGTGCGTCAGCAAGTGTACTCGGCATTTCCAGGTAGTTACAATGACGAACTGCATTTATTTTGCAATTATTTGGGCAATTTTTGCTACTCAATGTTAAAGTTGCCTATAAATTCATTACCTAGAGGATGTTTGAGAGGGTGAACTGTGATCGCTGACTCTTAGTACTTCCTTTTTTAGGATGGGTAAGAACTCAAGGATGTGCTAAGGTAGTTAGGTGAGAATAAAATTCGGTTACAGCGTTTGTTTTTAGTATTGACAGGCTTTTCCCTTTTGGTCTTAACAAGCTTGTCTCCGAAATCTAAATCTCTACACACCTATGATTTTGGAGATAACGCATGTCAATTTATGTAGGTAATCTATCCTACGAGGTCACACAAGAAGACCTTACCTCTGTATTTGCTGAACATGGTTCTGTAAAACGCGTTCAGTTGCCTACTGACCGTGAAACAGGCCGTCCACGTGGCTTTGCTTTCGTAGAGATGGGCACAGAAGCTGAAGAAACAGCTGCCATTGAAGCTCTTGATGGTGCTGAGTGGATGGGACGCGACCTAAAAGTCAACAAAGCTAAACCCAAGGAAGACAGAAGTGGTTCCTTTGGTGGTGGCGGTGGCGATCGTCGCGGCGGCGGCGGTGGCGGATACAACCGAGGACGCTACTAAGGTTTAAAATCAAAAATTAAGTTTTAACGTCTTAAGGGCAGAATCATTATCTGCCCTTTTTGCGCTCCGATCTACTGGATGCTTTGAAATTGCCCAGTACCAATTAAGTAGGAGATGAAAATGACCCAAGTATTTGTGGGCGAAAATGAAGGAATTGAATCGGCCTTGCGTCGATTTAAGAGAGAAGTTTCCAAAGCAGGTATTTTCCCAGACATGAGAAAGAATCGTCACTTTGAAACCCCTTTGGAAAAACACAAGCGCAAAGAAGTTGCAAGACACAAACAACGTAAGAGAAATTTCCGTCGCAATTGAAAACAAGCGATACCTACGATAAGCGACAATAACGCACTCTCTGATCAAATTTTTAGCTGTTGAAGGGGCGATCGCTGTACTCCTGGATGTGAATCGAAAGAGTAAGTTTTGGTAAAGCCATTACTGATTATGGGATGGGCAATGTAAATAAAAGTGTGTCCCCCAATTGACAAAAACTTGTTATCGTTACTTCCGGGCTAGCGATCGCTACGCTAACCTTAATATACCTAACTGAATAATTTATTTTTGATATTCTCTTAGTAGTCAACCAGACTTTTAAAGTGTCTGTCTTGAAAAGGGGAATTTTAAATTTTTGACTTTCCTACGGAATGCTACGCTAATGGCATCATCGCGGCTCTACTGAACCATCGCCGAACATCTTACTCAAACGTTTTTAAAATTGAAAGCTTCAAAATTTAAAAAGGTCTGAGAAGAAGCGTTGGGATAAGCCAGAAAGCCCTCATGTAGAGACGCGATTTATCGCGTCTAAAAGACTGATACGTTAGAAAAACGCGATAAATCGCTGTCTCTACAAAGAATTTACCTTATTGAGTAATTTGTAGCTCTAGAGAAGTTTGGGCAGGAATACTGTTCCCCTGCCTCTAAACTCCCCTAGTGCTTTTCCTAGAAAATGCTGGCACTGATACTGAGAGCAAAACCAATTTACGGATTCACTTATAGGTAAACTATTACCTCAAAACCATCCATATTGGGCATAGCTAAGTGTTCAGTTGCTACCTATAGCGTGTGTTTTCAGGGAAATAACTAATAACCCTGAAACACTTATTTCACTCCCTAATTAGATGTGATCATCATAATTTTGTTTTTTGTTCAATATGATTTACTAAGTTTGCAAGCCTTTTTCCTCCTGAGTAGCAAGAGAGCGAATTAACTCCCGAATCACATCAGTTGCTGGTCTCCCTGTTATTGAACAGTATTGTTCAAGCTTCTGTGCCTCGCTTGATGTGAGATTGATAGTAAGTCGTTTAGCAGCCCATTTTTTATTCATGTAGGGGACAGACAATCTATATTTTTAAACTACTTCTCTAATATCAATCATTTAAGATGCTACTACAATGGTATAAGTAATGACATCTAGTTCAAGTGATCGTGAAGTAGGATAGATGTTTTTCTAAGCAATAGTAAAAAACTATGATTTATTCTCAAGTATGAAGTTTAACTATTTTTAGAGCAAGAATTATAAGCACAATGTAAAAGAAATATTTAAATAAGTAAAAATAAAATAAGTATTTCCACTACTGTCAGATTTTAAATAATCAAGTCTAGTCCATGACTTCATTAAAAAATGCTGTGTTTTAATTTAAAGTAGTTAGTGCTAGCCCAATACTGCTTGGAGTTTTGCATTTTTAAATCAGAAGTGGGTTCAGGAAAAAGGTTAAAGGTTTTTTCTTTCCCCCTTTTACCCAAATTGCAACAAGTATTGGGTGTCAGTCAAAGACCAGACCAGTATAATGTAGGCGAATGTGAAACTTTATTAAGTACTAACTAGGCTTGTAATCTATAAAACTCATCTTTAGCTAGTCTTGCCTAAGAAGAAATAAGTAAGTAGGCGTAAATAATTGTCATTGGGATAAGATAATAGGCAATCTTGCTAAAGTCAATAGCTATAAGGGTTTTGGTCTAGTTCCTTTTTCTTTACATAGTTTGATTTTATTGTACCAACTTACTTATCGTGCTTTTAAAATTCCTGAATTATGAGTTTTTTATAAGATAGAAGATTTGTTTTCTGCTGCTTCAATAAACGCCTCAAACTGACCATCAGGTGTCCATTGAATAGCCCCATCGCGTCCCGTAAAAAATAGTTTAGTTTGGCTTTGATTAAGTTCCGATAAAACCTTTGGATCAAAGTTAACAGAAGAAGCGATCGCCACTTGTGGTTGCAGAGCAATAACTAAATCTTTTAATGACTGAGGTGAACACCACAGGACTTGTGGACGAGGCAAGCTCCCATTTTTGACTAATTGCTGTACCTCTTTAGACTTGACATTACCGACTAATAACCAATTCTGATCTAAAATTTGCAATTGTAAGATGGGTAATTGAGCGTTGATTAACTGCGCCACTATTAAACCCGTTTTGACAGCTTGACCAACTGCCATTGGTTGATAAAATCCCTGATGCTTTTGTAATTCTTGTTGAATTGCCTGAGTTGCAATAGAATTTTCTGGATTGGGGGAATATTCATAAAAATTTTTGATTGGTAAACGTTGCAATAATTCCAACCAAGCATTACTTTCATTGCCTTGAAAATCAGTTGCGATCGCCCAATTAATTTGATTTATACCTTGCTGTTGTAAAAACGGTAGGATTGTGAAACGTCCAGTCCCTTCATCACCACTATTAATTACAGTTACAGTTCCTCTATCTTGAACAACTACAATTGGTTCCGTACCAGATTCTAATACCGTTATCCTAAATAATGTATTTGTAGAATGCCAAAGGGGGATGAATACTAAACCAATGGCAATCACATTAGCAACCCACCACCGTCGCTGCCACCAAGGAACTAGCCAAACCAGTATAATCAGTAAATAAATCGTCAAAAGCTGCCAAGTGGATATACTACCTACAGCAACAGAATTTCCTGGCAACTTGCTAAAAAATTCCACTAATTTAATTAGCCAGTCTGTCGGGTAATGTAACACCGATGCGATGAAGCTTCCTGCCTGAGTCCAAATTAAACCTACTAAAGCACTAATGATTCCACCTATACTAATGATCGAAATTAATGGAGTACTAACCACATTCAGCAACAAACTATAAGATGGTACAACCCCAAATACAGAAAGTTGTACAGGTAAAGTCCAAAGAGTCGCAGCAAGGGGAACGGCAATTAAAGAAGCGATCGCAGGTGGTAGCCATGCTAGGCGGTTGACTAATGCCGGTACTGTTACGATTAAGCCCAGTGTTGCTAAAAAACTCAATTGAAAACCTAAATCCCAAATCCATAGAGGATTAAACACTAATAACAGAGTTGCTGCTAATAGCAATGATCCAAACTGTTTTACCTTTCTTTTTAATAGCAAACCCACTAATGCCGCAAAACCCATAATTACGGCTCTGAGAACCGCAGGTTGAAAACCTGTTAAACTTAGAAAAATGATTAAAGCTAAAAAGCCAAGGGTAAATTGCGTTGCTTTTTTTGCCCGTCTAGTTAACTGTAAGATCACACTCAAAATCAAAGAAGTTTGAAACCCGGAAGCTGCTAAAGCATGAGCTAATCCTGCTTGTACAAATAAGTCGCGGATATCGTAAGGTAAATCAACAGCTTTGCTACCTAAAACCATTGCACTGACAAGAGGCCCTTCAGGAATACCTAACCAACGAACTTGCGATCGCACAATTCGCTCCCGAATTTGCCACCATCCCCATTTCCGTTCCTGATCCAAAACATTTATTTGTCGCCCAATCAAACCAGCAAATGTTCCTTCCTGCTTAAGAAACTTCTGAAAATCGAAACCACCAGGATTGGAAGCCGCCTTTGGTTTGTACAAAATCCCAGTCACAGCAATTTGTTGACTAGGGTATAACCCAGTCGCCTGAAGTATAGGCACTGTCACATACAATTTGCCCGTTACTCCTTTTGGGACACCTGCTGAACCTTTTTCATTTTTGACCTCATCTATCTGAGTGGCTTCCAGCCAAAATTGTCCTCGCTGACTGCGAGTTAAGCGAGGATTACTCGCCACTTCTCCACGAACAATCACAAGTTGTTCTTGATTACTGCTATTTCCAGGTGGAACAAACTGACTAATATCTTTTGCACCTGGTTGCGGCACTCGCCATTGAAAATATAGAGTTGCCAATAATCCTACTAAGCCAGCAGCTAGCCATATTCGAGGATGGGGATTAGTTTGCCAGGTATTAGGCACTGCCTTATTTTTGCTTCCAGCCTTTTCTGCTTTTTGGGCAAGTTGTTGTATACTAGTGCGTCTTCTAAAAAGAATTGCTCCCACTATCCCCAGAATCAAAATCCACACACCACCCCAAGGAACTGCTGTAAAGAGCAACCCAAAAATGTAGCCAAGACAAATAATTACACCACTGGTTTGAATCATAAGATTTTTTGTAAAAGCACCTGACACCCAGAATTCGCAGTTGACTTAAAAATAGCTAGAGTAGCAATAGAGAAAAATTGGCGTTGCTGAATTTGGCAATAAAATTCAAGAATCAAATATTCCAAACTCTTATTATCTGCGGCTGGAGTACCTCTGCGTAAGCTTTTCATCTCTTTATATAGACATCTTTGAAAGATTTTGATGCCTGTGGTGAAGTATAGTCCATCAAGTTTATACAAACAAAGCCCGCCTGTGCGGGCCTTATCTTGTAGCCTTAATCTTCCAGATTCAAGATTTAACGGTATTTCTGATCTTTAGCAATAGCTACATGATTTAAGATATGCCTAACTTATTTAGAATGCAAAATCAAAGGTTTGCTAACCTGCGGAGGCAGATTTCGTTTGTATAGCCGCGACTTCTACTTGCCCAACAGGTATGACTGGTTTTAAATCTTTGAGCAACGGAAAACCCAATTTCTCCCTTTGCTCTACATATAAATGAGCAACCTTCCTAGCCAAATGCCGAATCCTGGCAATATAGCGAGTTCTCTCAGTCACCGAAATCACACCTCTAGCATCCAGCAGATTAAACGTGTGCGAACACTTCATTACATAATCCAAACTGGGTAACACCAAACCCTTCTCCGTTAACTGACTAGCTTCCTGCTCATACAAACTAAACAGTGTCAGCAGCAATTCAGGATTAGACGCTTCAAAATTGTATGTACTCTGCTCAATCTCATTTTGCAGAAAAACATCACCATAAGTAATATTGTCCGTCCAATGAATTTTAGTAATAGCCTCCACTTGCTGGAGATACATTGTCAGCCGCTCTAAACCATAAGTGATCTCAATCGACACAGGACGGCAATCAATTCCCCCACACTGTTGGAAGTAGGTAAATTGAGTAATTTCCATCCCATCTAACCATACTTCCCATCCAGTACCCCAAGCTCCCACCGTTGCATCTTCCCAATTATCCTCTACAAACCGAATATCGTGGTCTTCAGGACGAATACCTAAAACCCTTAATGAATCAAGATAAATCTCCTGGATATTATCTGGCGAGGGCTTAATCAAAACTTGGTACTGATAATAATGTTGGAAACGGTTAGGGTTTTCACCGTACCGTCCATCCGTTGGGCGACGACATGGTTCAACATAGGCAACAGCCCACGGTTCCGGCCCCAACGCTCTTAAAAATGTCTGCGGATTCTTAGTACCAGCCCCCTTCTCAATATCGTAAGGCTGGGCGATAAGACAACCGCGATCGCCCCAGAAATGATGCAATAAAGTTATTACCGACTGAA
Source organism: Nostoc sp. C110 (assembly GCF_043099725.1). GTDB lineage: Bacteria > Cyanobacteriota > Cyanobacteriia > Cyanobacteriales > Nostocaceae > Nostoc > Nostoc muscorum_A. Next base: position 4,986,517 of record NZ_CP171148.1, on the reverse strand, counting down.
AATTCAAGCTTCCCCCTTTGTGACTGAAGACAATGCATAAACCATTGTTGCCTAGAACCCGGCACTGTGGTGAGTTTCAGGGGACAAAGAAGCAGTCCAAAAGAAATTTGGAGAAAATAGTTGACACAAGGGAGTGTGTTCGCTATATTGAATAAGTGCCTGAAGCGGAGAGCTTGAAGCGACTCGCGAAAAGGGATACCGAACCTTGAAAATATTATAGTTTGAAAGCAATTATACAGCAAGTGTGTTGCGTCAAGAAAATAAAAAGATAACTAAGCTGAAGTTAAAAAAGAGCAGCTAATGAGCTATAGAGCTTTCCAATTAAAACGGAGAGTTTGATCCTGGCTCAGGATGAACGCTGGCGGTATGCTTAACACATGCAAGTCGAACGAAATCTTCGGATTTAGTGGCGGACGGGTGAGTAACGCGTGAGAATCTGGCTCTAGGTCTGGGACAACCACTGGAAACGGTGGCTAATACCGGATGTGCCGAGAGGTGAAAGGTTAACTGCCTAGAGATGAGCTCGCGTCTGATTAGCTAGTTGGAAGTGTAATGGACTCCCAAGGCGACGATCAGTAGCTGGTCTGAGAGGACGATCAGCCACACTGGGACTGAGACACGGCCCAGACTCCTACGGGAGGCAGCAGTGGGGAATTTTCCGCAATGGGCGAAAGCCTGACGGAGCAATACCGCGTGAGGGAGGAAGGCTCTTGGGTCGTAAACCTCTTTTCTCAGGGAAGAACACAATGACGGTACCTGAGGAATAAGCATCGGCTAACTCCGTGCCAGCAGCCGCGGTAATACGGAGGATGCAAGCGTTATCCGGAATGATTGGGCGTAAAGCGTCCGCAGGTGGCAATGTAAGTCTGCTGTTAAAGAGTCTAGCTCAACTAGATAAAAGCAGTGGAAACTACATAGCTAGAGTACGTTCGGGGCAGAGGGAATTCCTGGTGTAGCGGTGAAATGCGTAGAGATCAGGAAGAACACCGGTGGCGAAGGCGCTCTGCTAGGCCGTAACTGACACTGAGGGACGAAAGCTAGGGGAGCGAATGGGATTAGATACCCCAGTAGTCCTAGCCGTAAACGATGGATACTAGGCGTGGCTTGTATCGACCCGAGCCGTGCCGTAGCTAACGCGTTAAGTATCCCGCCTGGGGAGTACGCCGGCAACGGTGAAACTCAAAGGAATTGACGGGGGCCCGCACAAGCGGTGGAGTATGTGGTTTAATTCGATGCAACGCGAAGAACCTTACCAAGGCTTGACATGTCGCGAATCTTCTTGAAAGGGAAGAGTGCCTTCGGGAGCGCGAACACAGGTGGTGCATGGCTGTCGTCAGCTCGTGTCGTGAGATGTTGGGTTAAGTCCCGCAACGAGCGCAACCCTCGTTTTTAGTTGCCAGCATTAAGTTGGGCACTCTAGAGAGACTGCCGGTGACAAACCGGAGGAAGGTGGGGATGACGTCAAGTCAGCATGCCCCTTACGCCTTGGGCTACACACGTACTACAATGCTCCGGAC